>JAAYFY010000049.1 GCA_012728015.1 Clostridiaceae bacterium | reverse complement strand
TTATTTCGGCGCGGGTACGCACTGAACGTGCGTCGTTGCGCGGTGCTTTTTCGGTGTCATTGCGAGGAGCCACCTTCTTACTGTCATTGCGAGCCCGGCAAAGCCGGACGTGGCAATCTTATCATGGTCACTCAGGCAGAGATTGCCGCGCGCCGCTCGCAATGACATGGAGGAGGCTCCCAAAGAGGGACCACGGGAAACCGTCCCCTTAGTCCCCTGACAGGGTGGCGACTATTCTTTGATAACGGTCCAAACCGAGATTTGATCTGGCTTCCTGCGATCCACTCTTACCATGATGCCCCCATGTCTTATGGTTTCGTAGATCCTGGCTCCCGCCGACATATAGAGCTTTTTTACATTTTCATCGGGATGCCCATACCTGTTCTCTCCCACCGATATCACTGCGATGGCCGGGCTTGCCTGCCGGATCATTTCCGGGCTTGACGAATACTTTGAGCCATGGTGGGGAACCTTGATAAGATCACAGTTCAACGCCTCCTGTCCCAACAGCAGCCTTTCGGTGGAAGCACCTATATCCCCTGTGAATATGGCGCTGAAACCGGCATAATCCAGCCTCGTCACCAGGGAGAGCTCATTGGCGCTGGCAGTCCTGCCCGAGGGTATCAGTGTCTTGTCATCAAGGGGATAGATGGCTGTCAGCACAAGGCCTTCTTCCGAATAGATGATGTCGCCCTGGTCTGCCAACTCTACGTGGATCCCCCTGTTCCGGGCATAGTCGGTCAATTCGTTCATTTCGTGGTCATCCGCATCGGCCACCACCAGTCTTTTTATCCTCATTTTGTCGATGACGCTTTTAAGACCCCTGATATGGTCGGCATGTCCGTGGGTTGCGATCATGACATCAATCTGGGTAATCTTAAGGTCGAAGAGAACAGGAACCACAATCATTTCCCCCGTATAGGAATTCTCATCGTCGTAGATGCTCCCACCGCCGTCAATGATGATGCTTTTCCCTGATGGGGTCCTGATAATGCTGCAGTCTCCCTGCCCCACATCGGCAAAGTATATCTCAAGCTTCCCGGAGGGGACCATATCCAGCAGGACAATACAGCCATAAACAGCCAGAATGCATGCGACCAGCCAACCAAACCGTTTCCTTCCGCTTTCTTCCGAACCTCGGCTTGTATCGTTATATACCTGTCCCATATCCTTAAAGGCATTGTTCGGCGCATCCTTTACGGCGGAGCACGGTTCCGGCACCCGTTTTTCCAGCCACGGGATGCCATAGCGTATGGCCAGCAGGATAAGGTAATATCCGGATGTCAGAAAGAAACCCGGCGTTGCTATAGCGATCTCAGCCCAGGGCATGGACGAGAGCGTCCGGGTCACCGTGAGGACAGCGCTGGTTAAAACGGTTACAATCCAGCCCAAAATATGACATATCGGTGGGAATACAAACCAGAAAACCGCCAGGATTGCTGATAGTGCTGTTAATATCCCGGTTATGGGTACCACTGCCAGGTTGGCAATCATGGATACCACCGAGAAACTGTTGAAGGTTCCCGCTATAACAGGGATTACCCCCAGCTGCGCCGAGAATGTTCCTGCCAGGGTATCCCTTATCACCTTGGGTATTTTCGCGGGAAGCTTGTCAAAAACAGGTTTGTAGAACACTACCAGGGATATGGTTGCGGTATAGGAAAGGATGAACCCTATATCGAATAGCATAAAGGTGTTTGAAAGCAGTATCAGCAGAGCCGATGCCGATATCGAACAATAGAAGTCGGTTTGCCTCCAGAAAATCATACCCAGAAGCATAATTCCAGCCATTATAGCTGCGCGTATAACAGAAGCCTCCATACCGGTAGCAAATACATACAGTAACATTACTGGCAGCGAAATCACTGAAGCCCACCTGGGATTCAGCCCGATCCTTTTCAGCAGCCAGATGAATGGCAGCAAAAGAAAGGCCAGGTTGGCCCCGGATACTGCCATGATATGAGACAGCCCAGCCTTCCTGAAGGCCTCCTCCATGCTTTCAGGCATCTCCTCGGTATAGCCTATTAGCATACCGGCCGCAATCGAGGCTTCCTTCTGCGGCATGCTTCCATACAGGGCATTCAATATGCCTTTGCGCACAGCATAGCCCGCCGATTTCAGGAAGAAGCCCCGGCTGCCTTCCAGCACCTTCAGCTGTAACCGATTGATGCTGCATATGCCCGATATGCCCCTTGCCGCAAGAAAGCGCCTGTAGTCAAATCCCCCGATATTGCGCCGTCCTGCCGGTATTTCGATCTCGGCGCTGATCTGCACAATCCTTCCGTATTGCAGTTCCTCAACAGGACTGTCACTGTAAACCCTGACCCTGATCTTTCCATCGCGGATCGGGGTTATCCTTTGGTTTTCGGCGATGGTATCAGCCGACAGGGTGAAGGTGATTCTGCCGTCCGAGAAGACAGGCTCATCATGGATCGCGCCCACAATAACCACCTTGCGGCCTTGCCATGGCAGGAACCTGGTATTGACTGCCCGGATATTGAAATGATGAAGCAAGAAGCCTGATACCAAAAGCGGAAGCGCAAGAAGGAGGAAGGGCGATCTGAAGGAAATCCTGGGCCAGGCAAGATACGCTGCGATGCAGATAAGGAGTACCGCACACAGACCGGGGATGATCGAGGATACCTTTTCAGCGATAATTATTCCGATAATCAGGGCAATAGCCGATACTGCCAATGGTCTTTTCATGACGGCAACTCCGCGAAAAATTATGATTTTCTGCGGTGCCCCCCCGATGTCAGGCCTGGTTTTCGGCCAGGTTTTTCCTCATTATAGCCACACCGCTGGTTCCTGAGGCATCCAGGGCTCTTTCCATGGCTGGGGAACGTGTAAAGCCAAGGCCCTCCCAGAACCTGAGGCCGCGCTTGTTCTGACAGGAAACCGAAGCCATCACGTCCGAATAGCCCCTGGCTTCAAAAAAGTCCAAGAGCCTGGCGACCGCCCGGGTGCCGATGCCCCTGCTCTGCCAGGCAGGATCAACTATGATGATATGTACCCATACCACCTTTTTTCCGCCCAGGTTCCGCGTTTCATAACATATAAGGCCAACAGCCCGGTCATCTGCGAGGGCTATAATCATGGATACCATGGGATAGGACATTATCCTTTCCCTGACCTCCCTGAAGCTTTTGAACCCGGTGGCATAACCCAGTTCATCGCCCATGGAATACCACTTGTCCAGGAATTGCATGTCCTGCGGTTTAACGTTTCTTAAGCTGATTTGATCCAAACCGATCTCACGCATGATATACCTCGGACCTTCATTTCTCTGATTCTGACCTGACAATGTACCATTCTGTCCAGCCATTGAAGATATTCTTCCAAAACGGCTTCTTAACCCCCCTGACCTCAAGGTTGAAGAGCACGGCTTCACGCTCGCGGTAAAGGGGCATTATCACGGCTTCCTGCCCATCTACTCCCAGGTTCCTGCATAAGAGGTCCAATGTTTCCTCAAGATTGGAATAAAATGGTATGCGGCTTCCCAGAATCATGATGTCGAACCGTCCATTGGATACGGCTTTGATCTCATCTTCCTGGGCGGAGTTTTCAATAACAGCGTTAATTCCTATCTGCCGCAGGGCTGATTTGATCCATTCTGCCGTTATGAGCCTGTCAAGATCCAGGCCGTTGCACTTAATCCCAAGGGTCAGCGGTGTTCTGACTCCGTTGCGATATGTGTAAAGAATGTTTTTCTTCTCGTCAAAGACAAATCCAAGCTGCTCCAGGGCTGCCAGAGTATCCTCCCTGTCCGCGGTTTCACTACCCCAGCTGACTTCGGTAACAGCCGGAATACCGGTTTCCAACGGGTTCATGACCATATAACCGGCCAAGTACCTGAGGATCGCCGCCCTGAACTCCGGGTTTCTCATTTTTCTGCCGTCGGCCCCGGTGGTGGAAAGCAGAATGAACTCAAAACGGTTTCCCACATACTGGCTGTACAAGATATCAGATCTGTTGGAGTAATAATCCATGTTGCTTCCACTGACCGTGGCCATATCGATGATGTTCTTCTGAAAAGCCGACATCATTTCATAATCTCCGTCATGGACAATAAAATCTATCCCATCGATCCAGACGGGGTGACCGGGGCCATCGGGCGCAGAAACAAACCACCAGTCATCATTTCGTGACAGGGAAATCATGCCGTCCCTGAAGGAATCATATTTATATGCCCCTGTTCCCACCAGCTTCCGGTCAGGATCGTATTCATCAACCGGCCAGTCTTCAAACACATGCCCGGGGAGGATGGGGAAAGTGAGCTTCAGGAGACAGTTGGGATCAGGTTTCTTGAAAATGATGCGGATATTCAGCCTGTCGGAGACCTTGACGCTGTCTATGTTCCTGACATGGTCAGCGTATGGGCTTTTAGACCCCGCCTTCTTGATGGCGTCGATGGTGAATTCAACATCCTTCGCCGAAAACTCCGAACCGTCATGGTATTTTATCTTGTCCCGCATCCTGATATCCAGGGTCTTACCGTCTTCACTCAGTTGCCAGGATTCAACAAGTATATTAACGCAGTTGCTCTCCCCGTCTGCCGCAAAAAGGGAATCAAATACAAACAGCGAAAGTTCCCGGATATACGGATTGATTGTATAGAGGGGATTAAGGGAATCCGGCGTTGTCATGAAAAGCCTTAGGCGCCCTCCCTGGGCAGGACCTGAGTCCTGGGATACAACGGGCATCTCTTCACGGCCGGTATAATATATGTAATCTTCCTGTTCTAACACCTGTTGGCCGCAGCCTCCCAGGCCCGTTATTAATATAAGGATTAATACAATAATCGATGGTTTTTTCATACAATTCTCCTCATCATCAGTAAAGCCGCTCCGGTTCCGGTGCTGCCGCCGCTTCCCCGGTGCGAGAAAAACACGTCACACTCACATTTTGTGCAGATTTGACAGCCGAAAATATGCCGCTTTTGTATGCCAAGAGTTAAAAGGCTCTCCTGGATTATGTCTTCCAGGTCAAGGACCCATTTCCCCCCCTGGCCCTTTCGGGCTGATTTTTCTGACCAGGGGTACCTTTCAAAGAACAGGGCGGCCACATCATCCCCCACCTCAAAGCAGCAGGACCTGATATGCGGTCCGATGCTGACCCTGATATCCCCCGGACAGCTGTTGTAGTGCGCTTCCATGGCCTTTACCGATTCACCGGCTATATCGAGAAGCGTACCCTTCCATCCTGAATGGGATAAACATATGGCTTTTTTCACGGGATCGTAAAAGTACAGGGGCACACAATCAGCATAATAGGTAACCAGCATGATGCCGGGCACATCGGTGGTCAACCCGTCCACAGGGCCATAGGACCTTTCCCGCACAATTCCCATACCCCTGTGGGAGTCGTCAACCCTTAGTATGCTGCAGCCATGGACCTGTTTTGACAGGACCATGTCCTCCGGGGGCACTCCCAGTTCCCTGGATAACAACCGGAAATTCTCCCTGACCCGGGATGGATCATCCTCCTTAAAAAAATTAAGGTTTAAAGACTCGTATGGAGCCCTGCTGACCCCTCCAAAACGCGTGGTAAAGCCCCTGATCAGTTCGGGGAATTCATTCATGCCCGGAATATCTATGATTCTCGGTCTGTTGAGCCGAATACGCTGAAGCTGCGCTCGGGTTTCACCGCCTGGCATGCGTCCTCCTGAAACAAGCTGTCTACTATAATTTTATATGTATGTCGCCGTAAAAGCAGCAGCATCTTTTACCACTTTTCTTGGCGCGGTACATGGCCATGTCGGCCATCTTCACAAGCTCGGAAGGCTCGGTTGAGTCATCCGGCGCTATGGCGATTCCAATGCTGCAGCTTATATTGGTAAGGGTTTTTCCGATGATCCTTACCTTTGACAGGCGGGCAAAAAGTGTGCAATAAAACCCTTTTAGTTTATCACGATTTGTAAACGGCTTAATGACAATAAACTCGTCTCCGCCTTTTCTGAAGATCAGGCCGGAATCCCCCAGCACTTCCTTTATGGTTTCGGCAAACTCAATGATGAGTTGGTCTCCCGCGTCATGGCCATACCTGTCATTTATGGGTTTGAGGTTGTCCATGTCCATGAAGATGACGGCCACACTACCGCCAGTACGCTTGATAAATTCCCGGACCGTCTTTTCAAAATCCCTGTAACTGAGACATCCTGTGAGGGGATCCCTGTAAACCTGGTCTCTGAGGTACTCCTGCTCCTTGCGCATTTTGAACAGGGACACCTGCATCTGGGCATAGCTCTTTTTCTTGTCCACATCTTTGGATTCCAGTGACGTGCATATTTCAACAAACTCTCTTAGGGACATGAGTTCCTTTTCGGTGTCTCCTGTCATGCGGAATGTTTCGGCGCTGAGCTTATGTATATCCTTAAGCAGCAGGTTGTAGCCATATTTGGAAGCCAGATCCCGGGCATTGCCCAGGTATCTGAGGGCGCTGTCGTATTGTTTCTGCTCGAAGAAAATCTTCGCAAGTTCATAACAGCCTTCGGCATAGGAGTGGAAACAGTGGTTGCGTTCCATCAGTTTGAACCCGAGATTAAAATACCTGAAGGCTCTGCGCAGCCTGTTCCTCCTGGCAAACACAAGGGCCAGAAAGAAATAAACGTCGCCCCTCTGCTCTCCGTCATGTTCCCGCCAGGCCGCGTTACGTGCCAGTATGCTATAATCATAGCACTTGTCGTAGTCACCCATCTCCAGGTAGATATTGGCTATGTTGCGCAAAAAGACAGCAATGGGCTCACTTGTGCCCTGTATCTTCTGGTAGGCCTCAAGCAAATAGGAAAGGGCGGTTTCATAATCCTTCAGGTATGAGAAAACCGAGGCAATGTTGTTCAGGATCTTGCTCTCAAGATCCTGGAACTTATGCCTGCTTGCGATGTCAAGGGCTTCAAAGTAGCATTCCAGCGCTTTTGAGCTGACCAGCATGCTGTCATATGTAACCCCCAGGGCATTTACCGACAGGGCCTTCCGCCTGGAATCACCCATGGCCTCTGCTGCCTTGTAACACTTTTCAAATATATCGATGGATTCGGAACTCTGGTTGTAGAGATTTGAAATCCGCCCGAGGGTAAAGAGGCTTTCAAACTTCCCCTCCATGTACTGGCATGATTCGGAAAGCTTTAATGCCTCGGAAGCCTTTTGGCGGGCAAGGGAAGGGTCGGTATTGATCTGGTTTCCGGCTTCTTTTATGAGGTTTTGGATCTCGCGGATAGTCTTTTTCATTATAACCAACACCAAAGACTGTAGTTATCGGTCTCCCCTTACTAATAGCATGGCGCTATCGCAGCCCTCGTACGGTTGACCCTCATTTTGCTGCAATCATTGTCTTAAGTAATTCCGCGGCTTCCTCTATGTACTTAACAGGCGGTTCATCCCGGGCACCCGCAATAATAAGCCCGCAACGGTTAAAAGGTATCAGTATCTTCCGGGCCGGGCTTTCGGCTATGGCCACTGCCATTTTAGGTGTCATTTCGCCCAGCATGGAATTGGCGGATATAATACCCACTGAGCCAAGGATATAATCGACCCTGGAAGCATTCACCGTGATGGCGTTCTCTCCGGACGCGCCTTCGTCGGCTCCTGCTTTCAGCATGGCGGCAGTAGCCAGCGCATTGGTTCCCAGGGCAATGATCTCAACCTGGGAGCCCAAGGTTGCCCTGATCCTTTCAACCAGGACCTTGCCCATTCCGCCCCCCTGACCGTCAACCACCGCTATCCGCATATTAACTCCCTCGCCAAATTCCAATAAGTCACTAATGTAATATTATATCACTATTCACATCAATAAAAAAGCAGGTGTTCTCCAAAATATGGATATGGGTACGCAATATTATAGTATATCACCGAAAACACGATGCTAATACCCGGATGCTTCGGGCAGGGAATATCTTTTTGCCGCGACGGATTTGGCCTGCTGCAGCATGGATTCTATGAAAACACCGTAGCCCCTCTCAGGGTCGTTGATAAAGACATGGGTCACGGCCCCGACAAGCCGCCCGTCCTGGATTATGGGGCTTCCTGACATTCCCTGGACAATGCCGCCGGTGGCATTCAAAAGCCTTTCGTCGGTAATCCTGATTACCATGTTCTTGGTGCTTCCCAAATCCCGTCTGGCAACCTTTTCTATCTCTATGTCAAACTCCTCCACCTTGTCATCACGGATGCAGGCCAGGATGGAGGCCTTTCCCGTATGGACAAGACTATGGGATCCAATTGGCAAAGGACGGCACCTGGAATGGATGAAGCTGACCAACAGCCTGCCGTAAATCCCGAAGTTGGTGTTCAGTTCAATATCGCCGATAACCTGATTCTTCGCCAAAAAGTCACCCTCCAGTTCACCGGGCACGCCCTTGATCCCTTTCTTGATGCTCTTTATGCTGGATCTCAGCAACTGGCCGGAACCCACCTGAAGCAGGGCGCCGGTGTCAATATCGCTTATGCCATGGCCCAACGCGCCATATACATTGCTCTCGGGATCAATAAATGTCAGCGTTCCTATACCCGCGGAGCTGTCCCTCACCCAGATGCCAATGCGATATTGCGTATCCTCAGCCGCTCTTATAGGCTTGACCGAAGTATCGTATCTGACGTTCTGGCGCATATATGTCAATGGAATATCGTTTCCTTCGGAGTTTTCAATTACCGAAATAAGATCCTTTATGCTTCCAATGTTCTTCCCGCCGGCCCTGATGATGATGTCACCCGCCAGCAGCCCGGCTTTTTCAGCCGGTGATACCCTGTTGCCGTCATCCAGTATAACGCCGGAAACATTGATGATCATAACACCGCTGGTCTTCAGCCTCACCCCGATGGGAAACCCGCAGACAAGGACCTTCTGGCTGGGTATGGCCCGGACCTCAATGGTCTTGATCGGGATAAAACCCAGCACTTTAAGTTCCATTTCCGCCTGGCCCTCCCCAGTGCATACGATCCTGTAAGGCCTTTCGAAGGCATGGATGGCTTCATGTTCCATGTATGTCAGCTTCAGGAGGCTGCTGTCGGTAGACGCCTGGAGAAACAGGGGCGACCGTATGGAGATCGTGTAATCCTCACCAGCAAGCAGCGTAATGTGTCCTGGCAGGACAAAGAGGGTCACCGCGTATACTACGGCCAAAATAAGAGATAAAATAAAAAAAGATAAAAGAAGCCATTTTCTTTTCAGCAAAAGGATCACGCTCCATATGAAATCTCACTTCATAAGGTAACCCTCGCGCGTGACTCTTATGCCTTCCAGTTACTCCATTATCTTCCGGTCCAATTGATGATTCGCATGGTGCTCTTAAAGCAGTCCGACCTTAAGAAATCGTCGGGATAAGCGGATGAGCACATCATTGGGTGCCTTGACTCCATGATCGTGCCCGACAGGATTTCAGACTTGTAGGATATGACGTTTTTACCCCAGAGGAACCAGGTAAGGCCGGGGTAATTTGTTGAAAGCCAGTTCAGAAGCCTTACAGAAAAAGGATGCCAGATAAGCCGGTGAGCGCCGGGTTCCGATACACAGGTGCTCAGCCATACGTTCAACAGCAGCACGCCCTGGCGCTCCCAGGATTCAAATATCCTTTCGGGAGACTCAATGGGAAACCTTCCGTCTTCAATCTCCCGCAGTATCTGCGAGAAGCTCGGGATATCGGAATAATCCTCTATATTATTATAGGTCTTATATATCAGGCGCACGATGTTCTTCAGGGAAACCTGCCTGAAGGGCTGGTTCCAACATTTCAGCGAGCCCACCTCGAAGGCCCTGCCGGTTGCGGCTTCCCTCGCCGGGTATGGGTCCTGGCCCAGGATGACCACCCTGACCTTCCCGGGGTCCACCGTAAGGAACCTCAGAACCTTCTCCTTCTGCGGGCATATATCCTCTCCAAGGCAGGACTCAATGGTTTTCAGCATTTCCATTGTCTTTGCGTCAAGGAAATCCGACCATGCCGGATGCGCGTTTTCAGGAATGAAGGACATTATTAACCCCCAGTTGTTTTTATTATTGCCATTGCGAGGATCAGCTCGTCGAAGCAATCCCATAATAGCAAAAGCTATAAGATTTTATAGTCCGCAATAGCGTGCATAAGACGTGCTGTTTCTGTCTCGAATGACTCCGCAGGAGCAGATGAAGTTGTATGCGAAATGTGCAGATCGAGCGGGAAAAAACAACCGGATGTTGTTTTTAGCCGGCAGTCGCACGGATGCGACGTTGCCGGCGGCCCTGGGAGATCAAGCATGAGCATGTACAACTTCCTGCGACGAGGACTGAAGGAGAGACTGAACAGCACGGCTCCAACACGCAGCCAGTTGCGAAACGTAATAGGGATTGCTTCGTCGCCCCACCCCATTCCTCCCGCAACGGCACAAGGGAGGAGCGCTTCTATTAGATATACTGCCTCAGCTCTGCGATGCGGTCGCGGAGGGCCGCCGCCTTCTCGAACTCGAGTTCCCGGGCAGCCTGGCGCATCTCTTTCTCCATGGATTCTACCAGGGATATGATGGTATCCACGTTCAGGGTTTCCATGCCCTTTGAAGCGGCCTTGTATTCCTTTGTTTCCTCGGCGGCATGGGTCGCCTCGATGACATTGTGCACCGCCTTTTGGACACTCCTTGGAGTGATGCCGTGCTTTACGTTGTACTCGTGCTGGATCCTGTGGCGCCTGTTGGTTTCGCTAATAGCCCGCTCCATGGCGGTTGTTATGGTATCGGCATACATGATGACCCGGCCGTTGACATTCCTGGCCGCGCGGCCTATGGTCTGGATCAGCGAGGTTTCGGACCTTAGGAACCCTTCCTTGTCGGCGTCAAGGATAGCAACCAGTGAAACCTCGGGGAGGTCCAGGCCTTCCCTGAGCAGGTTTATCCCCACAAGCACGTCAAACTTGCCAAGCCTCAGGTCCCGTATGATCTCCATCCTTTCAAGGGTGTCGATATCGGAATGGAGGTACCTCACCCGGACCCCCATATCATCCATATACTTGGTCAGATCTTCGGCCATCCTCTTGGTCAGGGTTGTCACAAGCACTCTCTCGTCCCTTTTCGCACAGGCGTCCACCTCGTAAAGGAGGTCGTCTATCTGGCCCTTGACCGGCCTCACTATCACCTCGGGATCCACAAGCCCCGTTGGCCTGATTATCTGCTCAACCACCCTGGTTGACAGCTTCCTTTCATAATCGGCCGGGGTGGCGCTGACATAGATCACCTGGTTGATCCGCTGGTTAAACTCCTCAAAGGTCAACGGCCTGTTGTCAAAGGCCGAAGGCAGCCTGAACCCATACTCCACAAGGGATTCCTTTCTTGAACGGTCACCGTTGTACATGGCTCCGATCTGGGGTATGGTGACATGGGACTCGTCAATCACAAGCAGGAAGTCCTTCGGGAAGTAGTCAAGCAGCGTGTAAGGCGCGCTTCCGGGCGCGCGCCCGCTCAGATGCCTGGAGTAGTTCTCTATCCCCTTGCAGAAGCCTATCTCCTGCATCATCTCCAGGTCATAACGGGTGCGCTGTTCAAGGCGCTGTGCCTCCAGCAGCTTTCCCTCCTGTTTCAGCTCCCGCAGCCTTTCTTCCAACTCCTGTTCAATGCTGATGATTGCCCTTTCCAGTTTCTCGCGCTTGGTGGCGAAGTGGGACGCGGGGAACACCGCTATATGGGACCTGTAGCCAATTACCTCCCCGGTCAGGACATCGATCTCGGTAATCCTCTCGATCTCGTCACCGAAGAACTCCACCCTGAGCGCCGTATTGGCGGAAGATGGAGGGAAGATGTCCAATACATCCCCCTGCACCCGGAAGGTTCCCCGTTTGAAATCATACTGGTTCCTGGTGTACTGGATATCCACCAGCTTTTTGATGACCTCGTCACGGTCTCTTATCATCCCTGGCCTCAGGGACAACATCAGGTCGGTATAATCCTCGGGATCGCCCAGGCCGTAGATACAGGAAACGCTGGCCACGATTATCACGTCCCTGCGCTCAAACAGGGCAGCCGTGGCCGAGTGCCGGAGCTTGTCGATCTCGTCGTTTATGGACGAATCCTTTTCGATATAGGTGTCGGTGGCGGGGATATAGGCTTCGGGCTGGTAATAGTCATAATAACTGACAAAGTACTCCACGGCATTGTCGGGAAAGAACTCGGTAAACTCATTGCAGAGCTGGGCTGCCAGGGTCTTATTATGGGCAATGACCAATGTGGGCTTTTGGACCCTCTCGATGACATTGGCAATGGTGTAGGTCTTACCTGAACCCGTAACGCCAAGAAGCGTCTGATGACGGCTGTTGCTTAAGACCAGCCCCGTGAGCGCCTCAATGGCCCTGGGCTGGTCGCCGGTCGGTTTATAGTCAGATTTGATCTTGAATTCAGGCATGGTTTCCCTCCGCCATTCTTTATCCGGACTTGGCCCTAAGCCCGAATACAGGTAAAAATACAAAAGGCCATACATGCCGGATCGCATGTACAGCCCGCCTCAAGCTTAACAAATACTACTCCTTCAGAAGGAATACGAGTATCACCGAAAGAATGACGAACAGCACCGCAACCCATACGGTATACTTGCCGAGCAAGGCTTCATAGGCGCGGGCTTTGTTCTTGCCGAAGAAGGTTTCAGCGCCGCCTGCGATGGACCCGCTCAAACCGGCGGACCTTCCGGACTGGAGCAGCACGATGGCTATTATGGCAAGACAGACTATCAGGTACAGTATATTTACAACAATGCTCATTATACCCGAAACCTCCATTGAGTTAATACAGCACGTACAATTGTAGCACAAAGAGTATTCCATGGCAAGTAACAATTTGTCATGGAATCATGGCAGGCCGAAGCAACCTTCCATAACCTGACCGATTGCTGCAGCGCCAGGATCACAGCATCTTTTCCAGCTTTGCCCTTTCCTCTTCAAAACCCGGTTTGCCCAGCAGAGCGAACATATTCCTTTTATAGGCTTCCACTCCGGGCTGATCAAAGGGGTTGACTCCCATAAGGTAACCACTTATGCCGCAGGCCTTCTCAAAGAAATATACCAGGTAGCCAAACCAGTAGGCTGTCATTTCGGGAACGTTTACCACCAGGTTGGGAACCCCGCCGTCAACATGGGCCAGGATTGTACCCTTCATGGCCATCTTGTTGACAAAATCCATCTTTCTGCCGGCAAGGTAATTGAGCTTATCCAGGTCATCCGCGGCTTTTGGCATTTCAAGCGGTTTTCTGCACTTCTCAACATTGAGGACGGTTTCAAAGATATTTCTCATTCCGTCCTGGATGTACTGCCCCATGGAATGGAGGTCGGTTGAGAAGTCCACGCCCGCTGGGAATATGCCTTTCTTGTCCTTGCCCTCACTTTCGCCGTACAGCTGTTTCCACCATTCGGTCAGATAGTGCAGGGATGGTTCGTAGTTTACAAGGATCTCGATGGTTTTTCCTTTCCTGTAAAGGGCGTTCCGGACCGCGGCGTAAAGATAACTCTCATTTTCAGCATAAGGCTTTTTGTAATCGGCATACGCGTCCCGGGCGCCTTTCATCATTTCAGCGATATCTACACCCGCCACCGCAATGGGAAGAAGTCCCACAGCAGTCAAGACTGAAAAACGGCCTCCTATATCATCGGGAATGACGAACTGCTCGTAGCCTTCGGAATCTGCCAGGGTCTTCAGCGCGCCCACCGCCTTGTCGGTGGTGGCGTAAATGCGTCCTTTTGCCCCTTCCTTCCCGTATTTCTTTTCCATATGGTCCTTGATTATACGGAACGCAATGGCAGGCTCGGTGGTTGTGCCCGACTTGGAGATGACATTGACAGAGATATCCCTGCCCTCAACCAGTTCCAGCAGGTCGGCCAGGTAGGTGGAGCTTATGCTGTTCCCGGCAAAATATATCTCAGGACCGCTGCGTCTTTCCCTGGGGAGAATATTGTAAAATGAATGGGACAGTGCCTCAATGGCTGCCCGCGCTCCCAGGTACGATCCTCCGATTCCGACCACGATCAGGACATCCGAATCCTGGCGTATCTTCTCGGCAGCTTTTTGGATACGGCCGAACTCCTTTTTGTCGTATGTGTTCGGGAGCTCAACCCATCCCAGGTAATCGCTGCCCGGCCCGCTTTTTTCATGGAGCATATTGTGGGCCGAAAGGACCTGGGGCTCCAGGTAACTTATTTCATGCTCGCTGATAAAGCCCAGTGCGTTTTTGTAATCAAATCTCAGTTTTTTCATCCCGGTTCATACCTTCCACGTATATAGTTTTGCAGAATTTACCTGGACTATTCTACCACGTTTTATCAGTCTTGTGTATTCAGAAAGGCAAATCAGACATGACGGCATCAGACTTTAATGTCCACGTTGGAGCCGACATGGGGATTGACACTCTGCTCCATCATCCTGAGCAGGGCTTCGTTATTTGCCTCCATGTTTTCCATGGCTTTTTTCAAGACCGCGATGCCAGCATGCTGCTTTACCGCGTTCTGGTGATAGACAACAGACAGCGCCGCAATATCCACAGAAACAACTCCTTATAATGGACTTATACTGATTATTTACCCAATAAACACGGGCGCTACACAACTATTGGTTACCAAAAACCTCCCGCGCCAGCGGCGGGGAGGCCTGGAATCATTTATTCATTCATCCCAGGGGGTGGATCTTGTATTCGTAGCTGACCATATCAGGATCGATCCTATACTTCTGAGCCCTTCTGTACTCGAAATATTTAAGCGCTACCTGGGGATACATGGCATAGGTCAGGAGGTCTTCTTCCTGCTCCATATACTCCGCCGTCTCCGCCCTGATCCTGTCCAGCTCATTGGGTATCAGATCGGCTGGCCTGCATGTAATGGGTTCTTCGTCCCCTATAATCTTCTTCATTATCTCTTCGGGTATGGGTGCCGGTGTTCTTCCGTATTCGCCCCTTACAAGGGCCCTGGTTTCCTTGGGCACCATCTTGTACCGCTCGCCCGATATGACGTTTAAAACAGCCTGGGTTCCAACGATCTGGCTGGTGGGTGTAACAAGGGGAGGGTATCCCAAATCCTTCCTCACCTGGGGTATCTCTTTGAGTACATCCATGAAAAGGTCTTCCTTCCCGGCCTGCTTCAGCTGGGAAACGAGATTTGAAAGCATACCTCCGGGCACCTGGTAGATCAGGGCATTGACATCAACGCCCATGACCTTGGTGTTCAACTGGCCGCTTTCCAGGTATTTCGCCCTGAGCCGGCTGAAGTATTCCGCTATTTCGGTAAGCAGTTCGAGATCATACCCTGTATCGTAAGGAGTGCCCTTCAGGGTTGCCACCAGGGATTCGGTCGGGGGCTGGGATGTACCCATGGCCATTGGGGATATGGCGCAGTCCACTACGTCCACCCCGGCCTCAATTGCCTTTATGCAGGTCATGGAGCCCACCCCGCTGGTATAGTGTGTGTGAAGCTGGACGGGAACCTTCACGCTCTCCTTAAGTGCCTTTACCAACTCGTAAGCCTGGTAGGGAAGCAGAAGCCCGGCCATGTCCTTGATGCAGACCGAATCAACTCCCATTTCAACAAGCGTCTTGGCATCCTCCACAAACGTATCCAGGCTGTGGTACGGGCTGATGGTATAGGAAAAGCACCCCTGGGCGTGCCCGCCTTCCCTCTTGCACGCCTTAATAGCCCGTTCCAGATTCCTCAGGTCGTTGAGGGCATCAAAGATCCTGATGATATCTATTCCGTTGGCAATGGATTTCTGGACGAAATAATCCACGGTATCATCTGCATAGTGCTTGTATCCTACAAGGTTCTGACCCCTCAGAAGCATCTGCAGCTTTGTCTTTTTCGCCTTTTCCCTTATCTTGCGTAGCCTTTCCCAGGGATCCTCGTTCAGGAACCTGAGACATGAATCGAAGGTGGCTCCTCCCCAGCATTCCAGCGACTGGTAGCCCACCTGGTCCAGCTTTTCCACTATGGGCAGCATCTCATCGGTTGTCATCCTGGTGGCGATAAGGGATTGGTGCGCGTCACGCAGAACTGTTTCGGTAATTCTGATTCCCATTATCTTTATGTCCTCCTGGTTCAAGTCAGAGTCATTATAATGTCGCCGCTGTTCACCTGCTGGTTCCTGGTAACATTTATGCCTGCCACTACGGCATCCTTCGGAGCCAGAATCTCATTCTCCATCTTCATGGCTTCAAGGATTGCGACAACCGTACCCTTTTTCACTTTTTCGCCTATATTCACCCTGATATCAAGTATGGTTCCGGGCATGGGAGAGGTAAGCTCATAAGCGCCTGCCGAGCCTTGAGGCACTGCCTGGGGAGCAGGCGTAGACTCAACCCTCGGAGCAGGTGGCGGCGCGGCTGAAACCACGGGATCAACGGCCTTCGGCGGTACCGCCGGCGCCGCGTCTGCATTCGCCCCCTGGGCGGGCTGGGCCGGTACCCCTATCTCTTCTACCTCCACTTCATAACGATTGCCATTGACATTTACAATAAACTTTCTCATCAAGACTGCTCCTTCCATCCTCCATCAAGATTAAACAGGTATGTTTCCATGTTTTTTGGGCGGTCTTGTTTCCCGCTTTCCCGACAGCATATCCAGCGTGCCGGCAATACGCTGGCGTGTTTCGGCAGGCTCTATTACGTCGTCCACGTATCCCCTGGCAGCCGCTATATACGGGTTGGAGAATTTATCCCTGTATTCCCTGATCTTTTCCTGCCTAAAGGCGATGGGATCCTTGGCCATGCCAATCTCCTTCCTGAAGATAATATTTGCGGCTCCCTCCGGACCCATGACGGCAATCTCGGCCGTAGGCCATGCCAGTACCATATCGGCGCCAAGATGCTTGCTGTTCATGGCGATGTACGCTCCCCCATAAGCTTTCCGGACTATGACATTAATTTTGGGGACCGTAGCCTCGGAAAAAGCATAAAGCAGCTTGGCTCCATGCCTAATGATGCCGGTATGTTCCTGTTTTACGCCCGGCAGATATCCGGGAACGTCTGTAAAGGTGATCAGTGGGATATTGAACGCATCGCAGAAACGGACAAAACGTGCTGCCTTGTCGGAGGCATCCACATCCAGCACTCCCGCAAGGATCCTGGGCTGGTTGGCCACGATCCCTACCGTTCTGCCCCCGATCCGGCCAAAACCAACAATGAGATTCCTGGCGAAACCCTCATGGACTTCAAAAAAATCTCGGTTATCCACGACTCTGGCAATTAAGGTCAGCATATCGTAGGGCTTGTTGGGATCGTCGGGAACTATGGAATTCAGGTCTTCATCCAGCCGGTTTACATCATCCTGGCAAGGCAGGATCTCAGGATCGCTCAGGTTGTTGTCGGGCAGGAAGCTGATCAGCTTCTTTATCTGGCTGAAGCAGGTCTCTTCATCGGGCGACGCGAAATGGGCCACACCGCTGATGGTGCTGTGGGCACCGGCCCCGCCGAGGGCTTCAAAGGTGACATTTTCCCCCGTAACAGCCTTGATGACCGACGGACCCGTTATGAACATATGGCTGGTTTTCTCCACCATGAAGATGAAATCTGTGATGGCCGGGGAATAAACAGCGCCTCCGGCGCAGGGACCCATGATGACAGAAATCTGGGGAATGACTCCCGAGGCCAGCGTGTTTCTCCGGAAAATCTCCCCGAAACCGCCAAGGGCATCGATACCCTCCTCAATCCTGGCCCCGCCCGAGTCGTTGATGCTTATGAACGGCGCTCCCATCTTCATGGCCATATCCATGACCTTGGTGATCTTCTTCGCATGCATCTCACCCAGGGATCCGCCGATTACGGTAAAATCCTGGGATGAGATAAAAGCCAGCCGGCCATCGATAGTCCCATAACCGGTCACAACACCATCGCCGGCTGTTTTCTTCTCCTGCATGCCAAAATCGGTGCCCCGTGACTCCACAAAGGCATCTATCTCCACAAAGCTTCCCTCGTCCAGCAGATGTTCAAGCCGTTCCCTGGCCGTTTTTTTTCCGGCCTTATGCTGCTTCGCTATCCTTTCTTCTCCGCCTCCTTTAAGAGTTCGCTCCTTTCTCTGGCGAAGACCGTCAATCTTATCGTGTGTTGTCATCCTTTCACCTCAAAACTGCGAATCGGTCGATTTTTTGCTAAAGTGCTAATGCCCTTAAATTATAAGCTGGTCATAATAATTATTCATAATTATTATATAGCAGTATAATCGCATTTGCAATATTTATTGGAAATAGAATTCTGCCTGACCCTCATGGCGGATTTGCGACTGTTAACGCGGCATGATTTGAAGCGGGACGGCTGTTCACAAACCGTCCCGCTGGAGATAGTCAATATAATGATTGCGGCCCGTCGGCCTGCTGTGGTGTCATTAGCTGCTCTTCTCGTTCAACCTCAATGTGTCGGCCACCATGGCTATGAATTCCGAATTGGTAGGCTTACCCTTGCGGGTGTTAATGGTATAGCCGAACAGGTCATTGATGGTATCCACCCTTCCCCTGTTCCATGCAACTTCGATGGCATGCCTTATTGCCCGCTCAACCCTGCTGGGGGTTGTTTTGTGGGTCTTGGCCAGCTCCGGATACAGCCTTTTGGTAACAGCGCTGATGATCTCACGGTCCTTGAAGGCCATCATGATGGCATCACGCATATACTGGTAACCCTTGATATGGGCTGGTACGCCGACATCCCTCATGATCTGGGTAATCTTCGACTGGACGTTGTCACCGCCTGAATGTGTTATTCTAACGGGTGAGGCCGGCGTGACGGTACTGCCCTCCATCCTCAGGACGGTCGGGCTGTGGGTCCTCACCAATTCCCTGATCCTTTCAACAAGAACCCCCAGATCAAAGGGTTTTACGATGTAATAGATGGCGCCCAGGGAGAGGGCTTGCTGAGTGATCCTGTCCTGCCCCACAGCGGAAAGAACGATGAACAGAGGCTTTTCTGACGGGCTAACATCCTTGTAGCGGGTAAGCACACCCAGTCCGTCAAGTCTAGGCATGATGATATCCAACACGACAATATCAGGCTTGGTTTTTTCAATCATGTCAATGGCTTCCTCACCGTTTTCCACCCTTGCTGCTACTTCGATGTCGGCCTGGCTCTCCAGGAATTCGCAGATAATCATGCCAAATGCGACATTATCGTCCGCTACCAGAACACGAATCTTATCTTTCACACTGAACCTACCTCCTTTGTATCTCTAGTGCTAATTATATTGTCTAATTCCACAATTTACAAGTAAACTTTTTATATTACCTGAATTGTTTTGCCCCGATACTGTATTTTCCCAATACCGACGGCATTTGATCAGGGAAATATGGCGAAAGTTGTCTTGACTTCCAACACCACAATGCCGGTCAGGCACAAAAAAACAGCCTGTGTTATGGACACAGGCCGGCTTGTTTAATAAGACCGGTTATCGGTTTCAGGGCACATTCACGGTTACTTTTGTGACCGCGCTGCTTATATTCAGGCTGATGGTTTTATCTGCCGAATCATAATTTGTTGATTCATAGATTCTCCCATCATTCCTGAGGGTTATTCCCCTACCGCTGATTTCGTTCACCACGGCGTCGGACTTTATGCGGATTCCGGTCCCCTCGGGTATGGTGATGCTGATACTGACCGTACCGCCAGCGCATTCTATGACGGCATTATCCTGCAGACTTCCCGCGACAATCCTCAGATCGCAGGCACCGGCGTTTAACTTGCATCTCTCCAGCGGGAAACCTGAGAAATCGATGATTCCGTCGGTAGCTCCCATATTGAACTCAAGATTCCACATGATGTTCTTATTCAGGTCGGCTGAAAAATTCTTCCCCGAATCTATCTTTAAAGGCTTCCACTCCTGGGAAAAGACTATGCCGCCGTTCCTTCCGCCGTTGTAATTGTACCTCAGGCCTTTTATGTCGGAATTCACCCGTGCCATAACCGAGTCGGAAGCGCCTATGCGAAGATCTGCCGCCCCGATGTTGACTTCCAGCCTGGCATGCTCCATGCCGTCTCTCATTTCAAAGACATGGACATCGCCCCCCGCAATGCCGTGGTGGTCACTGCCAAGGAATATTCCGTACCCGATAACAATGGCAGCGGCAATAATCCATACGACAGCCCGCATTGTATGGGCTTCCTTCTTCAGAAGGATCGTGACGCCTGCCGCCACGATAAAGATAGGCCACAATGTGCTAATAGCGCCAATGATGTCTATGCTTAGCTGAATGGTACCGGTAGATGCCAGGATCCATACGATGCCGGTTATAATCAGCAACAATCCCCATATTACATGCGTTTTTCTCATATTATCCACCCTTTCCGGCTATTAGAATACTCATGGCCTTTTGCTGCCAAACAACATATAAATACCGCCGATGACCAGCAAGCCCGCAAAAACATATCGCCAGTTGAGCCAATCGAAGAACAACCTCGCAAGGAGGAAAACGCCCGCCGCGATCAGCAGGATTCCAAAGAACTTCCTTGAGTTTCCCTCTCTCCAGGGCTCACCATGCCCATACTTATAATGACCTTCTTCATAATAGCCCTGGCTTTGCTCATGGCTGTCATAGCGCGGGCCCTGATATGCCTGGACATCATAGGGAACGATGAGGACGCATATGAAATACGCGATAAGGCCGGGAAATACGCCGCTGGCTATGATGGCTACAAGGGCCAGAAGCCTGACAATGGATTTATCCATGCCGATATAGTCGGCCAGACCCGAACACACACCCCCGATTATCCTGTCATTTATTTTCCTGTAGAATCTTCTTTCCATACAGACACCCCTGTTTCTCAAAACTCCTTTTCACGCTTTCTATTAGTCTATACGGAACAAGTTCCCCGTTGTCTGATATGAAATAACTTCATAGTGGAATCCCCGTAAAGCCTGGTCGCTGTGCTGCACGGCGACCGGGCTTAACGGGGATCCCTACCCTATGCTGCCTGTTTCAAAGAGTCCGGTATGGTTCAGTATCCCAGATCCAGTATCCTGGCAGAGATTTCGGCGAATACCGGGGCGGCACTTTTACCGCCGCTGGTGCCGTCCTCAATGAAAACACACATGGCGTACCGCGGGTTGACAACCGGGAAATACCCCACGAACCAGGCATGCAGGATATCCCTGTTATCCTGAACCCATCCGGTTTCAGCGCTGCCGGTTTTCCCCGCGCTTCCGCCGAAACCATTGATATCGGCCAGCCGCCCAGTACCATCCTCCACTGTCATCTTCATCATCTTATGGAGGGCTTCGGCCGTCTCTTTTTTCAGCACCCTCTCCCAGGCTTGGGATTTAATATTGCGGATCTTTTCGCCCCGGTCGTTAACGACGCAGTCTATAACCGAGATCTGGTTGAGGATTCCGCCATTGGCTATTGCAGACACCAGCCTGGCCGCCTGGACCGGGGAAATGAGCAGACCCCCCTGGCCGATGGCCAGGTTGGCAATTTCGGCGGACGAGGTATAGCCCATGGTGTTGGGAAGAAGTCCATAGGGCTCGTCTATGCCCTGGAGGTACAGCCCTGTTCTGCAGCCCAGGCCGAGCCTTTCGGCCATGGCAATGAGGTCCCTTTTGCCGACCAGCTGGCCCAGTCCGATAAAATAGGAGTTGCAGGACTGGGCAAAGCCCTGGGCCATATTCAAGGTCCCATGGCCGCCTTTGTCATAGTTCCAGCATTTCATCATCAGGTCACCCATCATGACATAGCCCGGGCAGTCGAAGGTTGTTTCGGGAGAAATTCCTTTTTCCAGCGCCGCCGCCGCGGTGACGATCTTGAAGATGGAGCCTGGGATGTACTCGCCCAATGCACGGTTGAACAGGGGCTGGTTTGCATCAATAAGGGCGCTGTTCACATTGGCGGGGTTGAAAGCGGGACGTGAAGCCATGGCCAAGAGGTCTCCGTTAAGTATATCCACTATGACGACAGCCCCCCGGTCAACCATCATGTCCATGGTTTCCTCCACAATCTCCTGCATATGGTAGTCCAGCGTTGTCTTGATATTTAATCTGCTCACTCTTGTCGTGTCCAGGATGCGGTACCCAAACTGCTCCATGGCCGTATTGCCCGCATCGGCCAGTATCCCGGCAAAAACGCCGCCACCGTTTTTCAACGTATGCTGGTATGCCTTCTCGATACCGGACAGCCCATTCTCACCTTTTTCATCAACGTACCCGATGATATGCGGAGCCGGCATATCCTTCGAGTTCCGTACGGGAACCTCCACTATGCAAATGCCGCTTATGCCGGCATCCATAATGGCATCAGCCTGCTCGTCCGATATCCTGACGGCATAGGGCAGATAACTCTTTGCGACTTCCCTCTCCAGTTCGCTCACAGGCTTGCCGAGAAGATCGGATGCCCAACCCAGTGCGGACGGTTCTCCCAGGAGATCTGCCGGAAGGACGACGGCAAGAGATTGCTTACTGCGGCTTGTGAACCTTATGCCGTTCCTGTCCAGGATGTCCCCGCGCTCGGTATAAACCTTTGTATTTCTCCATCGCTGGACCGCCGCCGCCTGTGAATACTCGCGGCCCCTTGATGCCTGGATTGAAAACACCCTGAAAGCAAGAAAAATCAGCAGGATCAAATACAGGTATTTGATAAGAAAAACGCGTGGTTTCATGGCAACACTCTCCCATCATGTGAGTATTCCCTAAACCACGCGTCTTAATAAGCTTCACCACGGTGCCCGGCAATCGCCGTATTGCGTGCGATCCCGCCATATGTGCGCTGGGTGCATGCAGCGGTACATCCTTTACCTGTACACTTCCCAGTAGCGTGCGGCGCTTTCAATATCCTCCCGGATCTGCTTCTTCAGCGCCTCAACGCTCTCAAAGCGCTTCTCGCCCCTGAGCTTTTTGATGAAGCAGACCTCTATTTCGCTGCCATAAAGGTCCTCATGGTAGTCCAGGATATGTGTTTCTATGCTGAACCTGCCTTCCGTGCCCCTCACGGTGGGCGCGTATCCCACATTGGTAACGCTGTTCATCCACCTGCCGTTAAGGAAGGTCTTGGTGATATAAACACCATTGGCCGGAACCACCATCCCCGGGTCAGCTATGATGTTGGCTGTCGGGAAGCCCAGGGTGCGCCCCATCCTGCGGCCGTCAACAACCGTGCCTTTCAGCGAGAAGTGACGCCCCAGGAGCTGAAATACCCTCTCCATCTTCCCCTTTCCAATATACTGCCGTATGAGAGTACTGCTCACAACCTCGGATTTCACCCGGACAGGCGGGATCACGATAACCCTGAAGCCGTACCTGTCGCCCAGCCGCTTCATAAACTCGGAATCCCCCTTGCCCATATAGCCGAAACGGTAGTTGAACCCAACAACGGCAAGCTTCATATTCAGACCGTCAACCAGTATATCCTTTACAAACGCCTCAGGTGAAAGACGCGAGAAGTCCTCATCGAAATCCTGGTAAAACAGCCAGTCGATATCATGGGCTTCCAGTATCCTTGTCTTCTGATCTATGGACGTGATAAGCGGATTGACCAGGCTCTTCCTGAGGATGTTATCCGGATGCTTCCTGAAGGTATAGACCACCGAGGCAAGCCCATTAAGGCGGCATTCGCCGATAAGCGTCCCGATCAGGGCCATGTGGCCTATATGAAGTCCGTCAAAACTGCCCAGCCCGACACCAGTGGGCATACCCATATCCAGTTGGCCAGTCCGTGTTATGACCTTCACTTTGATTGTCCTCCCAGCCATTTTTGACTCTTGAGCATCGCTTTCCCGCCCCGGTTGATAATCCTTCCTATTGCTATAAGGCTTTGGTCTTCATGGTATACCCTGACCAGGCCCCCGCCCTCGACCGGGGGAACGGGGCATGGGACAGCCATCCCGTTTCCAAGCCTTACGGCCTGGTCCCCTGCCACCGTAAGTCCCGGAAATTCAGCCAGTGCCATATCCATCCCGATGACAACATCCTGCAGAGTACCGTCATCGGCGCGCTCCTCCACTTCCTCAAGGGTGATGGCGTCTTCCAGGCGGAACGGGCCTGCCCTGGTCCTTACCAGGGATTCCATATGCCCGCCGCAGCCCAGCCTGGAGCCGATATCGGCACAGAGGGTCCTGACGTATGTCCCCCTTGAGCAGGTAACATGGAAGCAGGCCCGGACTTCCTCACTTTCCCTCATTATTCTCAGGTTTTCTATGGTCTTAATTGTCACCGGACGGGGTTTGCGCTCAATCTCAACACCCCTGCGGGCAAATTCGTACAGCCTTTTGCCGTCTACGCGGACGGCCGAGTACATGGGCGGTATCTGCATGATATCCCCCACAAAGGAAAAAATGACCTCCGCTATCTCTTCATCGGTACTTGCGACAATCCTTCTGGACAGTATCTCACCCGAGGCGTCCTGGGTATCGGTTTCAATCCCCAGTCTCATAACCACATGGTATGACTTGTCCTTTTCCATGAGGAACTCTATGACTTTGGTTGCCTTTCCAATGCAAACAGGAAGCACCCCAGTCGCGCCAGGGTCAAGGGTGCCGGCATGTCCGATTTTCCTGATCTTTAAAATTCCCCTCAGCTTGCGGATGACTGCAAAAGAGGTCATGCCGGAGGGCTTGTTTATGTTGAGTATCCCGTGCATCTATGCTTCACCCGCCAGGCTGGCTTTAACGGCATCTGCCAGGGACCTGACGATATCCTCCAGATCGCCTTCTATGGTGAATCCGGCAGCTCGTTTGTGCCCGCCGCCGCCGAATTCTTCAGCGACCTTCGCGACATTCACATACTCGTTGGACCGCAGGCTCCCCTTGAAGCTCCCGGGCTTCTCCTCCTTCAGAAACAGGGATACCTCCACACCCTCCAGGTTCCTGCCGATATTCACGAGCCCTTCGGTATCCTCCAGTTTCGCGTTGAAAGAGGCAAGGTCGCTCCAGCGCAGGTATGAAACAGCCATTTTACCATTGAAGAGAAGTTTCAGCGAATTCATGGTCTGTTTCATCAGGAAGAGCTTGGCATAGGATATCCTGTCGAACACCATCTTGTTAGCGCTTGTAAAATCTATGCCGGTCCTCATAAGCTCGCCGGCAATTACCATGGTTTCGGGCGTGGTATTGGAGAACCGGAAACCGCCGGTATCGGTAATAATGGCGGTATACAGGCACAGGGCGATGTCCTGGGTGACAGGCAGCCCCATGTACCGGGTCAAAAGCTTGTAAACGATCTCCCCGGTAGCCGATGCCTTGGTATCCACATAGGATATATCGGCCTCCACCTTGTTGGTGGCATGGTGGTCCAGGCTCAGGCGCATTCCCGCGTTCTGGTATACCTCCAGCCTCCCGCCCAGCCTGTTGATATCGCCGTTGTCGATATTTAACGCCACTTCGTAACGGTCTTTCGGGGTCACCTTTATCAAATCCTGCCCGGGCAGGAAATCCAGCATGGCAGGCACTTCTTCCTCCAGGATCACATCGGCCTGGCAATGGTCGCTGCTCAGCGCAAGCGCCAAGGCCAATGAAGCCCCAAGCGCGTCACCGTCCACATTGAGATGGGGCATGATCGCGACGCTTCCGGCCTTGCCGAGCGCCTTTGCAATGGCTTCCAGTTTTTTATCAGACATGTTCTATCTTTCCTTCATCTCAGTTTAATCAGCCGTCGGACTCTTTCCCGGAACCGCCCATGGTTTCCTCTATGAGCTTACTTATATGCATCCCATGCTCGATGGATTCATCCAGCCTGAACTGTATCTCGGGCGTATAGCGCAGGCTGATCCTCTGCCCTATTTCCCGGCGGATGAACCCCGAGGCGCTTGTCAGGGCGGCGATAGCAGCTTTCTTCTTTTCCTGATCACCGTATATGCTAACATAGACCCTGGCATACCTGAGGTCTTTGGTTACCCTGACAGCGGTGACAGAAACAAATTCCGGCAGCCTGGGATCCTTGACGCTCTCCCTGATGATCTGGCTGATTTCCTTCTTTATCTCCTCTGAAATCCTGTCGGTTCTGTCCATAACTTCCATCCCTCTTCCTTATCATCATGGGTCCGGTATCAATATACCGGTCCGGGCGCCTTGCGCGCCCACTACTATAATATACCCAATGCCGGCCTGTAAATCGTCCCGCGCCGCTGAAAGCCGGGCCCGTTTGCCGGGCTGGAACGCCTGATTCCCCGGATTGCAAATTCACCGCTCCGGGTTCCCGGAACGGCGAATTCTGTCAGAAGCGCTATCCTCGAAGAATCAGCGCTGAATCTCTTCCATATGGTAGGCTTCTATGATGTCGCCCTCCTTGATGTCATTGAATTTTTCTATCATCAGGCCGCATTCATAGCCGGCTGTGACCTCGCGCACGTCATCCTTGAACCGCTTCAGTGACGCGAGCTTTCCTTCATAAACTACTATACCGTCGCGAACCAGCCTGACGTCTGAGTTCCGGGTAATCTTGCCATCCAGGACATACGCGCCGCCGATGGTGCCAAGGCTTGAAACCTTAAACAGCTGGCGTATCTCCACATGCCCGTCCACAACCTCTTTATATGTGGGTTTCAGCATACCCTTCATGGCGTTTTCCATGTCCTCTATCGCATCATAGATAACCCTGTACAGCCTTAAATCGACGCCTGCCGCCTGTGCCACTTCCATAACATTGGGGCCCGGGCGGACATTGAAGCCTATGATGATGGCATTGGAAACATCGGCCAAAGCCACATCGGATTCGGCAATAGCTCCCACCGCACCATGGATTACCTTAACCTTGACTTCTTCATTACTGAGCTTCTCCATGGACTGCTTTACAGCCTCCACAGAGCCCTGGACATCAGCCTTGACAATCAGGTTGAGTTCCTTGACCTGGCCTTCCTGGATCTGGCTGAACAGGTCTTCCAGTGAAACCCTGCCGCGTGATTTTATGCTTTTTTCCCTGGCCTGGTCCTTCCGTTTCTCGGCAAGCTGCTTGGCTACCTTCTCATCTGTAACCGCATAGAACAGATCTCCCGCTTCCGGCACTTCCGACAGGCCGAAAACCTCCACCGGAACCGAGGGACCGGCTTCCTTGATCTTCTTGCCCTTGTCGCTGACCATGGACCGTATATGGCCATAGGCAGAACCTGAAAGCACGAAGTCGCCGACCTTCAGGGTTCCCCTCTGTACCAGAAGGGTTGCCACAGGGCCCCTGTTCTTGTCAAGGGTCGCCTCAATGACCGTACCCTTGGCCTGTTTTTTGGGGTTAGCCTTCAGCTCGAGAATATCAGAGGTCAGAAGCACCATTTCAAGAAGCTGGTCAATATTCTCACGCTTCTTGGCTGATACGGGAACGGCAATGACATCTCCACCCCATTCCTCAATCAGCAGGCCGTGTTCGGCGAGTTCCTGCTTCACCTTGTCGGGATTGGCGTTGGGCCTGTCAATCTTGTTTATGGCCACAATAATGGATACTCCCGCGGCTTTAGCATGGTTTATGGCCTCCACGGTCTGCGGCATGACGCCGTCGTCCGCGGCCACAACCAGGATCGCGATATCGGTAACCTGGGCTCCCCTGGCGCGCATGGCGGTGAACGCCTCATGGCCAGGCGTATCCAGAAAAGTGATGTCCCGTCCGTTCAGGTTCACGGTATAAGCGCCTATGCGCTGGGTAATTCCTCCCGCCTCATGCTCCGCGATATTTGCGCTCCTTATGGCATCCAGCAGCGAGGTCTTGCCATGGTCAACATGGCCCATGACCACCACAACCGGGGCGCGGGGCTCCAGGTCTTCCTCGTCATCCTCGCTGTCATCGAAGAGTATATCCTCTTCGCTTACTACAACCGCCTTATGCGCCTTAACCCCGTATTCATCGGCCACAATTGCTGCCGTATCAAAATCCAGCTCCTCGTTCTGCGTCACGGCAATGCCCATCAGGAACAGTCTTTTAATGACGTCGGCAACTGTTTTCTTCAGGGCTTCGGCCAGATCCTTGACGGTGATGGTTTCAGGAATGGTAATAACGGTAAGCACAGCCTTGGGCGGAATATACTTCTCCTTCTTAATCTTCGCCTTTTTCAGGCGCCTTTCGGCGCGTTTCACGTTTTTGGCCTCACTGGCGTCATCGTAGAATGTATTGATGACAAAGTCATCCGACATCATATCGGATACGCTCGCTTTATGGCCTACTATATCGATCTTTTTCCTCATGCGGCCCTTCTGGGACATTGCTGTGGGTTTTACCGCTTCCCGCCTCAGTTCTTTCCTTTCTTCTTTTCTCTTTTCGACAGCCTGCATCTCCCTGCGTTCACCACGGGTAAACACCTTTTCCTCAACCTGTCCGCCGGGCACCGGGACCTTCGGTATGACCAGCTGGTCGCTCCTTCTGTCGGAACGACGGTCCCCCTGGGCTCTTCCGGCAGGTCTTCCGCCGGGCCCCCTGTCCGCGGATGTCCTTTTTTCACCTCGGGGTAAGCGGCTGCCCCGGGGTCTCTTCAGTGTGTCATCGCTGATCGCAGCGGCGGAGTTCTCTGCTCCGGCAGGCTTCCGGGATTCGCCCTTGTCCGCGCTGTCGGCAGCCTCGGCTGCTGTGCCCTTCCTGCGCGTGCCCCGTGCGGCTGCGGCGCCGGCAGGCTGCCCGGCGGTTTTTTCCGCGGAAGATTCTTCCTTCTTACTCTTTGCTTTTTCGGTCTCGACTTCGGGTTTCGGTTCCTGTTTTTCTTTGTCTTCAGCCTTTGCTGCTTTCCGGGTCGCCTTGGCCTCCTCCTTTTTGGTTTCGGCTTCAGCTTTCTCCTTCTGGCCGCTCTCTTCTTCTTTGGCCGCGCTTTGCTTATCTTCGGGTTTTTCGGCCAGATCCGACACGCGGGCTACTTTCTTGATGCTCAATATATCGTCAACAGGCTTCTTGATCCTGTCGGTCACAACTATGGAATCCAGGATGTCAATGGGCTCCTGTTTCTTGTCCTCGGGCTCTGGCTTGGGCTCTTCCTTCTTTGGACGCTTCCTGATAGCGGCTATAACACTGTCATTGCTCCTGGTGAACCCTGCCATCAACCCGTCATTGGAATCCGATGAGCGGACATAGCTGCGCCTTTCCTTCTTCTTTTCCTTCTGCTCATCCAGGATATAATCGTCACGGACCACGACCTCGGTCTTTCTGATGATACGGGGAATGTCCCTTTTTGCAACTTTTTCGGGACGGCTGCTTTTTCCGGCATCCTTCTTTGAATCCTGCTCATCCTTTTTTTGGGTACGGTCAACTATCCCTATATGCTTATAGAGCCTTTCCAGTTCATCGTTGTTAAGAGTCGACATGTGACTCTTGGGATGAATACCGATTTCCTCAAGTTTTTCCATGAGCCTTCTGCTCGTAACATTGAGCTCCTTCGCAAGCTCATGAATTTTCAGTTTACTCAAAAAAGCCACCCCCGTGTGTTCTGCCAATGGCTTGGCCATTAAATCTATTGTCGTGGTTTTCCCGCTTCTTTAATCATCTCTTCCAACCTGCCGGAAAAGCGCTTATCGGTAACCACTACTACCGAGTATTCGTCTTTTCCCAGAATCCTGCCCAGGCCCTTCTTAGTTCCGAAGCTGATGAGCTTAACGCCACTTGAGCCGCAGTAATTCCTGTACTTATTTGCCGTATTCGGCGACGCGTCCTGCGCCAGGATTACGCAGGCAGCCTTTCCGCATTTTATGGCATACTCCGCCGCATAATCGCCGGCCGCGACACCGCCGGCCTTTTTAGCAAGTCCGATAAAGGAATAAATCCTATTCTCCTCCATGCTCCTCCAGGTGCTGCGAAATATCTTCGTAAACCTCTTTTGGTATTTCGCATCCAAATTCGCGGCTAAGGCTTTTAGCTTTCACGGCCTGCTCGTAGCAGGACTTGTCCTTGCAGATATATGCCCCTCTGCCGTTTTTCTTGCCGGTGGGATCCACGAAGATCTCGCCTTCGTTGCTCTTAACAATTCTCAGCAGTTCCCGCTTATCCTTCATTTCCCTGCATCCAACGCACCGGCGCAGAGGGATCTTCTTCTTCCTTCTCAACTTACCCACCTCAACCCGAAACACTGTGAAGGTTTGCCTGCTTTCGTAAACAGCAGCACATCCGCAGGTTTATTCTTCGGTTTTATCGGCATCCGACTCATCGTCCCCGGCCCCGTTATCCTGCGTTTCATCTCCGGTTTCAGTATCCGCGGTTTCCGGGCTATCCACGTCTGTTTCTTCTTCGCTTTCTTCCTCCGGCGAATCATCCGGTTGGCCCTGTTCACCAGCTTCGTCCGCATCCTCAGGGTCTTTGTCGGTTTCCATGTCTTCCTCCGGAGCCTCGGGCTCGCCGGATTCCATGTCTTCCTCCTCGTAAACCTCCTCAAGGACGTCTTCGGATTCGTAATCCTCCACGTCATCCTCATCATCAGATAACGCTTCCGGATGGAAAAGTTCATATTCTATCTGGCTTCTCAGCTGGGATTCGCTCTTTATGTCTATCTTCCAGCCGGTCAGCTTTGCCGCGAGCCTGGCATTCTGGCCTTCCTTACCGATGGCCAATGACAACTGGAAGTCTGGAACGATCACCCTGGCCACCTTGGCCTCTTCATCCAGGTCAACCTGCACCACCTTGGCCGGGCTCAGGCTGCTGGCGATGAATTCTTCAGGATTACTGCTCCATTTGATGACATCGATCATTTCTCCCTTGAGTTCGTCCACGATGGCCCGGATCCTGCTGCCCTTCTGACCCACGCAGGCTCCCACCGGATCAACGTTCTCATTCCTGGAATGGATGGCTATCTTGGTCCTGGAGCCGGCTTCCCTGGCAATGTTCTTTATCTCGACCGTACCGTCGGCGATTTCGGGAACTTCAAGCTCCAAGAGCCTTTTCACCAGCCCGGGATGGGTTCTTGAGACATAGATCTGGGGATTCTTGTTGGTCTTCTTCACGTTGATTACATAAACCTTTATGCGGTCGTGGACATTGTATTTTTCTCCGGGGGTCTGTTCCGCGGGAGGCAGAATGGCCTCAGCGCGGCCAAGGTCTATGACGATATTTTTCCGGTCGAATCTGCTGATAATACCGTTTACAATATCCTCTTCCTTGCTGGAGAACTCATCGTAAATAATACCGCGCTCAGCTTCACGGATCCTCTGCATCACAACCTGCTTGGCTGTCTGCGCAGCAATTCTCCCGAATTTTCTGGGTGTCACCTCAACCTCAACTATATCTCCAATTTCGAAATCCGCGCCGAATCGTTTAGCCTGTTCGATGGAAAGCTCGGTAGCGGGATCGGTCACCTCGCCCACAATGGTTTTATGGGTGAAAACCCTAACAGCTCCCGTTGTCCTGTCAATCGTTACCTCTACATTCTGAGCTGAACCAAAATTCCTTTTATAAGCAGAAATCAACGCCTGCTCGATGGCTTCCACCAGGATATCCTTGTTGATACCTCTTTCTCTTTCTAACTGCTCGAGGGCGTGAAGCAACTCAGCGCTCATCTCCTATATACCTCCATATCATAAATCAATATTTAAACAGCGTTTTTGCTTTTGCGACCTGGTCAAGCGGGAATGTCTTTATCTCACCGGAGTCAAGCCTGATGGATAATTCCTTCCCGTCGAAGGATTCCAGATAGCCCTCGTATCTTTTTGTCCCATCCACAGCCTTAAACAGCCGGATTTCCACCAGCTTCCCCAACGCTCTTTCATAATCTCCGGGCCTTTTAAGCCGGCGTTCCAAGCCTGGCGATGACACTTCCAGGTAGAACGGATGGGATATGGGATCCCTCTCATCAAGTATTCTATTCAAGGGCTGACTGACCCGTTCGCAATCCTCATGGCTGACGCCCCCGTTCTTGTCGATAATAACGCGCAGAAACCAGTTACCGCCTTCCTTGACATATTCCACATCAACCAGTTCGCACCCGGCCTCTTCAACAATGGGAAGCGCCATGGACCATACTATCTCGGTTATGCTTACCTTAGCCATTCAACCCTCCATACACAAATGCAAAGAGTGGGAACTACCCACTCTTTCTGCAGCAAACTCTTGAACCAACCCCATTGTAGCATAAAACAACTACCGTGGCAACACCTTTTTAGCAAAGGGATACCACACTGTTTCGCCCGATGAACCCGGCATTTCATTGTGCCGGAACGAGGTGGAACGCGCGGGGTACAGATACGTTGTATCGCCCGGTCCGGCTGTGGTAAAATAAGGCATGGACCGGGCTGAAATAGCCTGAAACGTAAGGAGGAACCCATGTCGGTTCTGGGCATTGTAGCTGAATACAACCCCCTGCATTCCGGACATGAATGGCATATCCGAAAATCTTTGGAACTCACGGGTGCCGATGCCGCTGTCTGCGTTCTCAGCAGCCAGTTTGTTCAGCGCGGGGAACCAGGCATCGTCAATAAGCAAGCCCGCACCCGCATGGCGCTCAGCTGCGGAATAGACCTTGTGCTTGAGCTGCCCGGTGCATTTTCCTGCGCTTCAGCCGAGTATTTCGCCTCAGCGGCCGTCCGGATCCTTGACAGTCTCGGGTTGGTTGATTATATCAGCTTCGGCAGCGAAACGGGATCCCTCGACGCCATGCAGAAGGCGGCGGATTTTCTCGCAGATGAAAATCCTACCTTCAGGGAAGCCCTGAGAAGAAACCTGGATAAGGGACTTTCATTCCCTGCGGCACGGCAGGCCGCGCTCAGGACCAGCCTGGACGACCGGACCTTTGAGGTTGTCTCCTCCCCCAATAACATTCTTGGCATCGAATACTTGAAGGCAATAAGAAGATCAGGCAGCAGAATCAAGCCCGTAACCATCCCGAGGATCGGCCAGGGCTACGGTGGCAAAGACCTCGATTCCAGTTATTCAAGCGCTACTTCCATCCGTGGCCATATCAGGCGATTGAGCACGGCAGCAGGCAGGCATTATCCCTTGGGCGGTGCTGCCGGTGATAAACTTCCCGATATGGGCCTGTATGCCTTCAGCGCTTTAGATCCCGACTTGGCACCGAACATGCCCGAGAGCAGTCTGAGGATTCTGGAATCGGAATTCAGGACGGGCCGCGGTCCGATATTCATCCAGGATTTTGAAGATATCCTGATATACAGGCTGAGAACAGCCACAGACCAGGATTTACTGGCTCTCCCCTATATTGGGGAAGGCCTGCACAACCGCCTTCGACAGGCTTCCCTCAACTGCGCCAGCCTGGATGGGATCCTGGAATACTGCACAACAAGCCGGTACCCAAGATCGAGGATCAGCAGGATTCTCTGCGCCCTGCTCCTAGGTATGACCGCCTCATTCCTTGATGAATTGAAGGACAACCGATATGCCCAATATATCCGGGTTCTCGGTTTTAACGATAAGGGCAGAAAGCTACTGGCCTCCGCAAGGAAAAAGGCAACCCTTCCCATCATCACAAAACCCGCCAGCTACAGGAAGCTGGAAAACCCTCTTGCCAGGAAACTGTTTGAGCATGAAGCCAGGATAACCGATGTCTATTCCCTGGGCTATAAAAGGCCTGAGCTGAAACTTGGCGGCTCTGAACTTACCGCCCCGCCCGTGATGGTATAACACGGCCAAAGCACAATCGTCGAAATAATCAAGAACCATCCCGGAATTATGCAGGGATGGTTCTTTTATTTCTCACCAAAACAGGATTTATCCGGTTATTCTATCTCAGTTTGGCCTCGAACTGGTGCTCAAGGCTCTTGAGGATTCTCTCCATGGCTTTGTTGACTTCTTCATCCTTCAGGGTTCTGTCGGGGGATCTGAAGGTCAGGGCAAAGGCCGTGCTCTTCATACCCTCGGGAACCTGGCTGCCCTTGTAGACGTCAAACAGCGATACATCCTCCAGCATGTCGCCGGCTGCCTTGCTGATGGCCTTGATCAGGTCTGCCACATAAACCTCGTCCCTGACCACAACAGCGATATCACGCGGTACTGCCGGGAAACGCGGAAGGGGCCTGAACTTCCTGGCAAAGGTTGACGCATGGATCAGGCTTGCCACTTCAAAGATAGCCGCATAGGTTCTTTCGGGGCATTCGGTTTTCTCGGCTGCTTCGGGATGGATTTCGCCCAGGACGCCCACCTTCTTCAGAACGGTACCATCGGGCACTCCGGGGACTGGTATTTTAACCAGAAGGCTCGCGGTGCGGCCGGGATGGAAGGAGGGATCTTCCCTCTCGGGTTTGAACTCATAGTCGGCGATGCCCATGGCGGCCATTAATTCCTCCACGACACCCTTAAGTTCAAAGAAGTCACAGCCTTCCCCGTACATGCCCAGGGTCAGCAGTTTCTTCTCCTCCGGCAGGTCCTGGCCGTCAACCGGATGGTAGACATACGAAAGCTCAAACAACCTGGCTGTTTCTATCTTCCGGCTGTGGTTGGTGGCCAGAACCCGCAGCATATCCGGCAGTGTTGTGGTGCGCATGATGCTGTAATCCTCTCCTAAGGGATTGGATATGACAACGGCATTTCTCAGCGGATGGTCCTGGGACAGGTTGATGCTGTCAAAAACCTTCGGGCTTGTGAAGGAAAACGTGTACGCCTCATTCATACCGCAGGCGCACATGGTGTTCCTGATCACATCCTCCATGCGCTGCTTGCAGCTCTTCCTGCCGCGCATGGATTCCTTCCCTGAAAGCAGGCTGGGTTTTATGTTGTTATAATCATGGAATCGAGCCACCTCTTCGGCGAGGTCGGCAACGTTCTCAATATCGGAACGGAACGACGGGATCTTCATCATCATTGTAACCGGATCCACTTCAAACTCCAGTGCCCTGAAGATATCCACCATCTTTTCGGCGGGGATGTCGGTTCCCAGCAAAGCATTTACGCGGTCAGCATCAAGCTTTATGGTATCCTGCCTTTTTCGGGTCATATTGCAGTCCACTATGCCGCAAACCACCTTGCCGGCTCCCAGGAGCTCAATAAGTTCGGCACAACGGTCGAGCGCCTTCACGGTGATCTCCGGATCAAGCCCTTTTTCAAACCTTATGGAGGCCTCGCTGCGGATACCCAGTTTCTTGCTGGTAATCCTGATGGAAGTCCCGTTGAAATTGGCAGATTCAAGAAGCAGCGTCCGGGTTTCATCCGTGATCCCGGAATTCTCGCCGCCCATCACTCCCGCGACGCCCACGGGACGTTCCGAATCCGCAATGACCAGCATGTCTGTATCAAGCTTCCTCTCCTGGCCGTCAAGGGTTATTAAAACCTCACCCTCTCTGGCGGTACGAACAATAATCTTCGAGCCGGCGATTTTAGAGAGGTCAAACGCGTGCATTGGCTGTCCCAGTTCCAGCATGACATAGTTGGTTATGTCAACAATATTGTTGATGGGCCTCATGCCCGCCGCCGCCAGCCTGTGCTGCATCCAGTACGGGGATGGCCCGATCTTTACATCTGTCACAATCCTGGCTGAGTAACGGGGGCATAGCCCGGGATTCTCTATCTCGATGGAAGCATAATCGCTGGCGCTGCCGCCGGCCTCTTCCTTTACACGGATCTCAAGCTTTTTAAGCGGAACTCCCAGTGCCACCGCCGATTCCCTGGCCAGGCCGTAGATGGAAAGGCAATCGGGCCTGTTGGATGTGATCTCGAATTCTATCACCTTATCCAGATCAAGGGCTTCTTTTACATCGGTGCCAGGCTTTATCTCCTCGGAGAAGACATAGACTCCGTCTTCGGGCGCATCAGGCAGGTAATCCCTGGACAGATTCAGCTCTTCAACCGAGCACATCATGCCATAGGACTCCACACCCCTGAACGTAGTTGCCTTGATTTCCCCTCCCGGCAGCTTTGCGCCCACAAGAGCCAAAGGTATCAGATCACCGGTTTTTACATTGGGGGCTCCGGTGACTACCTGCACCACCTCACTGCCCACGTCCACCTTGCAGACTTTCAGCCTGTCGGCGTTGGGGTGGTCTTCCATCTCGAGGATTTTACCTACAACCACCTTCTCGATACCTTCTCCCATATCTTCAATGCCCTCGACCTTGGAGCCCGACATGGTCATGGCATTGATATATTCCTTTATGTCTGTTTTTATATCAACGAAATCCTTCAACCAGTTTAATGGAGCCTTCATCACATATCATCCTTTCATAGATTTTCGGCAATCACGGGCAACCATGGTTGCCCGCCTCTGTGGTTACCCCGTGGTTTAGAATTGCCGCAGGAACCTTATATCGTTCTCAAAAAGCAACCGCATGTCATCGATGCCGAATTTGCCCATGGCAATGCGGTCAATCCCCAAGCCGAAGGCAAAGCCGCTGTAAACATCGGGATCGACCCCGCCTTCGCGGAGTACATTTGGATGCACCATTCCGGCACCCAGGATCTCAACCCAGCCTTCGCCCTTGCAAATCCTGCAGCCGGTTCCGCCGCATCCCCAGCACGAAACATCCACTTCTGCGCTGGGTTCGGTGAAATTGAAGTGATGAGGCCTCAGCCGTATCCTGGTATCCTCCCCGAATACACCCTTGGCAAATACCTGGAGGGTTCCTATCAGATCTCCCATGGTAATGCCCTTGTCAATCACCAGGCCTTCCACCTGGTGAAATATGGGCGAATGGGTGGCATCCACCGCATCGGAACGGTAGACCCGGCCCGGGCAGATAATTCGGATTGGAGGTTTGTGTTCCTTCATATACCTGGCCTGGACAGGTGATGTATGGGTCCTGAGAAGGGCTTCTTCGGTGATGTAGAAGGTGTCCTGGGTGTCCCTGGCCGGATGGTTCTTCGGTATATTAAGCGCCTCAAAGTTATAATAATCCAGCTCAATCTCCGGGCCTTCAGCTATCTCATAGCCCATGCCCAGGAAGATGTCCTTGATCTCATCCAGCACAATGGTGATAGGATGCTTCCTTCCCAGTTTTTTGGCCCGGCCCGGCATAGTCACATCCAGGGTTTCGCGTCTGATCCTTTCTTCCCTCGCTGCCCGGACAAGCCTGTTTTTTGCCTCGGCGATCCCGGCCTCCAGGGCATTTCTCACCTCATTGGCAAGCTGTCCCACCAATGGCCGCTCTTCCGGCGGTAACGCGCCCATACCCTTGAGGATACGGGTAAGCTCCCCTTTCTTTCCCAGGTAGGCCACACGGAAATCATCAAGTTCACCGATATCGGTAATTGTTACAAGCTTATTAAGCGCTTCTTTCCGGATTGACTCCAATTGCTGCTTCAAGACAAACACCCCGATTATTTATATTTTGATAATTATTAGTCATGTCATTTCGAGTCCAGCGAAGCTGGGCGCGGCAATCTCATAAGATAGAAGTGAGAAGTTGAATGCTGGATGTGAGACTTCCTTAGCATGGCTTCGCATTCATTCTTACATTCTAACCTCTAACCTCTATATTGCGAGATTGCTTCGCCATCTTGTTCCTCTAAATGACACCCCTTTGTATAAAAAAAGCTTCGTCCATAGGACGAAGTTCTTTCGCGGTACCACCTATGTTCACTCTGGCCTCCAAAGACCGCTCCGACACCTGGGGGTCATGGGCAAAAGTGCACTTAATGCTGATAACGGCAGCTGCCGGCCGATCCTACTTGCCTTTGCCCTTCCGTATGCTGGCGTTCAGGCGGCGGCTCCGGAGCGAACTCACTTTCCATCCTCCATCATGATGCTCTCAGCCTCCGGCATCAATTCTCTGTTGATGAAGCTTATGAAAAGCCGGGAAAACCCCTTCTCCTTCATCGCTTTTAAACATAATTATAACCCAAAAGGCATTTTTGTAAAGTCAATGTCTGTAATAAACGCCAATGGATCAGGGGACTGCATTGCCAACAGTTTCAAATCTTAACATTATACTTTTTTGGGGCTCCCGCTTCAGCATCCAGGTTAATATCTGCCTCAGGTTGGAGTCCCAGTAACTCCATTCGTAGGCGCCAGGCTTTTCCTCATAGGTCAGGTCAAGGCCATACTTGAGCGCGGCGGCCCGGAACCGGCGATTAACGCTATATACAAAGTCACCTGTACCGCAGCATTGATACAACCTGGGAAGCCTCTCCCCGGACATGCTCTGCTTTTTTACCAGCCTTATGAGATTGTAATCGCTTTTTATGTACTCCAGCTTCGTCCCGAATATCTCCCTGGCCATCTTTTTATAACCCTCTTCCTGTAAGCTGAACCCCGGCGTCAGGTCCAGGGTGCCTGAAAGGCTCGCCGCAGCCTCATACTGGTCAGGATTCCGAAGAGCGATCATAAACGCGCCATAGCCACCCATGGACAAGCCTGCTATGAAATTGTCCTCACGGGCGGAAGATATGGGCAGTATGGTCTGGACGATGTAGGGAATCTCATAAGAAATATAGGTGTAGTAATCCGGACCGTATCTCATATCGACATAGAAGCTGCGGCTGGCATTGGGCATTACAACCGCGATGCCGTATTCAAGCGCATACCTTTCTATGGAAGTGTGGCGGAGCCAGACAGAATGGTCGTCGGACAGCCCGTGCAGAAGATATAGTACCTGGAAACCTCTTTCCTTGATCTGCCGCTGCTTCTCCCCTTCATAGAGCCCTACCTGCGGCAGTATGACATTCAGCGTCTGCTCCATCTGGATTGTTTCAGATTTGAAGTTAATCTGCAGCAAAGCCATATGATCACCAGTCCATCTCCGAACTTAGAATAATACAATTTCTGAGTCTATTATACCCTAATTTTCCAATACACACACCATAATTTATACAAATAACTCAGATTTTGAAGGACGATGCAACATATACCCGCAACAGAACAGCCATGCCGTGTTATAATGTATTAATGGAACTGGCAGCATGTGATGGGAATGGCGTTGTCAGCCTGCAAGGTGGGATATGCGTGACAAAAAGCCTGAAAATAACGACAATAATTGCGTCTTTGGCGATCCTTTCATGTATTCTTCTATATCGCCCTTATGATGTACCCTACACCGATAACCCGACAATATCCGCGACAGCCAGCCCATCGTACGAGAATCCCCCGGTCCGGTTCCATGAAACCACTCCCGATCCCCAGGTTCTTAAAAAATCCGCGGAATATTTTGAGGAAGGTGTCCGGCTGCTGGAACTAAAGGAATATAAGCAGGCAAAAAGCTGCTTCCTTCAGGTCAGCGAACAGGATATCGAACACTACGACAAGGCCATGGAGCTGCTGGCAGTATGCCTGGAAGGCATTAAAGAAACAAGCCTTGAAGCTGCCCGGGTTTCTTTTGATAAAGCCCATTATAAAGAATGCTTATCCATCATTGAGCAAGTGCTTCCGGACCTTCCCGGCGACCCTGACCTGGTCGGCCTGGCTGACCAGGCGCGGCACAGGCTGGATAATCCGGTACTGTACGACGGGCCTGTTTACCATATCTTCTTTCACAGCCTGATCGTATATCCCGAGCTCTGCTTCACCGGCGATTACATGTCCGAAGGCTATAACAAGTGGATGACCACGGTTTCGGAATTCAAGGCCATACTGGACCAGCTGTATGACCGGGGCTACGTCCTGATAGACATTATGGATATGTTCCAGCAGGACGGCTCGGGCAAAGTAATCCGCAAGGAGATCTACCTTCCGGAGGGAACCAAACCCCTGCTTTTATCGGTTGACAACGTAAGCTATGAAGATTACAGATCGGAGGACGGTTTTGCCACGCGCCTGGTTCTGGATGAAAACCAAGAGGTGGCAACGCTGGTGAGAACACCGGAGGGAGAAGAAATCGTAACCAGGGACGGGGACGTGATGCCCATCCTGGACGATTTTGTAAAATACCATCCTGATTTTTCATGGAACAATGCCAAGGGTGTCCTCGGGCTGAACGGCTATCAGGGCATCCTGGGATACCGTACCAACAGCTCCAGCCCCAACTGGGAACAGGAAAAAACCGATGCGCAGCCTGTCGTGGATGCCTTGCTGTCAAACGGATGGCGAGTGGCCAACCACAGTTGGTCCCATTCCCGGTCTTTTTCTGACATGAGTATAACCCTGGATGACCTCATCCAGGATACAGAAAGATGGGAGGATGAAGTGGGTTCCATAACCGGCCCCACGCCAATCTATATCACGCCCTTTGGTATCGAATTCAGACCTGATGATCCCCGGATGCGCTATCTGGTTTCCAGGGGATACTATATCGTCTGCAGTGTGGGAAGCCGGGCTTATTACCACATTTTCGACGGTTTTGTGCTGATGGAGCGCATCAACATTGACGGCTACAAGATGAACTACGCGCGCAATGCCCTGGCGCCGCTCATTGATGTAGATAAAGTCTACGATCCCGCAAGGCCGCCGTTGAAATGAGAACCCTGCCCTGCCAAACAATCAGGGATTGCAGGGGTAAGCCCGGGAACCAGGATGCACAGGCGAGCGGCATACCCGGTATTCCACCGGCCCTTGTTGCTTTTTCAATAACAGAACCGCAGGTTTTTAGCCTGCGGTCCTGGCGTCAATGGTGAGTAAGCCTGTAAGCCGGGTTCTGTCTTGAATGATCATCTATCCAGGCCATGTATCACTACATGGCTCCAGCCACCTCTGAGGAACAGGCGGGCAACCTGATTCTTCCTCGTCACGGTGTTGCTCCGGATGGGGTTTGCAGAGCGCCCTTCGTTGCCGTCGGGCCGGTGAGCTCTTACCTCACCTTTCCACCCTTGCTAAGATGCGATCTCAGCGGTTTATTTCTGTTGCACTTTCCTTGAAGTCGCCTTCACCGGGCATTACCCGGCACCCTTGCCCTGCGGAGCCCGGACTTTCCTCGTGCGCGGCCTTTCGGCGCTGCGCCCGCGACCATCCGACTTACTCACCAACTCCCATACTTCAGTTATGGACTTGCTATTATAATATATACCCGGTAATCAGTCAATGGAATAAACAACCTTGAAGATGTCCGACCCCTCCCAGCTCAGGACTTCCAGGTCCGGGAAGGCCTTTTTCAGCATGCCGGACAATCCCCGGACGAATATGATCTCGGTTCGGTAGTGACCGGCATCCATGACATAGATGCCGTGATGATCCAGAACCAGGGCATCATGGTATTTCAGGTCGCCTGTCAGCAGGATGTCGGGATTCACCCTTAACAATTCATCAACATAAGAATTATCGTAAGATCCATTAAGAACGGCCACCCTGGACACTTGTCCGGGCCGCTTCCCGACTTCCCTCATGGATCTTATCCCAAGCTTGCCGCCAAGAATCCCGAGAAAATCCCTGAACGGCAGGGGTGTCCTGTAGGAGCCCCACCTGCCTGTGCCATGCCCGGATTCCGGGCTGCTGCCTGGCAATAGCACACTTATCCCATCCAGCCCCAGTTCGCGGCATATCATGTCACCAATGCCGCCCCGGGCTGAATCGAAATTGGTATGGGCACTGTAAACCGCAATACCATGGTTGATGGCGGAATATAGGGTTGAGCCTTCCGGCGATTTCGGGCTGAAGGTCTTCAATGGCCAGAAAACACACGGATGATGCGAGATCACAAGTTTAGCGCCGTTTTCCCTGGCATATTCCAGCACGGCCTTATCAACATCCAGGCAAACCACCGCTTTGTCAATCACCTGGTCTTCATCACCGATAATGAGCCCGCTGTTGTCATAGCTCTCCTGAAGATGAAGAGGGGCGATTTCCTCAATCCAATTCATTATATCCTTCAGCTTCATACTATCACCTCGTTATTTGGAAGTGGGAGATTAGATTTCCCCAGTACGGGCTGGAAGCCCATCTTTATCTCCCAGCTCTAGCCTCTGACATCTTGCCTACAGAATATCATCGGGAGCCCGGTGAAGCCGGACGTGGCAATCTCTTCAGCAGGGCTTCCATCTCCTGGAGCAGCGCTTCCTCCTTTTCCAGGCCGGGTCTGGGAACTGCAGCCTTCCTCAGCCCTCCAACTATTCTCCTCTGCTTCTTTATTCTATCACAAAGCCAGTCCTCCAACAGCGGGTCCCTTTTTTCAATCAACCCCTCGCCGATAACCGCAAACAACCGGTCTTTTTTGACCGATGCGCTTGCCTCCCCGTCATAAACCGCGGCCAAGACCTGGTACAGTTTTCTTCCTTCACGTGACAGGGCTTCGTCGGTTACCACGAATCCATGCTGCCACAGGAAAGGCCTGACCACTTCCTGGGCGTACATGGGCTGCATGATAATCCTTCTTGCCTTCCTCGCCTTATCCAACTGGTCGCCCAGCAGCCGGGTTATCAGCACGCCGCCCATCCCCGCCAGGACGATAACGTCGGCTTCATCCAGGGAGACAGCTTCAAGTCCGTTTCCCAGCCTGAGGTCCACGACGTCCAGGAGGTTGTGGGATTCAAGGGTTCGCCGCGCCCTATCAAGCGGGCCTTTCCTTATGTCGGTAGCGACAGCCTTACGGCAACGCTTGTTGAGGAGGGCATAAGCCGGTATAAGGGCATGGTCGGTTCCAATGTCACAAAGGATGTCACATTGGGGGATCATGTCGTATATCAGCTTAAGACGCCCTTTTAGTTTCACACGGTTCACTCCCTGGTAGAGATGGAGGCAGGATATTGGATGTGCGATATTAAGCACGGCTTCGAAGCCAATCTCATAATCCAGCTTCTCACAACTCACCTCTAACCTCCAGATAAATAAAAAAGGATGACTTTTTATGTCATCCTCGGATCAGTGGTGGGCCTTCAGGGACTCGAACCCCGGACCAACCGGTTATGAGCCGGTTGCTCTAACCAACTGAGCTAAAGGCCCAAGTGGCTCCTCAAGTAGGACTCGAACCTACGACCCTGCGGTTAACAGC
>JAAYFY010000005.1 GCA_012728015.1 Clostridiaceae bacterium | reverse complement strand
GATGTGGCAGTGCTAAAACTCGACCGTGACCTTGGGTTGCCATCCGTTACCCTTGGCGATTCGGACAAACTGGTGGAAGGGCAGAAACTGGTGGCGATAGCCAGCCCGGCGGGGGTTCAAAACACTATTGATGAATGCATCTATTCGGGTTCGGCATATACAAGCTCAGGGATGCTCATGGCGGTAACGGAAAACAACTTAATCGGCGGTTCATCCGGTGGGGCAATTTTCAACCTTAACGGTGAATTGGCGGCAATGAATATTAGGGGCAACGATGGGGGCAATTTTGCAATACCAATTAATCAAATCAAACCGATTTTAGAAAAACTCAAATAACCGAAGACCCTTGTAAGAAAGGCACCCCCAAAAGCGGGTGTCTTTTTTATATCTATTTTCAAGCGTCTGCGAAAGCGGGCGCTATTTTCATGCTCAAAGGAGATGAGAATATGGCATACTATGACCCTCGATATGGATGGGTGTCCCAGTTATCTGGACCGCCCACTCCTACGGCGGCGCAAGAAGTGGCGCAGGTGCCAACTGCCGTACAAATGGCACAGGAAGCGGCACAGCGATACCAGGGCTATGTGGCGTCACAGCAGGCTAAGACCCAGTCATCGCCCGCACCCTCCACGCCGTCAGTGTCGTCACAGCCTCCCGCGGTTATAAACTCGACGCCCACAACAGGCGGAACAGGACAAACCACTCCAAATGTAGACCCAATCGAAAGACAAGTGGCAGGAGTTGCTCAGACTCCAGAAGAACTCCCGCCCGAAACACCCGCCGACACTGGCCCGTCCGTGCGTGACTTGATTAACGAATACCTACAAGCCCAGCAGCGGGCGAGAATTGCCGCATTGGACAAGGCGTATCAGCAGGCGTTGGCCTCTCTCACAGAACAAGAAGCGGGGATAACGCCACAGTATTATGATGCACGAAATCGAGTTGCTGCACAATCTGATGTTGGGGCGTTGAACTTTGCACAGTACATGGCAAGTAGAGGCATTAGTGGTAGCGCAGCAGGAATGCCCGAGCCGCCTTTTTTGTGTATACGTAATCGATAACTCTGATGGTAAGGATCTCAGGGAATATGCGGAATACTATGTGGAGACAATGAAGGATCAGTACAGAAAAGAAGTCGCTATTGATGAGATCGTGGAAACAACCATAGCCGGTTTCACTGGTTACAGGGTTGAATACGAAAAGCCGAAAACGGGTGAATGGCAAGCCCACATCTTTTTCATGGTAGACGGGACGCTCCTGGGGGCCGCAGGCGCCTGTGCTATTGATGACCATGAAGGCTTTGAGGATATCGAGTACATTTTCGCTAGCCTCGAGTATTTGCCTTCGTATTGGCAGGAAACGCTCCCGATGTCAGCGATGCAAATGGCTGCGACCATAAAGGGGACGGTTTGGAGCCGTCCCTTATTCTATGCTGTACCTGCCGGAATAAATGATTTTCCCTGTTTTGTCCAGGATAAAGTATTTGAGACTGTCATATCTGTATGCCCGGGTATAGTCTTTGGTGAAATCCTCAACCTCATCATAAACCGCGTCGATAACAATATCGCCCGCGGTATTGATAAATCCCCATTTGCCTCCCGCATCCATCTTTGTCTGGACCGCCGCCAGGCCGTTGCAAAAATCCTTTGCCCACGTGAAACGGGGTTCTATAACAACTTTCCCTTCCTTGTTGATGTAGCCGTACAGGTTATCCTTTACGATGGCCGCCAGACCGTCGGAAAAGGTGCCAAAGACATGCTCTGCCGGGGCCAGGATATTCCCGCTCTTGTCTATTATGTATTTCCCGCCGTCTTTCTCACCATAGGCCACCCCTTCACCGAAGTCGCCGGCAAACTCATACTGGGGGGCGATAGCAATATCATAATCGACATTTATATACCCGAACAAATCATTCTGCCTGATCAGGGCCAATCCGTCCGAAAAACCGGAGCATATTTCAAATCCACCGGGAATAAAGACTTCTCCGCTGGTGTTTACAAAACCCTTCACCACTTCTTCACCCTGCTCGGTCCAGACCAATGCGCGACCTTCGGGGGTAAAGTTCTCCGCATAAAGGAACCTGGGGCTTACAATCTCTTTCCCGGTGGTGTCTATAAACCCCCACAGCGCTGCCCCGGTTTGCCAATCGCCCGTGCATACCGCCGCGCAGCCGTTGGCAAACTCACCGGCACCGGTATACCTGGGCGGGATGACAACCTGGTTCCTGGTATTTATATAACCATACAGCTCTCCGTCAGATATAATGGCCAGACCCTCGGAAAAATAGCCGGCATATGCGTAAACAGGCTCTATGATTACTTCGCCCTTAGGGTTGATATACCCCCATTTCCCGTCGGCTTCAAATGGCAGCAAAGTATCAGAAAAGTCCTGGGGCAGAACCGTATCCCCTGTATTCGGCTTTCCCGAGCAGGAGCCCAGGGCCAGGATCGCTGCCAGCAGGCAGAACAATACAAGAATTCTTTTACACATTGCCGTCTTTCCTCTTCTGTAAAAGCTGATGATATACACCATATTACATCATTGCCATGGTTTAATAAATACCGGTGTTATCCCCGTTACTGTTCAAATACAGCATCTCCCAAAACCTTTCCTATGGAATCATTTATAACCAGATCGGCGCGCCGGTCGTACGGGGTCGAGGATTTATTGATAAGGACGAGCTTATTACCGCCGTAGTAATCGATTAGCCCGGCTGCCGGGTATACGGCGAGGGAGGTGCCTCCGACAATCAGCATATCGGCCTTCCGGATATGCGCGGCAGCCTTTGACAAAACACTCATGTCCAGGCCTTCCTCATACAGGACAACATCAGGACGGACTATACCGCCGCATTTCCGGCATTTTGGAACTGTGTCTTGATAGTTAACCACGTACTCCAGGCCGTATTTCTCCCCGCATTTCATGCAATAGTTCCTGTGAACCGAGCCGTGGAGTTCCTGGACCTCGCGGCTTCCAGCCATTTGATGCAGGCCGTCGATGTTCTGTGTGACCACCGATTTCAAAATGTCTCTCTTCTCCAACTCGGCAAGCGCCAGGTGGGCACGGTTTGGTTTGGCATCGGCAAATATGAGGTTGCCCCTGTAATAATCGAAAAACTCCTCGGGATGCGCCATGAAAAAGGTATGGCTCAGAAGTTCTTCAGGGGAGCGTCGGTATTTTGTCAGGGTTTTGTATATCCCGTCCTCGCTCCTGAAGTCAGGAATATTGCTTTCGGTGGATACTCCCGCTCCGCCGAAAAATACCACATACACGCTGCTTTTGAGCATATCCTTTAGGATTCCTGTTTTCTCATCAGCCATCAAAATACCCCCATAAACCTTTGCCGTCGTGGTCCTCTATATATTATATCACTCTAAATCCCCGGCATTATGAATCGCAATTTAGCAAAAGGGCAAATTTAAAGGCATCGATAGATCGTTATCAATGCCCCCTTCTGTTACCATCCGGATTACCAGTTGCTCTGGCGCGGACCCTCCACCTCCTGGTCAAACCATTCCCTGCAGAGCAGGATGGCCTGCTCCTCGGGCATGGGCTTGCTGATATAATAGCCCTGAGCCCTGTGACACTTGTGCTTCATGAGATAGTCGATCTGCTCCTTTCTCTCGACACCTTCGGCTAAAACCACAAGACCCATTTTGCGTCCCATCATGACAATGGTGTCGATGAAGCTTTCTCCCATCCTTCCTGTTAAGAGGGCATCTATAAACGATTTGTCTATTTTCAGCGTGTTTATGGGAAGCTGTCCAAGGTAGCTCAGGGAGGAATATCCTTTGCCGAAATCATCCAGCGCAATCCTGACCCCGGCCTTCCGCAGCCTTAGAAGTCTTGCCCTTATGGTCTGGAATGACTCCATCAAAATTGACTCGGTGATCTCGAGTTCCACCTTCCTGGGCTTCAGCCCGGATTCCTCAATGGTATCCAGCACCATATCTACAAAATCATCCTGTAAAAGCTGCAGGATAGATACATTGATTGCTATCATAAGGTTACGGAAACCTATGTCATTGAGTTTCTTAAGGAACATACAGGCATTTCTGAGAACCCATTGACCGATGGGGACAATAAGATGGGTTTCCTCAGCGATACCGATAAAGTCCAGCGGCGGCACAAATCCCAATTCAGGGTTGTTCCAGCGGATCAGCGCCTCGAAGCCCGTGATTCTTCCTTCCAGAAGGTCAACCTGGGGCTGGTAATGCAGGAAGAACTCATTATTTGCCAATGCGCCCCTCAGATTCCTTTCTATCTTCATCCTCTTGTCAAATTCAACCTGCAGATCCCTGTTGTATATGTAGTACCGGTTCTTCCCCTTGGCTTTTGCCTTATACATGGCCAGGTCGGCATGCCGCAGAAGGTCCTCGGTGCTGGTTCCATGGTCCGGGTATATGGATATTCCGATGCTCACGGTAACGTATAATGTGCTTCCGGCTATGACAAAGGGTTTTTCAAAGCTGCGGATGATCTTGTCCGCAAAGGCCTCCACATCCTTCAGGCTCCTGGGGTCGGAATAGCATATGATAAACTCGTCGCCTCCAAGCCTGTAGATAGTCTGGTGCTTTTTCAGGATGGAAGACAGCCTCTTACCCATCCGGATTATGAGCTTGTCGCCATATGAGTGCCCCAGAGTATCATTGATAAACTTAAAATTATCGGAGTCGACATACAACAGGGCACATAGGCCGTCTTTTCTGGCCTTGATTACTTCCTGTATATGTTCAGTCAGGGACAGCCTGTTAGGAAGCCCTGTCAGCGAATCATGATAGGCATTCTGCCGGAGCTTTTCCTGTATGTCCTTCATTTCTTCATACTTGACGCTGAGCTCGCCCTGGGTCGCAAAGAGCTCCTCGTATGTGGCTTCCATCTCCCTGTAGCTTTCCTGGAGCTGCCTTTCAGCGGCCTTCAGCCTCCTGACATAGATCATCAGAACCACCAGCAAGGCTGAGAGAATTGTTATAACACCCACTCCAATCAAAACAAGCGTTTTGTATGTTTCAAAAAAGGAGAAGGGCTTATTGATGATTTCGCTGTTGTCGTCCACCCGGTCAATGGGGATTCCGAACCTGGACAACTGATTATAATCGTAAATGGCACTCACGGTCTTTTCGTCCGATATGGGGATGCTGGAGGCAGGTTCCCCGTCCATTATTCGCAGAGCTATGCTTGCCGCTATTTCTCCCTGCTTCCTGCCGCTTAACATGCTCCCCCCTATGGCGCCATGCCCGATGGTGAAATCATAAAGGTTGAAAACCGGGACCTTTGTCTGCTGGCTTATCATATGGCACAGCTGTTCGAAGCTCATTGTCCTTCCTTCCCTGTCGCCGTAGAAGGAAACGATGAAGATGGCACTGTCGGGCTCAGCATTGCTTACGGCCTCAAATACCTCTTCGTATGTCATGTTGTTGAGGCTGACGCCCTCTATGTCGGGCCTGAGCTTTTTCAGGGTAGAAATGGCCAGCTGTCCGGAGGACATGGCGCTTTCAGTATTGTCATAGACAAGATACATCTTTTTAAGATGAGGCATGGCTTCAACAGCCAGTTTGACAGTATCCCCCGGATCCACCTGTTCCAGGACACCGGTCACGTTTTCGTGTTGGTTGATAATGGTGGAAACTCCCATTTCATTGACACCGCAGAAAACTACCGGTGCGTCAGAAAACAGCTCCGCCCTGTGTTTCAGGGAAAACTCAAGGGCCGCGTCATCCGAGGTTATGATAACATCAATCCTGCGATCTTTATATTTATAGAAGTAATGGTCGTAGAGATAACTGAGGTTATCCTGGGAAGGGTAGTTTTTCCAATCCATGTATTCAACAGAGATATCCAATATGTATTCGGACATGTAGTCGGAGCTTTGAAGCGTGCTGAGGGCCCCATCAACAATCTCGCGTGTCCAGGTAAAACCCTCATGGTATGAATTCAGAATTAGAACATGCTTAGGCTTGTCTATTTGAAGTGCGCTTCCTGACACCGGCGTAATAAAGCCAAGTATTAAAATAAAAACAACAAACACTATCAAGCGTCTGCTTGCCTGTCTTAAAACCATATTATCACCAAAAACAGCTAATCGCAGTCACTACGCTTTATTAAACTGGCAGGATCATGCCATACGGATTTACACCGGGCAAATGATTATTACCACATGGTGGACCGATGAAACCAGTTAATTTATTACACCAATGTTGTATTTGTGTTTCTTCTCCAGTTTATCGGCCGCAGACCTTATGCCGTTGCTTTGCTGTTTTTCAGCATAAGCTCATTTATTTTTTTCACATATCCAAAAACATCAGTAACTGTCTGTACATGATAAGCAATGATAGTAGCGACATCTTCGGTTTTTGTAACTGTTTCCCTGGACAATGCAAATGTATTGCTGATGAGCCCGAATACCTCAGCCTTATTCTTTTTCATCTCTTCAAGCGATTCATTGACATGTTTTATCTCATCGGAAATTGAGAAGACTGCTTGCGCTATGCTTTCAAATGCCTTATCGGTCTCGGTGACAGAATGCCTCTGTTCATTTATGGCCTGGCTTAAAGAATCAAGAGATAAAGTAATTGTGTTATAATGATCACCTACACTGGCTATGAGGTCATAAATCCGCAATGCGCTCTCCTCACTTTGCATGGACAGCTTATTGAACTCATCGGCAACAACTGTGAAGCCTCTGCCGGCCTCTCCCGCCCTGGCCGCTTCAATGGAAGCATTGAGCGCCAATAGATTGGTCTGCCTGCTGATGGCAGTGATGGATCCGACAAACTCATGAATCTGGCTGATAATCTCTGAGAAGCTATTAATGGACGCAGATATCTCCTCAAACATCTGGTATGTCGCTTTGAACTTGTTCTGCAGCTCCTCAATAGATTTCAAACCTGAACCGCTTAATCGGTTGATGCTTGCCGAGCCTTCCAGGATCGAGCTATAGTTGTTATGTATAGCATCCAGGTGGTCCGATAAACCGTTTACCTTGGCCGTACATTCCTGCAGTTCGTCAGATTGCCTGTTAACCGGCTCGGATATCTCGTCAAGGCATTGAAAAACCCTGGCAATATCAGAAAAACTCTTGTCAGACAGATCGAACAGTTCCCCAAACAACTTGTCGATCTCTTGATGGGATAGGGTTAGTTCACTTACCAGGTTCTCATAATGCCTGATCAGATTTTCCACTTTGTTGACGATTTTCCCGTGACTCTTGCTGCTGCAGCGGTGTTTATATGAGGGGGATTGAGCCTCAATCAGGACAGATATCCCTTTATACAGGTTTTCGTTGGCTCTTTCATTTAAATAGAACATTACGCCGCTGACCACCAGGGAACATAACCCAACAGGAATAATCAAAGAATAGATCTGACTGATCAGACCTATAAGAACTCCCAGTACAATACCCGACAGCGCTGCAATGGCCGGGAGCTTTACAATACCGATAGTTTGAATGATTTTCTCCTTATTTTTCAACAAGGCTCTACCCCCTTCTCCTCTGTGCCCGGCACAGAATAAGCTGGTCTTTTACCGGGTGCTAAACACCAATAGTGGCCAGCCAGTCCAGAGCTTCCTCTCGGGTTCTGAAATGACCTATCTTGAGCTTTTGCGCTCCTGATGTATCATGATGCCGCTGTGCCTGGACCTTGATGGCTATGGCGCTGCCTACTACAAACGCGCAAGCTACCGCGCCGTTGGATTCAAACATTGGGTGCATGCTGGAAAAAGCCTTTGAAACCTCGGCATCTACAATAGGCGCCATCTTGGCCACATCACCCAGAAAAGCCCAGGGCTTACCCCCAAACTTCCTCACCAGTTCCAAAATGTCTTTCTTGTTTTGTTCCACCGCTTCAACGGTCCATACACCTGATGCGTCAGAAAGGATTACGTTTCTTCCCGGTACTATGCTCAAGATGCTGATTGGTTCGGTAGATCTGGAATTATCCATGACAAACCTCCTCTGCAATAGAATTATATGGTAAACCATATTTTGTTTACCCTTTTTTGTCATGCTCAATCAGGTTTTACTTCAAATCCCTTAACAATAATTAGTTGCCTTTCTTGCGTCTTGCCGTAAAAGATACAAAAAGGACGGGAACGCTCTCCCGTCCTGCATCTCCGGTTCATCCTCCTTATCGCGCTTCTTGAAAACCCGGCTTGATAAAACGCGGTTATTCGATTATTTCGTATCCCCTCTGCCGGAAAGCCTCCTTAATCTCTTCCAGGTCAATCCCCTTCATGGCCGCTCCCTTCGGAATGGTCATATAGCGGCCGGCGGTATTCAGCATTGCCGGATTCGTTATGCTTTTAAAGCCCAGCTCTTTCATGATACCGATGATCTCAGGATCTTCCCTGCATAATTCATAAACGGTTTTTGAAAGCACGATCTGTTTTTCCATCTTCATTCTCCCCATGTTTATTATGCCCCGCCATGAAAAACCACAGCGCGCCTTAAGCCCTAAGGCAGTATGGTCGCCTTCTTAAAGGAGATCTTCCAGTTTGATCCCGGCGAAACATTATACGCCCTTGAAAATGAACCCTGGTTAATGGCCACAGCGATATAGTCAAGGGAATTCACATAAACCAGGGGCTCACCTATGTAAACATCCGCAAAGGACTTGGCAAACCGTATAATATTGCGGTAGACCTCCCGGGTGTCATTCATTATGGATATCTCCACCCTGCCGCCGTAGGGAACTCCCAGGGTCTTGAACTGCTCCTTGCTGATATTGGTCCAGAGGCTTCCAAACCGCACGTCAAGAATATCTATGGAGCCTGTAAGAGCATCCCCGTGGATTACAGGTTCTGTTACAGGAAGTTCCGCCACGCTGTTAACATCAATTACGGGTCCGATATCCTCAAAACCGATAAACCCCGCGGCCAGCCGGGCTCCGGCATAGGCATAGATATCCCTGCCGTGGAATGTATAGGAATCGCTAGAACTTGGCAGGCGGTTCTTTTCCTCGTCGATCTCCCTGGCCTCTGCCATGCCTATCATTCTTTTGACATGTGTCAGCGTTCCGTTATCTGGAGTGATTATGTAATGCCCGCTGTTGGTCCGCACAGCGATGCTCCTCCTGGTGGAGCCCACCCCTGGATCCACCACCGAAACGAATACTGAGTCCTTCGGCCAGTAGTTCACTGTCTGGATCAGGCGGTAGGACGCCTCCCAGATATTGTACTGGGGTATTTCATGGGTGAGGTCGGATATCTTCAGATCCGGGCATACCGAGTACGCCACTCCGTACATGGCGCTGACCGCCCCATCCGCTATGCCGAAGTCCGATTGAAAAATCAGCAGCCTGCTCATAATGACCTCCTTGCCTTCTATTCCCTCTTTTCAATTAAAACCGTCCAGTCGGGGCCATAATCCACATGCCAGGTTTCGCGGAAATTTCCCATGCATGTGGCGACAGCGATCCTCATAAGCTCATTTGTATAAATAACTGTTTCGCCTTTATTCACATAACCGAAAGACCTTGCAAAGAGGGCCTTTTCATGGTGGACCACGCTGCCCATGTGGCTGATGGTCATGTCCAGCATATCACCATACTCGAATCCGTTATCCAGGAATAAGCCTGCGGGAATATTGGTCCACATGTTCCCAAAATTGGGGTCGCAGATCTCAAAGATGCCTTGGGCCCGATTGCGGCTCACCTCAGGCTTGATAATGGGATGCGTCACGATCTCTTCCACCGGATAGCCTGGCCCCACTTCCTCATAGGCAATGATTCCGCTGGCGAGCCTCGCGGCACAGTATCCAAACAGGTCCCTGCCGTGGAAGACACTGGTACCCTCGCTGCCCTTAAGCCGGTTCCGGGTTTCATCTATCTCCCGCACCTCGTCAATGCCCATATATGCCTTTACATGGGTCAGAGAGCCGTTATCAGGGGTGACGACATAGTAATGGCCGCTTGTCCTGGCCACGCATGCCCGCCTGGAGGTTCCGACCCCGGGATCCACGACCGACACGAATATCGTGCCCTTCGGCCAGAAGCGCATAGTCTGGTACAGGCGGTAGGATGCGCTCCATGTGTCAAAACGCGGGATCTCATGGGTCCCATCAAAGATCTCCAGGCTGCGGTCCACCGACTTGACCACGCCATACATGGCGCAGACCGCTCCTTCTTTATAGGTAAAGTCTGTCTGGAATACAAGGATGGGTATTTCCATATCCATAAACCCCTTCTATATTAAACCAAAACGATTTGTCGCATGCCAAGCGCTTCTCTCACCAGGCGGCCAGCCGCGCCATGGCGGTTGCGTAAACCTCAAAAAGCTGCTTAAGCCTTTCAATTTCAACCCTCTCATCGGCCTGGTGAGCCAGTACCTGGTCACCCTCCCTGCCGGGGCCGAAGGCAACGCAGTTTTTAACGGCTTTACTGTACGTTACGCCGCCGCTTATGACGGGCTTCGCATCGGTATCCCCGCTGATCTCCCTGTAGGTGTCCAGCAGTATTTTAAGCCACGGGGAATCCTTGTCGGTCAAAGTAGGCTTGTCGTCATACTTCAGGGTCACCTTCAGAGGCTTCAGGGTTTCTTGGATCTTGCCTGTAAGTATATCGGCTGTTATCCCATACGGGTAGCGGCAGTCAATCTGGGCCGACACCGTGTTGTTCCGGATTTTAAGTATCCCCAGGTTCATGGTCAGTTTTCCCATGGGCTCTATATCGTAATCCAGGCCGGCTCCTCTGCCGTTGATGTCATGGAAGCAGTCATGCAGATGCTTCGCCAGGTTATCTTCAACTGCCAGGCTTATGATTTCCAAAAGACGCACCGTGGCGTTCTCCCCGGCTTCCGGCATTGACGCGTGGGCCTCTTTCCCGGACACCTGGATCCTGACCCTGTCTCCCTCATCTGATGCACTGCCCATATATTCCTTCTCCTTTAAAATCCTCTCATACTCGCCGGCGCCCGCGCCGTTCCTGACCAGCGCCCATGCCGCCGGGCTTACCACATTGCAATGCACCCCGCCGTCAAGGACCTCAATGGAGGTTTTCGCAACACCGTCCACCTCCCACATCAGAGCCCCCTTCTCGCCAAGGGTGTACGGGAACCTGCCGTCGGGTGTGAAGGCAAACGTGGGGTTTCCTGCCTTTTCGGTATAGTACCTGATGTCATTCATGGTACGCTCCTCGTCGCAGCCTGCCACCACACGGATCTCCCTTTTCAGGGGTATACGCTGGTCCCTGATGTATTTGAGCCCGTAATAGGTCAGAATTAACGGCCCTTTCATGTCATATGCTCCCCTGCCGTAAATCATCCCGTCACGCACTGCCCCGCTGAAGGGGTCCCCATGCCACCCGTTGCCGGGAGGCACCACGTCCAGGTGTGATATGACATCGATCCTTTCCCCGGAAATATTCCCGGGGATGCGGATGGCCAGGGCATGCCCGTCGAATTCCAAAACCTCAAAACCATCTGTCAGGGCTTTGTTCCTAAGCCATTCATATCCAGAGTAAACGCCCTTGCCATAAGGCATGCGCCGGGTCACCGTCGCGGCGTCGTAGACAGTGGGCATTCTTATCAGGTCCGATATGCTCCTTATTATATCAGGGTAATACTTTTCAAAACTCATGCGAACGGATACCACATCTTGATGGTCTGGGGCATAATGTTCTGCGTGATTATCCAATATGCGCAAAACAGCAATAGAATGATATGGATTGCCTTGAAGACCTTATCGGCTTTAAGCTCCTCATGCTCGCTGTAATATGTCCTGGTCTTTCCCCTGCCGAACCCCCTCAGGTCCATGGCGTTGGAAATATTGCCCACCCTGTCGAAGGAGGTGATGATCAGGGGAACCAGGATCAGTACATTCTGTTTAATACGGCTCATGAGGGAGGCCTTTTTGGGATCCAGCTCAACTCCTCTCGTCTGCAGGGATACTTTAATATTGTTAAAATCCCTCGCTATATCGGGGATGTACCTGAAGGCTATGGAGAATATGGTGCATATCTTGTAGGGCACCTTGATGGAATAAAGGCCCGCCGCCATCTCCGAAGGTGTTATGGACAGTATGAAAACAAGGGATACCATGAAGGAGGTAATCATTTTGATAAAGCGGACGCTAAGATACCAGAGGGTCTCGGCTGACAGGAACAGACGCCCGGTCAGGCTTAGCAGCACCGTGTTCCCTCCTCCGCACCAGTAAGAGCCGATGTCCGGGTCAGCCAGCCAGAAAAGCACAATATTGAGCAGGTTTACGGCCGCTATTACGATAATAAAGTACTTAACCCTCTTCCAGTTCGTCTTCAGCGATACAAGGCCAATGATGGTCAGTATGAGCAGCGGCATTATCAGCCGGATGTCAAATGACATGATGATATACACCAGGAGGATGATGAAGGTACGGACCTTTGTTTTTCCGGTCAGCCTGTGAAGGAAGGTGTCACCGGGGACAAGGTTAATCAGCAGCCGGTTTTCCATGGACCCTCACCATCCTTTCATAATTGATGAAGTGCTCGATATATGCCTCGGGCTCGAAACCCAGGCGCCTGGCAAGCGTATAGAGCGAGGTCTGCTTCAGGTTGGCCCGGTTTATGACCTCGTCATCGGACAGCACCTTGAAGACAGAATCATCGGCTACCACTTCCCCTTCAGCAAATACAACGGCACGGTCGGTGTACTGGATGGCAAGGTGCATGTCATGGGTAATGAACACAATGGTGATGCCGTATTCCCTGTTGAGTTCGTCCAAAAACTCCATAATCTCGGTGTAGTGGCGGAAATCCTGGCCGGCAGTCGGCTCGTCCAAAATGATTATGTCGGGCTGCAGGACCAGGATGGACGCGATAGTGACCCTCTTCTTCTGCCCGTAACTCACCGCTGAAACCGGCCAGTTTCGCATAGGCCAGAGCCCGCACATCTTTAGCGTCTTTTTGACAGCCTCATCCATCTCTTTCCTGCTCTTGCCCCTTAACAGCATGGCCAGTTCGACCTCGTCCTTGATAATATCCTTTACCAGCATCTGGTTCGGGTTTTGCATGACGTAACCGACTTTCTCGCCGATTTCCTTAATGGAAAGGCTCATGTAGTCAGCGCCGTTCATCAGGACACGGCCCTGCCGGGGCCTTTCTATGCCGCAGATCAGCTTCGCCATGGTGCTCTTGCCGGCCCCGTTCTTACCCACGAAGGCAACCTTTTCACCCTTTCTGATTGTAAAGGATACGTCCTTCAGGACCGGGGTCTTGCCGTAGGCAAAGGTGACATCCTCAACCCTTAAGATTTCCTCGCCGATCTTCGGGACATGCTTTTCGATCTCCATCAGATGCTGCTTTTTAAGCTTCTCTTCAAAGGGTGAAAGGTCCAACTGATGGATGTCCGACAGTTTCTGGCCGGGAGACATCCCGCACCCGGCATATTTCATGGCCATGATATACAGTGGCTCCCGGATGCCGTACCGTGTCAACAGGTCGGAAGCCAGAAGGCTGTCGGCATCGCCATCGTATACTATCCTTCCCTCGTTCATCAGCACGATCCTGTCCACGCGGCGGTGCAGAACATCCTCCAGGCGGTGCTCAATGATCACGATGGTTTTGTTCTGCTCCTTATGGATGCGGTCGATAAGTTCCACGGCGGTCATTCCCGTCCTGGGATCAAGAGACGCCAGGGGCTCGTCGAAAATCAGAAGCTCAACATCCCCATGCAGAACGCCAGCCAGGGCAACCTTTTGCTTTTGCCCGCCCGACAGGTCGTAAGGCACATGCATGAGGAAATCTTCCATACCCACAATCCTGGCAGCCTGGTCAACCATCGGCAGCATTTCTTTCCGCGGCACGCTCTGGTTTTCAAGCGCGAAGGCGATGTCTTCCCCCACGCTCAGGCCCACGAATTGGGCGTCTGAATCCTGGAGAACGGTTCCTACAACCTTGCTCAGTGCAAAAATGCTGGCATCTTTGGTTTCCATGCCAGCAACTTTGCATGAGCCTGTGATAACCCCATCGTATGAAAATGGATTTAACCCGTTGATGCAGTTGGCCAGCGTCGACTTACCGCTTCCGCTGGGGCCAAGAATCAAAACCTTTTCTCCCTTTCGGATAGTAAGATTGATGTCATAGAGTGTCGGGCTCTTCTGTGTTTTGTATCTGAAGCCAAAATTCTTAAACTCTACAATGGGTGCGCTCATTTATATGCACTACTCTTCTTTTTCTTCTTCCATTACGAGGTTTGAGCCACGCGCGCTGCGCCTTGCGAGGGCATAGAGGATCGGAATGCCGACTATTACCAATACAGCCGTGTTGGCTATGCCTCCTGCGAAAGCCTGAAGGAATGTGATTGTCAGCTCGCCTCCGTAGAAAGCCACAGTCAATAAGGGAGTGATAACACCAAACGCTAAGGCATTGCCAATAACGCATACTATAGCATAGATAACCGCATGAACAGGCTTGAAGATGCCTTCATTGATCTTCGCGCCATAAAGCGGCAATAGACCAATGATAAAACCCAATACACCGTTGCCCACCGACCAGTCGAACCAAAGACCCCAACCGCCGATCAGGTCAGCGATGACATTGCCAACCGAGCAGCTGATAAAAGCCGGTACAGGACCGAACATAGAACCCACTATAACAGGAACGATCATTGCTGTTGTCAGTCTGGTGTTGGTGTAGATCGGAATTCCGCCGTAATTCATCAGAACACCGAAAAGAGCGGCGCCGATGGCGATTGCGACGATGGTCTTGGTGTTCCATACACCAAGCAATGTTTTGAGAACCTTATTCATCTTTGACCCTCCAATTCCAAAGATTTTATAATGCACATAACCCTCGTCCAACGGGGTTATGGCTTTTGAGGCTGGTTGAATATCTCTATCAAACGACTGTATGCCTGCATGGGCTCCTTGCCATGATTCATTGAAACAGGAGGTTTTTCATCTATATAATTAAAGGGTCTATCCTATATGATTATGTTACCTCAAATATTACATTTTTCTTTCGGTAAGTCAATAGTTAATTGCCTGTTATGAGGATTTCCGGGACTTTTACAGGCGGAACAAGGTGCTTACAGTATCTGAAACTGTATCTTTCATTAATGTTTGACATTTGCCAAGCTAATGGTATGCTTATGAAAGGAGCCGTTTGCCTTTGTGTTTCAGGCTATCAATGGGGACGGACGCCCGGAGCGCTCCTGCCTCATTTTTTTATACAGCCATAAAAACATATTAGGGGGTAGGTTATGAAACCGAGAAAACTGCTCTTATTTCTGTTTGTCGTTACAGTTCTGCTGATCCTTTCCGCACTTCCTGTCTTTGCCGAAGGCTCGGATGGGGAAGTATACCAGAGCTTTATCTACGGAACATTCTGGTCCCTTCTTCCGCCAATAATCGCCATAGCCTTGGCCTTAATCACAAAAGAAGTATATAGCTCACTCTTCATAGGGATTTTGAGCGCCGCTCTGCTTTATGCGAACTTTAATCCCCTGAAGGCGTTCACAACCATGTTCACCGACGGCTTCATTTCGTCCCTCGCAAACGACTGGAATGTGGGCATCTTGATTTTCCTGGTGGTCTTGGGAGTAATCGTGTGCCTGGTGAACAAGGCCGGCGGCTCGGCTGCCTATGGAGAATGGGCCAGCAAGAGAATAAAAACCAGGAAAGGCGCCATTCTTGCCACATTTGGGCTTGGGGTCCTTATTTTTGTGGATGACTATTTCAACTGTCTGACGGTCGGCAACGTGATGAGGCCCGTCACCGACAAGCACAAGGTTTCCCGCGCCAAATTGGCCTACCTCGTTGACGCAACCGCCGCGCCCATATGTATGATCGCGCCTATCTCATCCTGGGCTGCCGCTGTTGTGGGCGTTGTTGAAGGCTACGACGGTTTTGAGCTCTTTGTCCGCGCTATTCCTTACAACCTTTATTCCCTTCTGACCTTAGCCATGATTATATTTATCACCTTAGCGGGGATTGAGTTCGGACCCATGAGAAAACACGAAGAAAACGCCTTAAAGGGCGACCTTTACACAACGCCGGATCGTCCTTTTGAAGGCCAGGAAAATGAAGTGCCTTCCGGTAAGGGGAAGGTGAAGGATCTGATCCTTCCGGTGGTCATCCTGATCGTACTCTGCATTTTAGGTATGCTCTATACGGGCGGTATCCTGGAAGGCGCGAACATACAGGAAGCTTTTGCCAACAGCGACGCTTCACTCGGCCTGTCTTTGGGATCGGCCCTGGCATTGATCATTGTTATCATCTATTTCATTGTCCGCAAGGTGCTTACCTTCAACGAGTGCATGGAATGCTTGCCTAACGGCTTTAAGGCCATGGTGCCTGCCATACTCATCCTGACCTTTGCCTGGACCCTTAGCGGACTGACCAGTATGCTTGGAGCAGATGAGTTTGTAAGCGGTATCTTCGGAGGCAGCTCGGCAACGATATTCCTGCCGGCCATCGTATTCGCTGTTGCCGCAGGCATGTCCTTTGCTACCGGCACATCCTGGGGCACCTTCGGTATACTTCTGCCCCTCGTGGTTGCTATCTTCAGCAATGCGGCCTCCTCGGGCAATATGCCTGAGCTCCTGGTCATCTCCATATCCGCATGCCTTGCCGGCGCGGTATTCGGAGACCATTGCTCGCCCATATCCGATACCACCATCATGTCCTCCACCGGGGCCATGTGCAACCATATCAACCATGTCTCCACCCAGCTTCCCTATGCGCTCACCGTGGCCGCCGTATCCTTTGTTGGCTATATCCTGGCCGGGCTTGTAAAGTCTGTCTGGATCGTTCTGCCTGTTTCCCTGGCGGTATTGTTGGCTGTCCTTTACATTGTAAAGGTGGTCAACGGCAAGAAGAGCACGGCTTAGGCAAAGGCCGGCAGTCTGGGAACACTCCGGGCAATTACAAGCTGGACTTTATTTCATGGAAAAAGAGGCATCCCCCATGGATGCCTCTTTTTATACAAGATTAACACAGGGCGCCGACATTATTAAAGCCTAAGGGTCCGAAATCATGGCCATCAGTGCTTTTTATTCTTTTTGCCAAGCCTTTGGGCACCAAGCCTCGTCATAGCCCAGATAAAGCAACCAATGCCCACCACGGGGATAACAGATTCGGGATTCATAATAAACGCGATGATCCCAAAAATGACGATCACTATCCAAAAATACGCGAAGCCTGCCGGGGCCGGGGCTTTTTTGCCGTTTCCCGATTTAAGCCCGCAGTACTGGCAGGAATCGTAATAGCTATGTCTGCCGCAGCGTTCGCAGCGGCGCATAGGAATTCACCCCTTTTTACCTGTGCGGCTTTCTGCGCCTGCACTCAATCCTGCTCCTTGTTCCTGATCCTTACAAGCGCGCCGTCAGGCTCTGGAAGGCTGTCTTTTTCTATCCGGTTAGTCCTGCAGAAATGCTGGAAAAACTTTTTTGCCAATGCTTCCTTCTTAGTTCCCTCCTTTACGGCCGCTATATCCCTTAAGATCTGCGCCGCCTGCAAATCAGACAAATAGCGGTGCAGGCCGGAGCCGAACTTGATGAGTCTGGGAGCGTTGGGATTGTAATAGTAGTTCCAGAATTTCAGCCGCTTTGCCTCAGCCATACTCAGCTCAATCCTGTATTCTGATTCCGCCGATACATAGCCCTCATCCCTGTTATCGCCCTCGTATGTATCATCAACAAGGAAAACCGCAAATATAATCCTCTTAGATTCCGGTGTTTTCGGTTCCCTGGTTGTCAGGACAGCCAGGCTGTTGGGCTGTACCTGCATGAGCCTCATGGGTTTCCCCTTGTTTTTACCATGCTGCACTATTCCGGCAGCAGCCCTCCAATCCCGGAGCATCACGCTTTCATAGCAGACAAAACCGCCGCTTCCCTGCTGGTTCAGATAATCCTCAAGCTGAGCCCGGGTCAATTTGCCATCATAATAGCTCTTACACGGACATTCAGCCGAACTGCACCAGACATGGCGCTCGGTTTCAATATTATAATCGATCATGGCATCGCTGCATACCCCGCGGAACCCGATACTTTCCTCGCTCTTTCCGCCATCACAGTAATTGCACTTAAAGGCAATGTTGAGCCTGAGGCGGGCCTTTTTCTGCTTTTTGGGAGAAGCTGTGCTTTTCCTTTTCGGTTTTGGCTCAGGTTTTGGCTCAGGCTTTGCCTCAGCCTTGTATTCAGGGCCTTGCTGCTTAGGTTTTTGCTCCTCCCTCTGCTTAAAATACGCCTCCATTTTAGAGGAAAGCTCCTGGTTGACCAGGGTCAGAAACTTCTCAAACGCATCAGGATAGACAAACACCTTTTCCCCTATTTCAAAGCTGACAGTCACATAATTCTTTGTTACCGATACAATCTTGCCTTCGCCGAAAACCTGATGCTTTACACGTTCGCCAAGTAAACTCATACCATCACCCTCTTTATCGCTCTTACGGCTACAGGGTATCCCTGCAGATCTTCTGTTTATTATGCGGAAATACGCACCTTGACATCTTTATGAAGAACCGGTTATGACAAGTTCTTAATGACTGTTCCAAAAAAACAACGCCAGCTTCTGATCCAGTTATATGTGAGCCAATGCGCAAGGTCTTGATTCAATCCGGAAACCATCCCGGCCAGGCCGGCCGGAACCTGGTGTGATTTTATCTTCTTATTTATATTATATCACTATTATTGAGATATTGCTTCCCGCTCCCGGAAAAACCGCGGCCCAGCCGCTTGTCCGGGGCCTGAAACCGGCCTGGATGGCATGCGGGCATAGCACCAATCGCGCGTTGAACATTTATGTCCAAGGGCAAACAAACCGCGTTGCCACCATATCCGGGGAATGCTATAATCTTGAATAATCCTTAAAAAGAGTGTTAAACCCTGTCTTGCGGGAGTTAAGACTATGAGCGTCAAACATACTAAAGTAATACGGACCAGTGTATTTGATCCGTGGTGGAACCTGGCGGTGGAGGAATACCTCCTGAACCATGTCAGGAAAGGACAGTGCATACTATACCTCTGGCAGAACCAGAACACGGTGGTGATCGGCAGGAATCAGAACGCCTGGAGGGAGTGCCGAACCGAGCTTTTGGAAAGCGAGGGGGGAAAGCTTGCCCGCCGGCTCTCCGGAGGAGGCGCCGTATACCACGATGAAGGAAACCTCAATTTTACGTTCCTGATGAGAAGGGAAGACTACAACTTTGAGCGGCAGCTGGATGTTATCCTTTCCGCTGTGAAAAGCCTGGGTATCCATGCCGAAAAAAGCGGCAGGAATGATATCACCGCCGATGGACGAAAGTTTTCAGGCAATGCGTTCTACTTTACAAAATCCAGCGCTTACCATCACGGCACTATCCTGGTATCCTCCGACTTGGGAAAGCTATCCAGATACCTGCAGGTCTCAAAGGAGAAGATAGCGGGTAAAGGGGTCGCGTCTGTACAGTCCAGGGTGGTAAACCTCACAGAACTCAACCCTTCTGTTACGGTGGATGCGGCTGCCAACTCTTTAGTTGCGGCATTCAGCGATATCTATGGATATCAGCCCGTAATCAGCGAAGGATCTGAGGATATCGACAATGAAGCTGTCCAAAAACTGCGCGGAAAATATGCTTCCTGGGAATGGCGCTATGGACAGACTCCCAGGTTCGATATAACCATGGAAACACGGTTTCCCTGGGGCGGAATTGAAATAGGCCTAAACCTTGAAAACGGAAGGGTGGTGTCCTCGAAGGTTTACTCGGATGCCATGGACGAAGCGTTCATCAGCATGCTCCCTGACGTGCTGGCAGGATGCCCCTTCAGCTTCCGGAACCTGGCGGACAGGATTCGAGGCAGTTTCGCCTCAGGCAGCAGCAGGGGCTTCGCCGAAGACATCGCGGCCTGGCTGGAAACAAAAAGCGGCAGACATTCAGACTGAAAATCCCGTTTTTCGAGAAACTATAAATCATACTGCCGGCGGGATGGCGCCGGCATTACCCTGATTAATTCCCCACAATAACCTTTATGGATTCATTGGACATTTGCATCAGTATTGCTTCTTCCACCTGGTCCACCGGATAGCGGTGCGTAATAATGGGCTTCAGGTCTATACGCCCGCTGTTGATGAGCTGCGCGGCCCTTTCGTGAGTATCGGGGTTTATCATGGAACCGAGTATGGTCAGTTCTTTATGGAAGACGTCATCCAGGCTCAGTTGATAGAACGAACCGGCCTTGGGCACGCTGAACAGCAGGATGGTCGCGCCGCGCTTTGCAGCTTCAAAGGCCTGCCCTGTGGCCGTAAGATTTCCCACGCATTCAATGACCACATCGGCTCCATCGGTACCCAGGATCTCGCGCAGCCTTTGCGGCAGCGATTCATTGATGGGGTCCACCGCGTAATCGGCACCAAGGGAAAGTCCTATCTCTCGGCGGAGCTGGACCGGCTCGCTCAGGACGACCGAAGATGCGCCCGAAAGCCTTGCCAGCTGTACCATCATCAGTCCTATGGCGCCTCCGCCAATAACACAGACGGTATCGCCCTGCCTCATTCTCAGCCGGTCTAAGCCGTGAAGGCAGCAGGCCAACGGCTCCGCCATGGCGCCGTATTCAAGGGGCACCGATTTATCCAGTTTATAGCACTGGGACTGGGGAACATAGCAGTATTCCGCAAACCCGCCGTCACGGTTGACTCCAATGGCAAACAGGTTCTCGCACATCTGCTTCTTCCCGATACCGCAATAATGGCATTTCCCGCAGTATCTATTGGGATCCACGGTAACATGGTCCCCGACTGCCACCTTGTCCACCGCGCTGCCGATTTTCTCTACAATTCCGGAAAACTCATGGCCAAGGATCACCGGGGGAGTTACTTCAGCGGACCCCTTGCTGCCGTGGTATATATGGATATCGGTGCCGCAGACGCCGCAGGCGGCCACCTTTAACAGAACTTCATCCGGTGCTAGTTCGCGCTCCGGAATCTCCCTGGTTTCAAACCTCTTGTTTCCCAAGAAATAAGTCCCTTTCATTTCCTCTCCTCGCTTTCAAAACACTTCGGTCCTGGTCCCGCCGGAAATCTATGGGCGCTTTGGGCGTCCCCTCATCTTTCCATGGACATAAGCCTTGTTTTTCCTGTATTGTATCTTCCGGACAGCAATGTAAAGCTATAACGCTTTAAACAAGCCACTTTTAGCCTTTTTATTGTAGCATAATGGACAACTGTTTTCAATGAGCGGGCATGTAAAAAGCCGCCCGGTCCGGGGCGGCTGGCCTGCCGTTATCTTCCTGGTTACTCGGGTTTGTTCCAATACGTTTCCCTCTTGGCATAATAGTCTAAGTATTGGTCCACATACTCCTTAAAATCGGTAATCGCCTGCTCCCGTGTTTTCCTTCCTTCCGCATATTCAATGGCCTCATTACGCCAGTAATAACTGATTGATCTGTCATGTTCCGACAGGCT
>JAAYFY010000048.1 GCA_012728015.1 Clostridiaceae bacterium | reverse complement strand
CGGAACATCTCATAGTTATCTGTTCGCCAAGGACGCCCCACTCCCAATGGGTTTGCAAGGAGATCGAAACATTTTCGGAACTTCATGGGCACGACAGGATCCTTGCCCTGCTGATAGAAGGCGAACCGGAGGAATCTTTCCCTGACCAGCTCCGTCTTGTGAAGAAAAAGACTGTCCGCGAAGACGGTACAGTAACCGAAGAGATCCAGGAGATTGAACCCCTTGCGGCAGATATCCGCGCCCAGAATTTAGGCGGGACGAAGAAAAAGCTCAAGACCGAGATCCTCCGCCTTTTGGCCCCCATTCTCAACTGCAGGTTCGACGATCTCAAGCAGAGACACAGGGAACGCAAGGTTAAACAAGCTCTCACCCTTTCATTCGCCATCTCCCTATTCTTCCTGCTCTTTGGTTCCTACAGCGCTTACCAGGCCGCCATGATCAGGCAGCAGTCAGAGGTGATAAAGGAAAAGTCGGAACAGGTAGAGCAGAAATCAAAAGAGGTGGAATAGCATGCCCGGATGCTGGAAATACAGGTCCAAAAGACACTGAGGGGTCAATCCCTTTATCTATCCGATATTTCCGGCACCTATCTTTCGGGCGGAGACAGACTTGGTGCTGTGCTGGCCGCCAGGGAAGCCCTTCCCAAAAACCTGGCCAATCCTGAAAGGCCTTATGTGGAGGAAGCGGAGTTTAATAAGCCGAATGTCTTCAATTCTCCGTGAAATCCTCATTGTCGATGCTCTTATCGATGACATGGCGGAGTATTTTCTTTGAAGTATTCTTAATGAATTCCTCTTCGCGGATCTTCACCTTTCTGATGATCTTATGCGGCGCCATTCTACTGTTTACCTTCTTTATCTCCTTATTGAAGTATGCATTGACAGCCTCCGTACCTTCTATACCTCTTAATCTGAGTAATTCGTAATCCGGGAATATCTCGGCGACGATAACTTCCTTATTGTTCTGGTTCGCTGTTTCTCCGGCATAAACAATGACCTCTGACACGCCGTCTATCCTCTGTACCTCCTGTTCGATCTCCTCGGGATATACATTTTTACCGTTACTAAGTACAATGATATTCTTCAGTCTGCCGGTAATGTATAACCAGCCCTCATCATCAAGCCTTCCATAATCTCCTGTCATGAAGTAACCGTCTTCATCGAATGCCGCGGCAGTAGCTTCAGGATTCTTATAATAACCGAGCATCACATTTGGTCCCTTTACGCAGATCTCTCCCTCTCCGTTTTCATCGGGGTCTTTGATCTTAATCTGTTCGCCTATTATCGGTATCCCCACACTGCCTTTTTTCTGATACTTATTCCTGTTGCATGAAACAAGAGGCGAACACTCGGTTATGCCATATCCGTTAAGAATGGTTATCCCAATGGCATCAAACATGTCAATTATATCCTGGTTTATGGCCGCGCCGCCCGAAATAATCATCTTTAGCTTGCCGCCGAAATTATCCAGTATACTTTTAAAGATAACGCGGCGTAAATCTATGCCTATTTTCCTCAAGAAGTTGCTGACCTTTATCATGCGCTTCAGCATATCGGCCTTTCCGCTTTTCTGAGCGGTAGTCCATATCCTTTTATACATGGTTTCCACGAACAAAGGTACAAGGACCATATGGCTGGGCTGCTGCTCCTTTATTTCATTCAGAAAATACTTTAATCCACTGTTGATGAAAATAGTGCAGCCCTGGGCAAAATGGCCCACAAAAACCACCGTCGAACAGTAGGTATGATGAGGTGGAAGCACAGACATGGTTTTGGGGGTTATCGCAAAGAGGTACATGCCCTGTGTCATGTCTGAAACAATATTTTTCTGGGACAGCATAACGCCCTTGCCTTTACCTGTTGTTCCCGATGTGAATACGATGGTCGCAAGCCTGTCCGGATCGATTTCATAGTCATAATATGAATTATCCCCGTTTTCGAATTTTACCCTGCCTTTTTCAGCCAGGTCCGAGAGTTTTAGGGCCAACTCCATCTTGGGCTCTCCCATGCAGATATAGGTTCTTACAGTCGGAGCGCTGTCGTCTATCTGCATGATCTTTTCTTCTATAGAATTGCTGTAGATAAGGTACTCACATTCGGCAAAACTAAGGAGCCCTGCCAATTCGCCAAGAGGCGTATCCTTGTCTATCGGGACCACGATCGCTCCTGTTGCCATCAGCGCATAGTAACTGCAGATCCAATTAAATGATGTTTCACCTATAAGAGCAACCTTTTTACCAGTACAACCCAGAGATATCAATTCTGTGCCCATATTCCTCACATAATCTCGCACTTCGCTGAACGTCACATCAACAGTTTTGTTATCATGCGGATCGTTTTTATAGGAATACGCTATCCTGTTGGGAAATTTCCTGGCCACATTCTCAACCATTACCCGGAAATTTTCAAAGACTGTGGTCTCGTACAATGGATATTTTACGTCACAATTCATTCTTGGATACCCCTTACATCTTATAGTCAATAATTCTTTATAGCAGGTAATATTAATGATAATTTTATTATATGATATTTTCAACTTCAGGAGATAAATCTTTCGATTAAAAAACCAGAAGCGGGCCTTTTTCAACTGAAATTGCAGCCTTATCATCACTGAACCCAGGAGCGGACCAATTTGAATCGGACAACTGGGCCTCAATATTATTGATTTTCCTCCTGGAACAAACGCGCCTTAATATCTGCAAATATGATCATTGGTATGCGTTCCTTTACTTCTCCAATTATCTCAAATCGAACTGTGATTTCTTTTGCATCAGGCGAAATAGCTGCTTCTATTTCTTTATGTGTCTGGTTTTCATCAATAGTATTGCGATATACTCCCTTTCCATCCTGCAGAATTGCAAGATCTGTCTTGGCTTTTACAGGAGGGCGGTCATCGAATCCAAACACCCCAATAAAAGGAGAGACTGCTTATCGTGGAATAACCTACTAACACCGGTTTAAGGCCGGCAGACATCACAGGGATAATAGCCCTGTGAGGCCGCATCCCGGGCGTCGGTAAAGCTTACAACGCTATCATGCAGGAAACCTGGAAGGCTGTTTATATGCAGGAAATGGTCGCAGGATTTTTTACAATAGATAAGCTTGCCTTCGTGTTCATAACCCACAAGCTCCGGCCGCTTGAGGATACGGGCGCCCCCAAAAGCGTTGCTTTCATAATAGCTTCCAGTCAGTACCGGAAAGCCCTGGGCAAACACGAGCATGCCCTCATCGGTCAGGGCCCGGATCCAGTCTGCAGCCTCAATCCTTGGGAACCTGAAGGTATGCGTCACTCCCATCCGGGAGCCAAATGAGTTGAACCGGGCTATGTGGCTGGCCAGGTCCTTTTCGACAGACTGGCTGACAGCGGCCAATCTGGCTGTTTCAAATCCTTCCCGTGTTTGGAACGGCGGAATTATGGCCGCAAAATCAGAAAACGGTCCTTCCATCTCCTGTCCATTGGTGGCATCATATACGGTCACTGTGTCGTCCAGTGTATAATTCACATAATACCCGCCCGGTTCGAAGGCTCCGGAATAGGGCTTTTTCGGGTACCAGCAGTAATCGATAATGGTATACCCATCCGGACCCTCGTATTGGTTCAGGGCATAGGCCACATATCCGTCATGCTCAAGGAATATGACGACAGGCATACAGCCCTTCACCCGTATCATACCGATTTCATTGCCATATACCCCGAAAGAGAAGAACAAGGAATCCAACAAATGGCTTACGGCTATTTCACGGGTATTCTGAAGGGTAAATCCTCCATCCCCGGACATCTGGCGCCTGTGCTGCGCCAGTATGAAAACCGCGTCCTGCACGGCGTTATCCAGCACCTGGTCATAGTATGCGCGCAGTTCCCGGTCCTTGTGCAGGGTCCGGGACTGTATACCTGTAATACACAGAAAGGGGCCTATAATGATAACGAACAGTATGGAAAAGCTAGTAAGCCTCATTTCTCACAAGCCCTCCTGCCCTGACAAAAAGGGTGGGGTGCCGGGTGTCCGACAGCAGAATCATGTCCCGTAGGGCCGTTATCATGGTTTTCCCGCTGTTTTTTACCTCCACGAACAGCAAATCCCCGGCCTTCATATCGTACCTTCTTGCCCTGTCAAATGCGCCCAGGGTGGGATCGTCCGGAAACAGCACTGACAATACGGCATCATGGTCCTGGACTACGCGGCTGATTTCGTATTCCCCCGTGAACTCAAGAACCTGCCCGTTCTGCCTGTATACCGGGCTGATGGTGCTTTTTGCATGCTCGATGCGTATATCAAAAGTGCAGCCGGTGGCGTTAAGCCGCCTTATAAATTCACTGTACATGTTCGGGGTGATATAACCCGTATCCCTCGCCGAATCCGCAAAACGGTTGGTTTCTGTGAAGACCGTCGTATATGCGGCGCTTTCCTGGCGTTCCAGCATGTTCATGACAGGAACCAGGAACAGCAGGACCGCGGCAAGGAAAAACCCGAGAATCTTCCATACTGGGCTGTCCATACTTACCTTCCCCTTATCTCCATTTTGACCGGTTTCCCATAGAGATCAAAGGCGATATCGCACCGAAACAGGCTATCAGGATCTATATCTTCTATCCTGACATCAATAAAACTTACTCCGTTTACCACGACCTCGGGGTATTCCTCAAATACCGGCTGGTACTGGTTCTCCTGGTACAACTCGCCTGTGAGCCTTTTGCTTTCTGCCTTTCTTCTTGCCAGGACCAGGCCGGCTACCTCACGCCCTGTTATATAGACATCGCTTTCAATGAAGAGCTCCTCCCTTGCCACGCCATGTTGACTGGTAAAGTCATGGACATGGGAAACATAGGCCTGATAGTCATGATAGGCTGAAAAGAAGGCGGTAAAAGCCGAAACAATCATCATAAGGCAGCAGCCCAGGTACAGGGCCCTGGTGACCTGTTCGTTCATGCCCTATTGCACCTGGGCGCAGATAATGCCCCTGATTACCTGGTTGTCGTCATATACCAGGTAAGAACGAAACCTGCCTGCGGGGTTTATGTATTTGCCCGGAAGATTGCTGTTTTCAGCATCCCTTCTGGCAGTGTCACGGATTGTTTTACTGATGCTTTTCAAAAGCTCTCCTGATCCGTTGGATAGAATAACGCAGTCGTTCTTGGCAGAGAGCGAACCGTTTGTTTGGGAAACATATTGGGTATAATTGCTGAGATTAAGCCCGGCACCCGTATGAGGATCAAGCCCGAGCGAACTTCCGCCGTTGAGACCAAGGGTGTTGACAAGGACGATCACCTCGCCGCTCCTGCCCGACAGGTTATTGATGGCGCTGAGGACCTGGTCGCCCTTGACCTCTTTCCCGTCAAAGGCCCGGAAGTCCTCTTCCGCCAGGCTCTGGGCGATGGAATTGATGTTCCCGCTGGCAGCGGCGCTGACATCCCTCATGGTTCCGAAAACACTCAGCCCGATGGTGACAACGGCGATGAAGAGGAGGATGGAAACCCCCAGCCAAAGCGCTTTTGAGATATTACCGTCCATAGTGCATCTCCTTTCCTTGTATGCTGCAAAATCCAGGTATCAAAACCCCAAAATCTGTTCATAGAATGCCGCCATGCTTTGAAGGCCGGTTACGATCATGGGAATTATCAGATACAGCGTGATCAGCGAGTATACCGGCAGAAAGCCCACCAGGTTGCCCAGATTTTTCTTACTTTCAACGATATGCTCATTGAGTTTCTTTCTCTTCTCCTGGTTGTACCGCATCTCGTCCTCCAATTCCTCAAAGGCCTTCTGTACGCCCAGTTCCTCGTTGGCAAGCTGGAGGTTTTCAATTATGCCTGCGAGGGGAGGAAATGAAACATCCTCCTTGAGCTGGTCCAGGGCTTCCCCGGAACCGGAGCTGAAGTTTGCCAGGCATTTCTGTATGGGATCCCTGAACTGGGCCGAGAACATCTCCATCCACTCCAGTATTTCCTCGGCATGGATCCTGTTCATATCCTTCAGCATCAGGATGATGGTCTGGAACTGTGCCGTTTCCTCCTCCATGTCGATCCGCCTGACAGATTTCAGGAAGCGAAGGCTCAGCACAGGCACCTGGTATCCGAGGAAAAAGAGCAGGATGCACAGCAAAAGCTCATACCATTTGAACCTGCAGTAACCAAGGCGGCGGCTCTTTTCAAGGATCCTGGCCACAGCCAGGTCCTGGGCTGCTTTATCCCTTATCCCTTTTTCGGCCAGAGCCTCCCGGATAAGCGCCGCGTCAGGTTTTTTGCCGACCATTGTCAGGATCTCCCTGTCCAGATCGGTTATCTCTTTCATCTTTTCATAATCAGCATCTGACAGCCTGCCTCCCAGGTATCCTTTCGGAATCTCGGGTACATGCAGGATGCGATAGGCGTTGTTCAGGTTAAGGCCAATGAAAAGGACAAGTCCCATGAGGAATGCCAAAAGGCCCATAATAATCCTCCGGGTGTACAGGATCTGGATGTTGATGCCCGACACGCTTCCTTTTATGAGCGATTCAAACTCTGCCCTCTTTACGGTGTAGTTCCCGGGTACCAGCCGGTCTACAACCCTGTAAACAATGCCCATCTCATATATCCTGTTCTCCAGCGGATTTCTTTCCCCATATGGCTTCTCCGGCACGTCAAAGCGCTGAATCCTCCTTAGGGCAATATATGCGCCGAAGGCCGCGATAACCGTCGCTATACCCAGGATGATGCCCGCCTTGCTGTTGTAGAAGTTGTCCAGGGGGGCAAAGCTGCTTCCTGCCCATTGTCTCAGGGGTTTTACCAGGAACACCGGCAGAAGCGAGATGACATAGAGGCCCCTTAGGGCAAACCTGAGCCTCTCGCGCTTGAATACATTTGCCCGTATCTCGCTGCTTAGATGGCTTATGCCCCTTATAAACACCGAACCCCCATCCTTTTGGGCGCCGCCGTACTCCCTGGTGATGTGCATCATGGCGGCCAGCAGTTTCAGGTACTTGTTGGGCGCGACCTCGTAATAGCGCTCAAGATCGTTTTCCTGGTCCGCTCCGGACAGGATGTCGCCTATGCGTTCGGCCTGAAGGTAGATCTCGTGCATACCTCTTTTGTTCAGTGCCTCACATGCCTCATAGTTTGCGTCCGCAACCGATTTCAGCTCGTAATACTTATGCCTGAGCAGTTCATGGTAAACGAGCTGTTGTTTCAAAAGCTTCAGATGGATATTTGAAACAAAAATGTCGATAACGGTGTCCGCCAGGAAAAACAATACCAGCGCAAGAACCAGGAGCATCATGGCGTCTCTGGTTATCATCCAGAACAGGAAGAGCAAGGCTATTAGAGACGCGGCAGTTATAAGAAACACCAGCGCGGTCTTCTTGCGGACTGCACGCTCGTCAAAGTGGGTGTAAAACTCCAGCCTCTCCCTTATGTAATAGAGCATGGATCTTGTGAAACGACAGCGGTTGAGAAACGAATACAGGAATATGAGGAAGGCGGTTACACCGCTGCCGGCGCTCCTGAGGCTCCTGTCACCCTTACCCCTCTTTTGATGTTTTAACGCCAGAACGGCAAGCAATGCCGCCGTAAGGCCGCATGCGGCCGAAATAAGAAGGTAGACGCTCATCCCGCTAAACCCCAATTCTTTTTGAGAAAACCCGAAAAGGCTTCCGCATCCTCCTGGGACATGGCCTGCATCATACGGCGGACCTTTTCCGGGCTGATAGGCTTTACGGCACGGTATTCCCCGTCCCGGTACTCGATGATGTTCCGCGTCTCAAAGTTCAACCTATCGGTCATCCTGGCATAGAACTCCGCGGTCGTTTCCATAAAGCCAGAAAGCTTTTCGTCCTGTGTCCGATTCTCCCTGAACGCCTGGGGATAGGGCTCCTGCGCAGGCGTTTCAATAATCTCGGTTATTCTTTCTATGTACCTTTTTCCTTTAAAATCCCTGGCCAGGTGGATATCAAAGTCAAGGGCCGATACCACCTGCTGTTCGGCGATCTTCTCATTGGTGAACATCTCGCACTTCAGAAGCGAGTTCCTAAGTGAATAGACCAGGTCCCTGGTCGTCTTTGCATGATGGGTAAAAAGGGTGAACAATGAGGCTACCTGGGACATCTGTACCATCCAGGCGGCCACCGGATCGGTGGCAACCTCGCCCAGGATATTGACGCTGCCGTCTGTTTTCTTCTGTATGTCGAGGCCTTCCTGGCCTGAGATGGAATCGGTTTCACAGAAGGTGAGGATATTACGTTCCGGATAGAGCTTCCGCAGATGAAGCTCGAATGCAGTCTCCTGGACCCTGAGGGTCATTGTTGAATAGATGTGCCTGACCATGGCCATTAAAAGGGTTGTTTTGCCGCTTCCCTGCTGGCCGGTAATGGCGGTTATCATGCAGCCCTTTACCAGGTACTTGATAAGGCTTATGGGAAGTTCGGCCCCTTCATCGGTAATAAGCCCTTCAAGGGTGACATTGCGGATATGGAACTTCCTCACAAAGAAGGCCCAGGATTCAGAAAACGGAGGCCGCACTACCAGTACACGGCTTCCGTCCTTCATCTCGTTCACTCGGTAGCCGGTGGCCTCGGACAGCTGCCCGCCCCTATTGTAGCGATAGATGTTCTGGCACACCCGGCGCAGTTCCTTCTCGTCCTCGAAACCCAGGAAATCCAGCTTGATGGATTTACCCCTGAAGAAGATCCAGACGCTCTCATGGGACCTGGGCAGTTTCTTCGCCGGTTCTGAAGAATTGTAAAAAGAGGGTCCGTAAAAGGCCGCGTCGGTAACGCCCGAAACGCCTGCAGACACCCCGTCTATGTTCATGTCCCGGATCTCGTCGATTACCCCAAGGCCCTTGTACTTTTCGTAGACTGCCTGGGCTATGATCTCAAGCTTGTCTTCATTGGTAAGCACCGGGCTTACCCGGTTGTAGAGGTCCTCAATATCCCGGCAGGTTATGGTATAGCCTATGCTTTCATGGTCGTCGGAAACCTTCCTTGCACGGTCCAGGCCGTTTTCATCTATAAGCGCCGCCAGGGCATCGGGGCCGTGGCGCTTCTTGTACTCGTGCAGCAGTATGAAGAATTTTTCCTTTACCGAAAGCAGAAACGGGTTGTTGAAGGGGATGGCGCAATCAAACCTGTCCCCCGGTATATAGCTGCCCAGGATGTCATATATGAAAGCCTTGACAAACTGTTTGTCTTCTATTGATCCATGCATGCAGTTTTTCAGCGCTTTCTTCAGCTCTGCCCTCTTATTGGCCTGCTTTTTGTACTCCACCTCGTTAAGCCCCAGTTCAAGCAGATTAGCCCTGGTAATGGCATTGATGGATTCCTTTATATGCTCGATCAGGCCGGGTATGATGTATTTGGACGCATCCTGGTCCTTCCTGAATCCGGCGCTCACCTTCCGGCTTTTCAGGAACAGGACTATGAAGACCGCCAGCAGGACCAGGATAACAATGATGAACAGCGCGTTGATGAGGTCGGTTATCAGCATTTCACGCATCCTTTCATCATGTAGTCGATAAGCCCGGAATAAGCCTGGGCAAAAGCATGGTCGGCTCCCTTCCTGGCCTGCAGACAATAAGCCATGAAATCAAACACCCGCCCGTTATTGCAAGCGTCCACGAACTCCACATGATACGGGATGGCAAAGACCGATCTTTTATCCAGACCGTATTCCCGGGCCAGGTTCCCCAATGTAAGCGAGGATGACGGTTCATACCGCGATATTACGAAGGCAGCTCTCTTTGCTTTTAGAAGCGGATTCTCGTCCATCGTCCTGCAAAAATCCTCCAGCAGGCTTCGGTTCTGGCTTAGGCAGCAAACGATTATGTCCGAGGTTTCCAGGAGCTTCCGGCTGTTTGCTCCCTCAAGCCCACTGTGTAAATCAAGTATCACCAGGTCATAGGATTCCCTGGCACACTGGAAGATGTCCAACAAAAGGTTTTGGCTGTCTGATCGCAGATTCTCCCTTTTTTCGCTCCCAAACAGCAGGTCCAGGCCGTGGTCCTTCATCAGTGACCAGGTGTAATCGGGGATCATTTCAGCACGGAGCCTCCCGTTTTTATAAAGGCGTACGAGAGCGTCCACCCCACAGTTGGAATAATCCAACATCCTGATGGCCGCCTGCTCCCGTTTTCTCAAAAGATAATGCTCCAGGGAGTTCAGCTTTATATGGTTATGAGCTAACAGGACCCTGTAGGATTTTTTCTGCGCTATGATGCAGGAAACGGCCGCCGCGTTGGCCGTTACGGCCGCCTGCCCGTGCATGTTTGACCAAAACGCTATCTGCAAACCTGCCTCATCCTTTCCGCCTTTTTCATGTATCCCTTCAACTCCTTTGCCTCAATTCCCGTGAGGCTGCCGAGGATATTCAGAACCTGTGCCTTCCACACCCGCGAGAACCTTTTTATAACCAGCCTTTCCTCGAAAAGGCACTCAAGAAGCGCAGCGGCGTTCTGCTCCTCGAAATACAGGGCAAAGCTCCTGGTAACGTTGACAGAGTCGGGAATTCTGCGATGATATAGCTTTTCAAGGAATTTCGGGCTGATCCTGCAGTATTCGTGGACATCGTAGAATATGAGACAGATGTCGGTAAATGGATATTGTTTCAGCAAGACCCTGGTCTGCTCCGCCGTCTGTTCGAATGATGACCTTTCAGCCTGCAGTAATGATGCCAGTTTCACATCATGGCCCGCGTCAAGCGCCAAATAGGTATCAATCAGCGCATAGTCGCAGGGGTTGGATTCCAGGACCTGTTTAAGGCTGTCCCCGTCACCAAAATTATGTATCTCAATCCCGCAGAAATCGTATACATCCCTGCGGCTCTCGTCATAATCATACCGGCATGAAGTGAATATTTTGACGGTATGACCGACAGATAATATCCGTGCCATGCTCATAAGCAGTATCTTCTTGCTTTCGGAAGGAAATCCCAGAAATACAATCCTCATGCCACACCCTCCTACAGGCTGACGTTAATGTCGTCCCCCTGGGACGTGTCTTTTTCGTCGCCGTTTTCACCGGCATCGATCTCCGGGAAAAGCGGATGGTCTTCGCCTGTTTCCCCGAATACACCGCGCCGGCCGGACAGTATAAAGTCCTGGTCCATGCGTTTTTCGAAACTCAGCCGGTTTCTTGCTTCCAGCGTTTCAATGGCATGGCTCACAATGTTGGGGTTGGTCCGTATGAGCTCCAAAACCTCAAGGTTGGCCGGATAGGTTTTTGCGGCCCCTTTCTGGATATCGGGCGCCACATACTGGACCGCGTAAAGGATGGAACCTTCCACAAGGCTTGCGTCAACAATGGCGCTGGACATCCTAAGTATCTCCTCCTCGGTCATGTGCAGGCGGATCAGGTTGTCGCGCCTTCCCTCATCACGCCATAGGTCTATCACTTTTTTCTTTGAGAGTATGATATAGTCCAGACCATTGGGGAACATGATCCTCACATCGATGAAGCCGCCTGTCTCCAGGTTGCCGGGAAGGTTTATCACCGTGTACTCAATCAGCCTTAGATCATCGGGAAAATCTTCCCTGGAATAGAACAGGGACCTCGTTACGACGGTGTTTTTTGTGATATCGCACCGCATGACCATTCCCGCAGCCTCCTCAATGGACAGGACCGCATCGGCAGGAATAGCCCTGGCGTTCACCTCGGCAGGTTCCAGATCGGTGTCCGAAATGGACTCCCCGGCTTTTTTATCCTGCCGGAAGACATAGGCGAGCGACATGGGATACTCTTCGTTGAATGCTTGACGGGCTTCCTCCATGGCCTGCGCCTTCATTTCGGATTGCAACAGCGACAGGTTTGACCTGTAATAGAAGTAGCCGCCAATGAGCAATACCACTGATACCCCAAGTCCAAGCATAAAAGCGAGGATTATACGAAAGCGGCGGGGTCTTATGAACAAAGCCCTCCCCTCCTTTGGAAAAATATGAAGAGCTTTTTGCGCCTCACCTCAATACGGGCATAATTCCCGACATGGGCATGGCTTCCTTGAGAACGGCCTGGATACTCTTTTGTTCATTTTTATTTTGGCTGTAGGGATTTGAAATGTGCGGGAAAAACAGAACATTATTTGTCTTGAGTGTTTTTTTGATATGTTTTTTATCAGCCTTTCCGAAGCTTGGGAAAGCGTAAATCCATTCACGGTTGGGATCATATGGGCTCATCCGTGCTATGTAATCGTCTATAAGGGCAAGCTTCCAATCGGCCGGCGGGCATATGACCAGCCTGATGTCTGACCGGTTGAACTCGGAAACCGCCTTTTCGTCACGCAGGCAGCCAAAGTCGCACAATACTCTGCCAAAACCCCGGGCTGGTTTGCCCAGGGCGGTTCTTCCATCCCTGAAATAGGTGATTCCGTCTGCCACAAAGCTCTTCTCATCGGCATAGGTAACCCTGCTGCTCCTGTGCATGATGGCTTCCAGGCGGGCCAGGTCGCCATTGGCGCAGTAATCGACAAACGCCGTCCTATGCCCCATGGACGCGAAGTAGTTGGCAAGGCACAGTGCCGTAAATGTGGCGCCGATACCGTGGACAACACCGGCAACGCCTATTGTCAGGCGTCCCGCATAAAGGCTATGACACGCTGACGCCGTTCCAGGACGCTGCGGGCTATCCATACGGTCCAGCAGAACCAGGCAGGTCCCGGCATCCCCGATACGTTTTGAAGGATCATGCCTGACAAGATTATTAATAAATGATGAAAAGCCATGCGATATGCCATTCTGCCGCAAGATATCCTCAATCTCATCATGGGCAGCCTGTGCCGGATGTATGCCGGTTGCCAGGTGGAAGAGGGTCATTCCCATATTATACAGATCTGTCCTTTCATCGGATTTACCCGATCCGAACTGCTCCGGCGCCGCATAGCCCTGCGTTCCTATGTAGACGGTATCCTCCAGCGCCTGCTCCTTGTAGGATTTGGCTGTGCCGAAATCCACCAGGTACAGCCTTCCGTTTTTACCGAGGATGATATTGGAGGGTTTCATGTCGCGGTAAATCACGGGAGGCTGCCTGGAATGGAGATAGATCAGGACATCGCATAACTGTTTTGCCCAGTCTGTAAGGCGCGGTTCCCGGATCTTTCCCTCGGCTTTTATTACCTCGGACAGCGTTTCCCCTTCAATATAGTCCATGATAATATAGATGTACCTCTCATCTTCGCAAAGGTCGGCTATTCTTGGGAGCATGGGGTGATTCAGGCTCTTCAGCATGTTTATCTCCCGCATCTCATCCATGGCAGAGGGGCCATCCTTTTCAATGGCCTTGATAGCCCAAGGGTTGGACAGGACAGTGTTCTCCCCGAGATAAACCGTAGAGCTTCCTCCCTGGCCTATCGGTTTCAATATCCTATATTTCAGCCCTATTATTTCTCCTTGTTTCATTTTGCACCATAAATATGTATGTATTTACAATTAACTATTGTACCAGTATATTTTATATTTATCAATATAAATTTTGATAAAATGTTATTATTTAGTGGTTATATCAGAATAACTGCCCGTATGAGGGCAGTTATCCTAATATACGTTTATATTGCGATAAGATCTGTCTTGGCACGAACACCGGTCGTATTGGGTAACCGTCATCCCGCGGGCCAAGATCATGAGGTCGGTGAGATCTCCTATACCAACGCTGACGAAGTCGGCTACGAAAATAACTGCCTCTATAAGGCAGTTATTTAAAATATGCCTATATTCGCTTCAGTTATCTTCTCTTACGCAATTCCTGGCATATGTCATCCCAGGTAAGGCCCCTGTCGACCATGAGCACGATGAGATGATATACCAGGTCGGCTATCTCATAGCGTATCTCGTCGTGGTTGTTATTCTTCGCGCCGATGATCACCTCGGCGGCCTCCTCCCCTATCTTCTTGCAGATCTTGTCTATCCCTTCGTTAAAAAGGTAATTGGTATATGATCCTTCCTTCGGATTGATTTTTCTGTCTGAAACCACCTGATAAACTTCCTCAAGTATGGAAAACGGTTCTATCATGACGGGGCCTCCTTATACTTCGATCTCGTTAAAGAAGCAGGTTCTTTTGCCGGTATGGCACGCGGGTCCTGTCTGCTTGACCTTCAGCAGGACCGTATCCATGTCACAGTCCAAGAAGATTGAGACAAGGCGTTGGCAGTTCCCCGACGTTTCACCCTTGGTCCATAGGCATTGGCGGCTCCTGCTGTAGTATGTAACATCACGGGTGGCCAGGGTCTTTTCCAGGGCTTCCCTGTTCATCCACGCCAGCATCAGCACTTCTCCGGTATCACCATCCTGGGCAATGGCGGGGATAAGCCCCCGGTCATTCCATTTTATTCTGTCCGGCAGCACCGATTGGTTCATGCCCCATCCTCCTATCTTTCCACCCTTATAACGCTTTCAATGGAAGAAATGACATCACAACCCCTCATGTCCTCCAACGCCCGCATCATGGACTGCTCCTGGGCCTCATGGGTGATAAAGATCAGGTTTGCGTCGTCACCCCTGGTGGTCTGTATCACAGACTCCAGGCTCACACAGTTTTTCCCGAACAATCCGGCGATCACTCCAAGAACCCCGGGCTTGTCGCAGACCAGCATCCGGACATAATACCTGGAAACCCAGTTCCGCTCAAATATAATTTCTTCCTCGTCCATCCCTGTCCTGTGATGGTGCCCGTCCTTGTTCTGGCAGGCTGTGATGATATCCGACACTATGGCGCTTGCAGTGGGAAGGTCCCCCGCGCCCCTGCCGTAGAACATGAGGCTTCCCACAGCGTCCCCTTCAAGGAAGATGGCGTTGTAAGAATCCCTGACAGCACAAAGTGGATGCGTGAGCGGGATGAAGGTGGGGTGGACCCTCGCCTCGATCCTGTCGCCATTTTTCTTCGCTATGGCCAGGAGTTTTATTCCGTAACCCATTTGCCGCGCATAGGTGATATCCTCCGCGGTCACCCTGGTAATACCCTCACAGAAGATATGTTCCAGGGGCACCATATTTCTGAAGCATATGGTGGAAAGGATGGAAAGCTTGAATTTCGCGTCCAGACCCTCTATGTCAGCGGTCGGGTCGGGCTCAGCATAACCCAGCCTCTGGGCATCCTTCAGCACGGTCCAAAAATCTGAACCCTCCTCCGACATCCTTGTCAGGATATAGTTTGTGGTTCCGTTGATAATCCCCATGAACTTCAGGATATGGTTCGCCTGGAGGGAACGCTTGATGGTTTTTATGATAGGAATACCTCCGGCAACGCTGGCCTCAAAGTAAAGGCCCGCGCCGCTCTTCTCAGCCTCCCGTTCCAGTTCATACCAATGCTTGGCGATTACCTCCTTGTTGGCGGTTACCACCGACTTCCCTTTCTTGAGGGCTTCCCGGATATAGGTAAACGCAGGTTCCTCTCCTCCCATGAACTCGGCTATCAATTCAATCTCAGGATCGTTCAGGATTACCTCTGCCTCAGTGGTCAGGATTGAGGGATCAACCTCCACGGGACGCTTCTTGGATTTATCCCTTACCAGCACCCGGCCTATTTCAATATCCAGGCCTTCCCGCCTTCGGATCATCCCGGCGTTTTGCCTCAGAACCTTAAGCACACCGCTTCCAACGGTTCCCAGCCCCAATAACCCAATCTTAACCTTCTTCATAGATCCTTCATAACCCCTTCTTTAGCAGGTCCTCGCCCCGCGGGGCACGCGGCTCATCCATCCTGCTGTTTTATTGCCTACCCTTCAGGGTAAAAATGATACATATAAATGTTTAAGGCCTATTATGCCCCATTGCGGCAATCCCGCCAAAATGGGCGGACATAATGACCTCCCGTGATTCAGAATTCTCTTCCGGTTATTATACCATTATACTAAAGCTGCACGGGCATTTAAAGTGCTTTTTCCTTTGCGGTTACAGGAGGCATGACATGCAAATTTTAGCGGTAGCTGATACCGAAAGCGAATATATCTGGGACCACTTTGACGCATCAAGGTTTGAGGGGGTTGATCTGATCATCTCTTGCGGGGATCTGAAAAGCCAATACCTGTCCTTTCTGATCACAATGATTAAGGCCCCCCTGTTCTATGTGCACGGAAACCATGACACGGGCTACGCGATAAACCCTCCTGAAGGCTGCTACTGTATTGAGGACATGATTGTTGAATACAAAGGGATGCGGATCGTAGGCCTGGGGGGCAGCATGAAATACAACAATAACCCATACCACAGCGTACCTCCCTGGCAGTACACTGAAAAACAAATGGCCAGGCGCATACGGAAACTGGAAAGGAAAATCAGGGCTTACAAGGGCTTCGACATCCTTGTTACCCATGCGCCGGCATACAGCATAACCGATGATAAAGATCTCTGCCATACAGGTTTTAAGTGTTTTGTGGAGCTCCTGGACAAATACCGGCCCAGGCTCATGATCCACGGCCACATGCACAGAAAATACGGACGCGCGCCGCGATCCATTACCTATAACGGTACAGAGGTGGTTGACGCATGCGGGTACCACCTCATGGACATATAGTGATTATGAGCCTCCTATCCTGCCCGTAGAAAGGTCGCCCAGGGGATCAAATCCCTTGGACTCCGGCAAGCTGCCGACCACGCCTTCTATTAACCAGTCCATCATCAGGATTTGGGGATGTTCAAGGATTTCGCCGGCTTCCACTGCCAGCCTTCCTTCCCTGTCGCGGATGGGGCCTGTGAATACCCTGAAGCTGCGGGAGATAATGGCGCTCTTGAAGAATTCTACGAGCTTCTGCGTTTCAGTTGGGATATGTGCCCTGGCATAGAAAAAGTCTAAAAGGCCCGAATCCATACCCCACCAGTAATTTAGCATCCTGCCGGCGGAAGCCGAATCATGCCCCAGCCTGGTCCCTCCCACCAAAACGCTCCTGATGTATTTCTCATAGAAAATGCCCCAGTTCCAGACAGGCACCGCCAGGTACTTGTCGGGTACATACTCCCCGTTTTCATCCGGCGCGATGGTGTAGGCCCCGTACTCACGGTTGAACCGGCGGTTGGCAAGGGTATTGTGATGGCATATGATATCGGCGCCCAGCTCTGCGATCCTTGCGGTGCACTGGGGTGTCGCGCATTTATAGTCCCAGGTTTGCATCCATTCAAGATAAACCTGGGCATCAGGCCTGATCATCCTCGCCCCAAGCGTGAAGGCATTTATCCCGCTGATAACATCGCTCATCGGGAAGGGTGCTATATACCCCAGCTTGCCGGTTCGGGTCATCGCCCCGGCCACAAGTCCGCATAAAAACCTGGGTTCATGGATCCTCCCGAAATATGTGTTCACATGCTTAAAGGAGTGCATGGCCGAGCAGTTCAGCAGGTTTACCTCCGGGTTTTCCATGGCCACCTTGAGGGTGGCACTGATAAGTGACGGGCTGGTTGTGAAGATAATCTGGCAGCCTTCGTCAACCATCTTCTGGAGGGCGTGCGCGGCTTCAATGCTCTCCGGCAGCTTGGTCGCCACAACAGTTTCCACGCTTTGGCTCAACGCATGTTCCAGGTGCATCCTCCCAAGCTCATGGGAATATACCCAGCTGGAAGAGTTCGCGTCATTAACATGCGCAAACCCTATCTTAAGTTTTTCACTGCGTATCCTATGGGTAAGCTTGCCTATTAAGCCTGTTTCCTGCCTTAGCTGCGGGCTTTTTTGAATTTCAACCGCCTGCTCATCCTTATGGTACTCCATCTCGGATATAAACCTCCTCATGATGGCCCTTAGCTCGTCATCCGAAATGGAATCCCTGATACCGTGGATCTTGAGCAAATCCAGGAAGGCATCCCCGGTGGTAATGGGAAGCCTGTCGCCTCCCAGATCGTAGAATATCTTTCTGAAGACCTTGTAGACAGCGCTCTGGAAATATGTAAACCGGTCCTCATAATTGACCAGGCTGCTGACGGGACGGTAGTCCTTAATTATTTCCCAGAGTTCATTAAAGCTGCCCTCTTTTGAGAACCATATCTCGTTTATACCCGTCTTTTTATAAAAATCCATGAATTCGTAGTACAGGCGTATGTCCTTGTTGGTTTCGTCATACTTCGGGACCAGCCGGGTGACATACCCCTGGTAGGAATAGTTGTTCAGATATTTAAGCACGCTGACCCTTTTGTTGCCCTCTATAACATAAAACCAGTTCAGGTACTCAAAGACCTTTACGGGATCATTGAGGCCTTCTCTGGTCTGGATATCGTAGACGTGCTGCCATTTTATGGCAAACTCGGTGTCCAGGTCCATAAGGGGCATGAAGTTGCGGGCAAAGGATACGCTCCGAAGATATGTATAGGTTCCGCGGACCTTCTTAAGGGGAATATCGACAATACCCAGGTCAACTTCAGATACGATATCGATATTCTTCAGTATGCCGTCCAAAAACGGCAGGTAGCCGTTCCGCCCCTGTGATATATAGCTGGAATACTCTTTAAGAGCCGATTTTCGTGCATTTATATAAGCGGTTAAATCGAGCGCCATATTATCTCACTCCCCCATGGGCATGGATTATAAACACTTCCATAACAAAAGGAGGGAACAGGGTGAAACGCATCTTCTTTACAGGTCAGCGTTTACCGTTCCAAACAAAACAGGCCTTGTTGGTTAGATTTTACCAGAGGCAGGAATAAAATAAAAGGCCATGCATCACGAATCTTACGCCTCAATACCGGGTTTATTTCCGGCCTGTTTCCGGGCAATATGTTATAATTCTATTCAAGCTCCGGTATTTTGATGTTTCCCTGTATAGGTATTTATTGTGCTGAAAGGCGGAAAGCGGGCAGATGAGAAAGAAAAAAGCCAAAAAGAACAACATGGTTTTTGAAAACCTGCCTGTCGTCATCCAACCCAAAAAAAGAATGTGCATGAACTGCATCAAAGGGCTTCCAGTAGGAATGAACAGCGATATCCTGTGCCGTGAGAAGGGTATCGTCACCTGGGATTACTGCTGCTCAAGCCATCGCTTTTTCTACCTGGAGGATCTCATGAGGATGGAGTTCTTCAGATGTTCCAACTGCGAGTTCTTTGTGTTCCACCCTCATCCCTACATCCCTTCCTACGGTGTCTGCAGTATGTTCTCAGTAAGAAAATGCGACGGCAGCGCTAAGAAGGCCTGTTCCAAATTTGTTAAGAGAAGGACATGCAATGCTTCATAATATGAGTTTTGCAGGCGATTGTGGTGTATTATTGCGAGGAGCGAAACGGCGAAGCAAATATGCATACGAGGCAAGAGGCGGGATGCTGCATGCCTAGGTAAAGGCCGGCCATGCACTAAATATCTCTTTTGGAAGGTACCAACAAAGCCCGCAACAAACAAATTGCCCGACTTACAAATACTTGCCTGCGGGGATCGAGCTTATACATCCATCCTTTAAAATGGCAGCTCGATCCCCGGCGTTATAGCTTTCGGCTGTTAAGAATACCACTCAAGAATTGCCCCGGCTTCTAGCAGTGCCCCGCGAAGCTCGTCAATATCAACCTCTGAAGGCGCTGCGCCTTTTTTACATGCGATGGCAGCCGCAATTCCTGCCGCCTCACCAACTGCCATACAAGTTCCCATTATTCTTGTTAAGCCAACCCAGGGAATCAGAATAATCAGCTGTATTGAATAAGCAAAGATACCTTTTCGTTTATGAATCCAAAGTGCCATAATCACGCCAAAGGTTAGGGATATCGCCAGGCTCATCAGACTAACGTAGAAGGTTGTGCCAAAGGACATCAAGTAATCCTTATTGGATAAAACCTTTATAAAATTATCAAAACCCATAAACCTGGCAAAACTCATGTACCGGCATTCATACATGCTGGTGTATATAGAAAAACCAAGCGGCATAATTAGCACTGGGAAGGAACGTTACGCTTAATAGCTTACCATAACTGCATTTTGAGATGGTCTGGAAGGGCAGTTAGGCTGAAGAATCTGACATCCAATCTCTTAATTCCGACAACAAAAAGCGGGTATTCTGCGCAGTGGCAGGATACCCGCTCTGTTTGATTCCTGTCAGCCAACCTCATCCATATCGTTCTGGTCGTCCTGGTAGTCCTGGTTGTCCTGACCGTTCTGATAGTCGGGGATTTCCAGTTCAATATCCCGGTATCTCGACATACCGGTACCGGCAGGGATGAGCTTGCCGATTATGATGTTTTCCTTAAGCCCGATCAATGGGTCAACCTTACCCTTAATGGCAGCCTCGGTCAGAACACGTGTGGTCTCCTGGAAGGATGCGGCGGAAAGGAAGGACTCGGTGGCAAGGGATGCCTTGGTAATACCCAAAAGCGCCCTCTTTCCGGTGGCAGGCCTCAGGCCTTTTTCCTCAGCTTCCTTGTTCTTGCTCTCAAACTCGAACATATCCACCAGGCTTCCCGGCAGCATATCGGTATCGCCGGCTTCATCAATCTTGACCTTCCTGAGCATCTGTCTGACAATGACCTCGATATGCTTGTCATTAATGTCCACACCCTGGAGACGGTAGACCTTCTGGACCTCCTGGAGCAGATAGGACTGGACAGCCTGCACTCCTTTGATCTTGAGGATGTCATGGGGATTGACAGATCCTTCTGTCAGCTCGTCACCGGCCTCAATCACATCTCCGTCCGCTACCTTGATACTGGATCCATAGGGTATGAGATAGGTTTTGCTTTCTCCGGTTTCGTTGTTGATTACTTCTATTTCCCGCTTCTTCTTGGTGTCCTTGATCCTGACTGTTCCGGAAATCTCGGATACAATAGCAAGTCCTTTGGGTTTGCGCGCTTCAAAGAGTTCCTCAACACGCGGCAGACCCTGGGTAATGTCCTCACCAGCCACACCGCCGGTATGGAAGGTACGCATAGTAAGCTGTGTACCCGGCTCGCCGATGGACTGGGCCGCGATAAAGCCAACTGCTTCACCCACATAACTCTCTTCACCCACAGCCAGATTGATGCCGTAGCAGCGGGCGCATACGCCGATCTTGGAACGGCAGGCGAGAACAGAACGGATCCTGGCTTTCCTAACACCGGCGTTCTCCACTTTCTCGGCCATGTCTTCAGTAATCAGAGCACCAGCCTCCACAATCACCTCTCCGGTCTTGGGATCAATTATATCTTCCATGGCATACCGTCCGGTCAGACGCTCGGCCAGGGATTCAATGGGCTTCCCGCCGACAATGATGGGACGGACGTCTATACCCTCGTCGGTGCCGCAGTCCTCTTCGCGGATGATCACATCCTGCGCCACATCCACGAGGCGGCGGGTCAGGTAACCGGAGTCAGCGGTCCTCAGGGCTGTGTCAGCAAGGCCTTTTCTGGCGCCGTGGGTAGAGATGAAGTACTCCAGAACATTGAGCCCCTCGCGGAAATTCGACCGAATAGGAATCTCAATGGTTTCGCCGGATGTATCGGCCATCAGGCCGCGCATGCCCGCCAGCTGGCGGATCTGGTTGATGTTTCCGCGGGCTCCTGACTGGGACATCATGTATACGGGATTGAAGCGATCCAGCGTGTTTACCAGGGCGTTCTTGATATCCTCGGTGGTCTTGCTCCAGGCCGTTATAATGGCGCGCTTCCTCTCTTCTTTGTTGTAAAGGCCGTTTCTGTAGTGCCTTTCTATTTCCTCAACCTTTCTGTCGGTTTCTTCGAGGTAACGTTGCTTGACTTCCGGAATGACCATATCGGTAATACCAATGGTCACGGCACCCCTTGTGGAATACTCAAACCCCAGTGCCTTGATCTTGTCAAGAACAACAGCGGTTTTATTGGTTCCGTTGATCTTGATGCAGCGGTCGATTATCTTCGCGAGTTCCTTTTTTCCTGTAACAAAATCGACTTCATAATCGAACATGGTCTCGAGGTTGGTCCTGTCCACAAAGCCGAGGTTCTGCGGAACGGCGCTGTTGAAAATGATCTTTCCTACAGTGGTGTTGATCACCTTGGATTTCCTGACACCGTTCACCTCTATGGTTCTTCTGACCTTTATCCTGGCGTGGAGGCTCACATTACCGTTGTGGTAGGCCATCAATGCCTCCTCGGGCGACGAAAAGACCTTGCCCTCTCCTGTAACACCGTTGATCACATTGCCATCCTTGTCTTTCTCGGCCTCTTTCTCCATGGTCAGGTAGTAAGTCCCCAGAACCATATCCTGGGTAGGAACGGTTACGGGTTTTCCATCCTGGGGTTTTAGCAGGTTATTGGCGGACAGCATCAGGAACCTGGCTTCCGCCTGTGCTTCGGCTGACAGAGGTACATGGACGGCCATCTGATCCCCGTCAAAGTCAGCGTTGTATGCGGTACAAACCAGTGGATGGAGCTTAATGGCACGGCCCTCAACCAGTACGGGTTCAAAGGCCTGAATACCCAGCCTGTGAAGGGTAGGTGCACGGTTCAGAAGAACGGGATGTTCCTTGATCACCTCTTCAAGAACGTCCCAGACCTCGGTTTTAACCCGCTCCACCATTCTCTTCGCACTCTTGATATTATGGGCAAGAGCCTTCTCCACCAGCTTCTTCATAACGAAGGGCTTGAAGAGTTCCAGCGCCATTTCCTTGGGAAGGCCGCACTGGTAGATCTTGAGCTCGGGGCCTACAACGATAACCGAACGTCCCGAATAGTCCACGCGTTTACCCAGAAGGTTCTGGCGGAACCGTCCCTGTTTTCCCTTCAGCATATCCGAAAGGGATTTCAGCGGTCTGTTGCCGGGACCTGTTACCGGTCTTCCGCGTCGGCCGTTGTCTATCAGCGCATCCACGGCCTCCTGAAGCATCCTCTTTTCATTCCTCACGATGATTTCGGGCGCGCCGAGGTCCAAAAGCCTTTTCAGGCGGTTATTGCGGTTGATCACGCGACGGTAGAGGTCGTTCAGGTCGGATGTGGCAAAGCGGCCGCCGTCCAGCTGGACCATAGGCCGAAGCTCAGGAGGGATGACCGGTATGGTATCCAGGATCATCCATTCAGGCCTGTTCCCCGAAGAACGGAAGGCTTCCACCACTTCAAGGCGCTTAATGGCGCGCACCTTCTTCTGTCCGTTGGCGTTCTCCACTTCATCGCGAAGTTCCTTTGCCATATTATCCAGGTCCAATGAGGCCAGGAGCTCCTTGATAGCCTCCGCGCCCATCCCGGCACGGAAGTTGCTGCCGAACTTATCAACACTTTCCCTGTATTCCTTCTCGGTCAAAACCTGCTTTGGGGCGAGGGGTGTGCTGCCGGGATCGATAACCACATAGGCCGCAAAGTACAGGACCTTTTCAAGGGCCCTCGGGGACATATCCAGAAGCAGTCCCATACGGCTGGGGATGCCCTTGAAATACCAGATATGGGATACTGGAGCCGCCAGTTCGATATGCCCCATCCTTTCGCGCCTGACCTTTTGCTTCGTGACTTCAACACCGCATCGGTCGCATATAATGCCTTTATAGCGGACTCTCTTATATTTCCCGCAGTGGCATTCCCAGTCACGGGTAGGCCCGAAAATCCTTTCGCAGAACAGGCCGTCCCGTTCGGGCTTCAATGTCCTGTAATTGATGGTTTCAGGTTTCTTTACCTCTCCCCTTGACCACTCGCGGATCTTTTCCGGTGAAGCCAGGCCTATCTTTATAGCATCAAAATTATTGAGTTCATACATCGCCCGTAAGCCTCCTATATATCGTCATCGTCATCTGAGACCAGGTCTCCCGCTCCCAGCAGGTTGGTCACCAGGTCCTCGTTAAGCTCGTCTGCTTTTTCGAATTCCGCCTCACTGATGGTGCTGATCTCAAACTCATCGTCAATAATGTCTTTTGTTTCCTCATCCTCTAAGTCCAGATATGACGCAGTGTCATCCTCACGGCCCTCAATATTGACATCCAGTTCCTCCAGGTCGTCATAGACCGATTCCCTGATCTCTATCTCTTCTTGTTGGTCGCTGAACACCTTCACATCCAGGGCCAGGCTCTGCAATTCCTTCATCAGGACCTTGAAGGATTCAGGGATGCCGGGCTCGGGCACATTCTCGCCCTTTACAATGGCTTCATAGGTCTTCACACGCCCATGAACATCGTCGGACTTAACCGTGAGGACCTCTTGGAGCGAGTAGGCAGCTCCATAGGCGGCAAGGGCCCATACCTCCATCTCGCCGAATCGCTGGCCGCCGAACTGCGCTTTACCTCCCAGGGGCTGCTGTGTAACCAGGGAATAAGGCCCTGTTGAACGGGCATGGATCTTATCGTCGACAAGGTGAGCCAGCTTCAGGAAGTACATGTATCCGACAGTCACCCTGTTGTCGAAAGGCTCGCCGGTGCGGCCGTCGTAAAGGATGGTTTTTCCGTCCTCAGGAAGGTTCGCGAGTTTAAGTGTTTCAAAAATATCCTGCTCGTTGGCTCCGTCAAAAACCGGGCTGGCAATCTTCCATCCCAATGCCCTGGCGGCATAACCTAAATGCGTTTCCAACACCTGCCCAATATTCATGCGGGACGGAACACCCAAGGGGTTCAGAACTATCTGGAGCGGTGTGCCATCAGGCAGGAAGGGCATATCCTCAATGGGAAGCACCCTGGATATGACGCCCTTGTTGCCGTGGCGTCCTGCCATCTTGTCGCCCACCGAAATCTTTCTCTTCTGCGCGACATAGACGCGCACCAGCTGGTTGACTCCCGGCGGCAATTCGTCGCCGTTTTCACGGGAGAACACCTTGACATCCACAACGATGCCCGATTCTCCGTGGGGCACTCTAAGCGAGGTGTCACGGACTTCCCTCGCTTTCTCGCCGAAGATGGCCCGAAGCAGGCGTTCTTCGGCTGTAAGCTCGGTTTCTCCTTTAGGAGTGACCTTACCCACCAGGATATCACCCGAACGCACCTCCGCGCCGATGCGGATGATCCCCCTCTCATCAAGATCCTTGAGGGAATCCTCGCCCACATTGGGGATATCGCGGGTGATCTCTTCGGGTCCCAGCTTGGTGTCACGGGATTCGGATTCATATTCCTCTATATGGATGGATGTATAGATATCATCCCGAACAAGCTCTTCGCTGATCAGAATCGCGTCCTCGTAGTTATAGCCTTCCCAGGCCATGAATCCCACAAGAACATTCTTGCCAAGGGCAATCTCGCCATTGTCGGTTGACGGCCCGTCGGCAATCACATCCCCTTCTTCAATCCTGTCGCCCTTCCTGACAATGGGGCGCTGGTTGATGCAGGTACCCTGGTTGGAGCGCTGATATTTAAGGAGTTTATAATAATCCTTGGTACCCGAATCGGTACGGATAACTATTTCGCTTGCCGTCACCTTTTCCACGGTACCCGAATTTGTTGCTATAACGCAGACACCTGAATCCCTTGCGGCCCTGTACTCGATCCCGGTGGCAATGATGGGCGCTTCCGGTTTGATCAGGGGAACCGCCTGGCGCTGCATGTTGGAGCCCATAAGGGCGCGGTTCGCGTCGTCGTTCTCCAGAAACGGGATCATCGCTGTAGCTACCGAAACAAGCTGCTTAGGTGAAACATCCATATACTGGACCTTGCTCGGGTACACTTCTATAATCTGGTCCTGGTACCGGCAGCCGACACGCTTGTTGATAAAGCGTCCTTCCTCATCCAGGGGCTCGTTGGCGCCCGCTATGATATATGGATCCTCCTCGTCGGCGGTCATATATTCGGTCTTTTCGGTCACCTTGCCGTCCACTACCTTCCTGTAGGGGGTTTCGATGAATCCGTATTCATTGATGCGGGCGTATGTGCTTAATGATCCGATAAGCCCGATATTTGGGCCTTCAGGAGTTTCAATCGGGCACATGCGGCCATAGTGTGAGTGGTGAACGTCACGCACTTCAAAGCTCGCCCGGTCACGGGACAGGCCGCCGGGACCCAGCGCGCTCAGGCGGCGCTTATGGGTCAGTTCAGCCAGCGGATTGGTCTGGTCCATAAACTGGGACAGCTGGCTGGAGCCGAAGAACTCCTTGATGGCCGCGGCGACCGGACGGATATTTATAAGCGCCTGGGGTGTGGCTGCGTCGATGTCCTGGATGGTCATCCTTTCGCGAACCACCCTTTCCATACGGGCGAGACCGATACGGAACTGGTTCTGGAGGAGTTCTCCAACAGAGCGGAGCCGCCTGTTCCCCAGGTGGTCGATATCGTCAATATTTCCCACCCCATGGTCCAGGTTGAAAAGATAGCTGACCGTGGCGATGATGTCTTCCTTGGTAATATGCCTGGGCATAAGGGTGTCCCTGTTCTCCTTCAGCACAGTTATGAGATCTTCCTCATCAGCCTTCTTATGTTCTTTCAAAATGGCCATGAGGACATCATACCGTACCTTTTCCCTGATTCCTGCCCTGGCAGGATCGAAACTGATGTACCCGGCAATATCAACAGTGAGGTTGCCCACAACCTTTACAGGCTTGCCTTCAATATCCAGGTGGACCACATTGGTTCCTGAATTCTGGATCTTCCATGCCTTTTCTTCGGTAATCTCGCTCCCGGCCTTGACAATTACCTTTCCCGTATTGTTATCCTTGATATCCTCAGCGGCTATATGGTTTCTGATGCGGTTGGCAAGGGAAAGTTTCTTGTTAAACTTATAGCGGCCAACATTGGAAAGGTCATAGCGCCTGGAGTCAAAAAACAGGTTGTTGATAAGGGTGCTGGCGCTCTCCTCGGTGGGGGGCTCCCCCGGGCGGAGACGCTTGTACACCTCAAAAAGCCCTTCTTCCCTGCTCTTCGTGCTGTCCTTGGAAATTGTGGCAAGCAGCTTGGATTCTTCACCGAAGAGATTGAGGATCTCGGCGTCAGTACCGTATCCCAAAGCGCGCAGGAATTGCGTTATGGGAAGCTTCCTGGTCCTGTCTATGCGCACGTAAACGACCTCTGCGGAGTCGGTCTCGTATTCAAGCCATGCGCCGCGGTAAGGGATAACAGTGCTGGAAAACAGGTTATTTCCCGCCTTATCCTTTTCCCTGGCGTAATAAACGCCCGGTGAGCGGACAAGCTGGCTTACAATAACACGTTCGGCACCGTTTATGACGAATGTGCCGGTTTCGGTCATCAGCGGGAAATCTCCCATAAAGATTTCCTGTTCCTTGACCTCGCCTGTTTCCTTGTTGATCAGGCGGACCTTGACCTTAAGGGGAGCGCAGTAAGTGGCATCTCTTTCCTTGCATTCTTCGACGGTGTACTTGATGTTGTTGGTCTCCAGGGAGTAGTCGATGAACTCCATGACCAGATTGCCGGTATAGTCTGTTATGGGAGATACATCGTTCAATACCTCCTTAAGTCCTTCCTCAAGAAAGTACTTGTATGAATTCTTCTGAACTTCTATCAGATTGGGCATATCAAGAATTTCTTTGATCCTGGCATAACTCATGCGCGAAGTCCTGCCGTATTTGACCGGATGAACCATTAATATCACCTCATAGGACTCATGTAATTAGTCAAAAAAACATAAAAATATAGAGGGGGGAAAGATTAATCTGTTCCGGCGACTGAACCGCGGATCATTCCGCAGGCAGCTGGCCGGTTAGAAAATGCATGTAAATAATACACTCCAAACTATCATTCTCCCGATCTATATTTTTGGTATCAAAAAGATTATTGACATGTATTGTACTGTTCATACAATTGTGCTATACTATGGGCAGTAGCAACGCGGTTATTATGCACAAAAGAAGCATACAATACGTCATCATATAACAATGCAGTAAACAATTCTAACACAGTATAAAATCAATGTCAATAATAATGGCATTGATTTTTTATATGCCTGATTAAATCATGATCTGAGCATCCGGCGTCTGCTCTTTTGGATCTGTTGGCATTCCTCTTCGGTTACAGGCGAAGCATCCGATGGTTCTGTAAGGGTTTTAGAGATCATTCCTGGATAATCCTTATCTCGAACCGATCGAAATGCACGGGGTTGAAAAACTGGTCGGCGTTAAATGAAGTTCGCCTGAAGCGGACATACTCCCGGGTGTTTTTTGAAAGCCAGATTGGCACTTCTATGGCAAGCAGGCCGCATACCTCCAGCAGGCACCTTTCCAGCCGGTCCTGGTATGTGCCCGCGCTGTCGTCCACTTCCACTACCTTCTCTTCAAGGACAGAAGGTCCTTTATACAGCCTGCCTGTCATCCTCATCTTTAAAACCCTCCACCGGATCTTGTGCAAATCATCCCGGACCACCGGTACAAAGAGGCTGGTATGGGGGATTCACACCTAATAAAACACCTCGACAAGGTACAGCCCATCGGGCGGAGCTGTCATCCCGAGAGTGTTCCTGTCCCGTGTTTCAAAAGCCTCCAGTATCACTTCGGGCAAAAAACGGCCTCGTCCGATATCAACCATGGTGCCTGCCATGATCCTTACCATATTGTACAGAAAAGCGTCGCCCACGGTGTCATACCGCAGCACCCCGTTTCCGAACCGCCACGATGAATGGGTGATGGTCCTCGTAAAAGTCCTGTTCTGATGTCCTGAAGCGCAGAATGCCCGGAAATTATGGGTTCCAAGAAGATAACTTGCGGCTTTCTCCATGGCCTCGAAATCGAGCCTGTCCCGGACATGCCAGGCCCGGTTCTCCCACAGCGGTGAGCGCTGTTCCCGGTTAAGGACCAGATAACAGTAATGCTTCCCTTTCGCGGAGAACCTTGGATGGAAATCCGGGTCCGCCAGCTCCGAGCGCAGTACGCAGATCCCGGAGGGCAATATGCTGTTCAGGGCGGGGGCAAATTTTTCAGCGGGAATAGAAGACTTTGTCATAAAGCTGGCCACCTGCCCCAGGGCATGGACGCCCGCATCGGTTCTTCCGGCACCTGTCGGCATGACAGGCTCCCCGGTAAGCTTCTTAATGGCCGCGGCAAGTTCCTGCTGAACCGAGTTGGCATTGGCCTGGATCTGCCATCCATGATATTTCGAACCGTCATATTCCAGAACAAGCTTTATGTTTCTCATCGGCAAGCCAGCGCTCTCTCCCTGAACATATTCGGAATATGTGCCGTACGGTGCATCAGGCCTTCGATACCAGGGCGGCACCAATAATTCCGGCATCATTACCGAACCGGGCCGCCTCAATGCGCGTATTCTCCACTCCCTCCGAGCAATAGGTCCTGCTTTTTATCTTTTCCCTCAAGGGGGCCAGGAGGTTTTCGCCCTCTTTTGAAACGCCGCCGCCCAAAACGACAACATTGGGCTGAAAGATATTGATCATGTTGGCCAGACCTTCGGCCAGCATTTCAATATATTGGTCCACCACTCGCTTTGCGGTTTCATCTCCCATACGGGCGGCATCAAAGGCGGTCCTGGCGGATATCCTGCCCAGATCCTCTTCAACCATGCTGTTGATCAACGATTGCGGGTTTTCGGCAGCTGCCCGGACGGTCTGGCGGATCAGAGCGGTAGCGGAGGAATAGGATTCCCAGCAGCCTTTCCTGCCGCAGGTGCATTCTTCGCCGTCCATTTGGATCACCACATGTCCCAGCTCGCCACCTGCGCCGTTGAAGCCGGTGTACAGCTTGTTGTCGATGATTACGCCGCCGCCTATGCCGGTTCCTATGGTGATGACCACCACATATGGCTCATTCTTGGCCGCGCCTGCCACGCACTCGGCAATGGCCGCGCAATTGGCGTCGTTTTCAAGGTAGACCGGGAGGCTGAAATGCTCCTGCAGGAGCTTCCGAATGGGTACATTCCGGAAACCAAGATTATTGTTATAGATTATGACGCCATTCTTCCTGTCGGGTGTCCCGGGGCTTCCTATGCCGATGGAATGTATTTCGGCCTGGTCAATACCCGCATCATTAATGAGATTCTTAACCAGTAAGCACATATCCTTAACAATCTCTTCAGAAGCACGGGTCCTTCCGGTGGGGACACTACCCTTATTTATAATGGTCCCGTTCCCATCCACAATCCCCGCGGCAATATTTGTTCCGCCTAAATCGATTCCAATGTAGTACATGGACACCCTCCCAGAATTTAATCCTTCGAGGCCAGAAGGCAAAGGGACCACATACTACCCGCGGGCTGGGGTGAATGCTTCCCGCCGCCAATATCCCTGCCTTGTTCTGACCAGCGCCCGGCGAAAAGACTATTTTCGGCCGGATGCCTGAGCTATGGGCATTTGCTTAAGAAAGTTCCAATTAATTATATGATATAATACAGGCAGGGTCAACAAATCGTTACATAGCTTTGTAAAGAGAGGACATGCCATGATCGCGGGGAAAAAAGTCATACTTCGTACAGTCAATCCTGAAGAGCTGGATTACCTGTACAGGCTGATCACCGATATCAATAGCAAGGGGGAGTACTGGCACCTTAATATTCCTCCCCTGAACAAGTTCAGGGATGAATACAGGGAAACCGGCTTCTGGTCCCAGGATGAAGGACGCATGCTGATCCTCTCCATGGATGGAGAATATGTGGGAGAGATTCTCTATTTCAAGGGACTGGATTATCAATCCGGGTATGAGGTGGGTTATGAGCTTTTTGATATGAAGCATGCGGGCAAGGGCTACATGACCGAGGCTCTCATGCTGTTTTGCGCCTACATGTTTTCGGTTTGGCCCATCAACAGGCTCCAGGTAAATGTTATGAGCGGGAATGCCGCCAGTATCCGCGTAGCTGAGAAATGCGGATTTACCTATGAAGGGACCATGAGGCAGGCTACATTCCACAACGGTGTTTATCATGATCTAAAGCTCTACTCCATACTGAGGGACGAATGCCCTTCCCTTGATTCACTATTGGCCGAAACCGGCGAATCTTAGTTACTTGTCTTCCATTTCAGGCCGTCTACCCGTGCAGGGAGTGACAGCCGCCGGAGGGCGGAATACGCCAGGACTTATCGCTGAATGATCTTTATCGCGCGTGGATAAACTAACCCTTGCATTTCCCGTGATGGAGGTCATATTTGTGAAAGGCATTCTGCCTTTATTATGGAAAACCGTTTTACTATACATTGTTGTTGTTGCCAGCATGCGGCTCATGGGCAAAAGGCAGATCGGCCAGCTTCAGCCTTTTGAATTCGCTGTGGCCGTCATGATATCTGAGCTTGCGGCCCTGCCCCTTACTGGTGATGACAGAAAGGTCCATCATGCCCTTATACCCATCGCGGTGCTGGTTGTCTGCCAGCTTCTGATCTCCCTGATATCAATCAAGGGTGTGCGCATAAGGGGCTATATCTGCGGTAAGCCTTCGGTCCTGATCCGTAACGGCAGGATGCTTGAAAAGACCATGAGAAAGGAAATGTGTACCATAAATGAACTTCTGGAACAGCTCCGGCTTAATAATGTCCAGAACGTTGATGATGTGGAGTATGCGGTTCTGGAAACCAACGGGCAGCTGAGCGTTGTCCTCAAATCTCAGAAACGCCCTGTCACGCCCGAAGATCTGAAAATAGACACGAAATACGAAGGGTATACCATTGATCTGATCATTGACGGCAGGCTTATGGACAGGACCATGAAGAAAACGGGTATTAAAAAGGACTGGCTGGACCAGAAATTGCGGGAGAATGGGATCACCGATTACAGAATGGTTTTCTATTCTTCAGTTGACACATCCGGCAACCTGTTTGTCCAGAAAAAGGGGGAGTACCTTGAATAAAAGCGCCCAACACAGGCGCTTTTCATATTATCTTCCGCCTGAGCTCAGAAGATGCTCGGCGATCTTGTTCAGTATCTCCAGCTCAAGCTTTTTGGAATTGATTTGCTGAAGAACTGGCTGTACCTCTTCAGGATACTGGATGATAACCTTGGGCGGCTGCCTTAAAACATCCACCTCCACATTCCTGAAAGAAACATTTTCGTCCCTGTAGCTTACCAGGACTTTAAAAGCAGGATCCAAACTCTTTTCTCTTATAATGCTCACTGAAATATCCATGGTAACAAACCGTCCCCCCGCACAGTTTACTGTATTCTGAATTCCGCATTATTCCTGTATGTTTTTTATCATATACTTTTTTACACAATATTACAACAGAATGTATATGTATACATACTTACCGTACCCGGACCATCAGGGCTACATCCAGAATCGCTGACCGAACAGGAGAATGAGAAACAGGACCCCTGCAAGGCTTGCCTTTAGATCCAGCATGGTAAACCGAATCTGTTTGAGCCGCGTCCTGCCTTTGCTTCCGCGGTAACATCTTGATTCCATGGCCTCCGCCAGCTCGTCGGCACGTTTGAAGGCACTCACGAAGAGGGGGACCAGTACCGGGATGAAGCTTTTTACCCTCTTCAAGAGGTTCCCCGTATCGAAGTCCGCTCCTCTTGACGCCTGGGCCTTCATGATCCTTTCTGTTTCCTCCATGAGCGTGGGGATAAACCGGAGGGCTATGGACATCATCATGGCGATTTCATGGGCCGGAACTCCTATGCGTTCCAGGGGCTTCATCATACGTTCAATCCCATCGGTCATTGCCATGGGAGTGGTTGTCAGGGTCATCAGCGATGCCGCCACAACAAGCATAACCAGCCTGAGGAACAACATCACCGCCGAAATGATACCTTCATAGGTAATGGCCACAGGCCCGAGTTTTGCCAATGGTGTGCCCCTCACGAAAAATATATTCAGAACAGCGGTTATAGCCAGTATCAATAACAGGGGTTTTAGGCCTTTTAGGGACTGCTTCACAGGGATGCCGCTGATAATTAGCAGTATGGCTATAAAAGCCCCCATAACCACATATTCCTGCCATGTGTTAATCATAAACACGGCCACCATCAGAAGGGCTGTCCATATGATCTTTGACCTTGGATCAAGCCTGTGCAGCACCGACTCGCCAGGTATATACTGTCCGAGAGTAATATTGCCTATCATGGGAACATCCCCCCTTTGCCAGGCTCCTGTCCCGCTGTCAACCCCGCGATCTCCCTTACAGCCTCCGGAACGGTCAGGATGTCACCGCTGACCGGATACCCGGAACGCGCCAGGTTCCGGAACAACCGGGTGATCTCGGGAATATCCAGACCCAGCTCACCGAGCCGTTCCTCTCGACTGAATACCCTTTTCGGTGTATCCAGCATCTCAAGCCTTCCTTTGTTCAGCACAGCCACGCGGCTGCAATAGGCGGCTATCTGGTCCATGTTGTGGGATATGATCAATATGGTGGTCCCGTTAATCTTGTTAAGCCGGGTCAAAAAAGAGAACACCTCTTCGCTGCCCTGGGGATCGAGCCCGGCGGTTGGTTCATCCAGCACCAGGATCTCCGGCTCCATCGCAAGGACTCCCGCTATGGCAACCCTTCTTTTCTGGCCGCCGGAGAGTTCAAACGGCGATTTTTCCAAAAGTTCCCCGGAAAGGCCCAGAATCCTCAGGACGCGGCTTACCCGTTCCTGTATTTCTTCCTCGGACAGACCCAGTCTTGCCGGGCCGAATATGATGTCCTTATAAACCGTTTCTTCAAACAGCTGGTGTTCAGGATACTGGAAGATGAGGCCGACCTTTTGGCGGAGTTCCTTCAGGGTTTTTTTACCGCATTCCAGGCCGTCCACTTCCACGCTTCCCGATGTGGGCTTTAAAAGCCCGTTCAGATGCTGGACCAGTGTGGACTTTCCCGAACCGGTATGGCCTATTATGCCCAGTATCTCGCCCCGCATGATATCCATGCTCACGTTATCCAGGGCTTTCTTTTCAAAGGTGGTCCCGGGCATATAGATATGGGTCAGGTCCCTTATGCGCACAATGACCTCACCGTTCTCCCCCGATTCGGATGTATCATCCAAAGTACCCCTTTTCTCACCTTTGCATAAAACGCCTTTGAGGCTCTCTTCGGCCTCATCAACGGTCAGGGCGGTACCCGAGAGCGCCAGGCCCTTTGATTTCAGTCTGTGTATAAGCTGCGTAACACGGGGGACGCTAAGTCCGGCCTTTTTCAGTTCTTCGGTACGCGTAAAGATTTCTCTTGGGGTGCCCTTCATTACTATCCGGCCATTGTCCATCACCATCACCCGGTCGGCATCAACTGCCTCTTCCATGTGATGGGTTATAAGAATGATGGTGATCTTCCTGTCCCTGTTGAGGGTCCTGACAAGATTCAATACTTCTTTGCGCCCTTTGGGATCAAGCATGGACGTGGATTCATCCAGCACGATGCATTTTGGCTCCATGGCAAGTATGCCGGCTATGGCGACCCGCTGTTTCTGGCCTCCTGAAAGCATATGGGGAGAATGCCGCATATGTCCCTCCATGCCCACATACCTTGCGGCTTCGTCAATACGCCTCCTGATCTCGGCCGGAACCAGCCCGAGGTTCTCCGGCCCGAAGGCCAGGTCCTCTTCTACGGTGGTAGCGACGATCTGGTTGTCGGGATTCTGGAAGACCATCCCCAGCGTTTTTCTTATCTCCCAGACCATCTCGTCTTTAGATGTGTCCATGCCTTCCACCCATACGGTACCCCGGGTGGGCAGCAAAAGGGCATTCATCAGGCGGGCCATGGTGGATTTGCCGGAGCCGTTCCTTCCCAGGACCACAACAAATTCGCCCTCGCCGATATATTCCGTAATACCGTTGATGGCCCGTGTCGCAGGCTGGTCCGCGGATTGCGATCTGTATTCAAAACAGACGTCTTTAAACTCAATCATCTTTATCCCCTTGATCCGTAAAGCTGAAGCAGGTTTCGAAAATATTATGACAGAATCACGCCGGTATGTAAAAGAATAAATGGAGAACGGAATCCCTGCCCGCTCTCCATCTCTTAAGCGATCCTTTATTGAAAAGTGTTTATACCAGCTCCAGCACGACCATTTCGGCGCCGTCGCCTCTTCTTGGGCCGAGTTTGTAGATTCGGGTGTATCCGCCTTTTTTGTCCTTGTATTTGGGTGCTATCTCATCGAACAGCTTGTTGGTAAGGCTTATGCTTTTACCCTTCTCGTCCTTTACCCTGTAAACCCAGTTCATGACCTGCCTTCTCGCGGCAAGCCTCGAGGGAGCGTCCACAGTCTTGAGTACTTCCTTCTTTTCCCTCTCCACAACCTCATACTTGTTGCCATGCTTGCTGGTTACAGTCTTTAGCATCTTGCGGCCTTTGCTGTCAACAACGGGAACGCTGACAACCACATTCTTGGATGTGAAATTGTCGCATTCTCTCACAGCAAGGGTAATAAGTTTTTCAGCGATATTCTTAACTTCCTTCGCTCTCGTTTCGGTTGTTTCTATCCTCCCATACTGGATCAGCGAGGTTACCAGGCCTTTCAGCAAGGCCTTGCGCTGATCTGTAGGCCGTCCTAATTTCCTATGTCCAGGCATTTCAAATTCCCTCCCTGTAACTCGTTAATCTTCGGACTGAGCAAGTTTCAAGCCGAGGGCATCCAGTTTCGTAACCACTTCCTCAAGTGATTTGCGGCCTAAATTCCTGACCTTCATCATCTCTTCCTCGGTCTTGCTGATCAGATCCTCAACGGTATTGATACCGGCTCTCTTCAAGCAATTGTATGACCTCACCGAGAGATCCAGTTCCTCGATGGTCATTTCCAGAATCTTATCCCTTTCGGGTTCGCCTTTCTCAACAAGGATTTCCGCGTTCTTCGCCCTGTCGGTCAGGTTTATGAAAAGGTCCAGGTGGTCGCTGAGTATCTTGGCCCCAAGGCTGATAGCCTCATCCGGAGCGATGGAACCGTCGGTCCATACTTCGAAGCTCAGCTTGTCATAGTCGGTAATCTGCCCGACACGCGTATTCTCAACGGTATAATTGACCTTTCTGACAGGCGTATATATAGAGTCAATGGGTATAATGCCGATGGGCTGATTGGGCAGCTTGTTCCTCTCGGCCGGGACATATCCCCTGCCATGGCTCACATTGATCTCCATAAAGAACCTGTTTGTGCCGCTCACTGTGGCGATATGCAGATCCGGATTCAACAGCTCAACATCGGAATCCGGCTTGATGTCTGACGCCTTGATCTCGCCCTCACCCTCAAAGTCGATATACAGGGTCTTGGACCCCTCGCAGTGGAGCTTGAACCTGAGTTCCTTGATGTTAAGGATGATCTCGGTCATGTCCTCCACTACCCCTGGAATGGTGGTAAACTCATGCAGCACGCCGTCAATCTTAATGGATGTAACGGCAACTCCCGGAAGGGACGAAAGCAGTATTCTTCTCAGAGAATTTCCGAGCGTAATGCCGTAACCTCTTTCAAGCGGCTCTATGACAAACCTCCCATAGGTATTGTCTTCTGCGCACTCCACACATTCAATCCTTGGCTTTTCAATTTCGATCATTGATCAACCCTCCTTGGGTTATTGGATTTATGGGCACAAGAGGTAACGGCTTACTTCGAGTACAACTCTACGATCAAATGCTCTTGCACCTGGAGGTCGATGTCCTCCCTGGCCGGCAGTGCGGCAACCTTGCCTGTAAGATTCTCCTGATCTACCTCAAGCCAGTTTGGTACAATCTTGGCGCCCGTAACATCAAGGATCTCCTTGAACCTCTCCAGCTTCTTGCTTTTTTCCTTCACGCTGATGGTATCGTTCACCTTTACAAGGTATGAGGGAATATTCACGCGTCTCCCGTTAACCTCGAAATGGCCGTGTCTCACAAGCTGACGGGCTTCAGCGCGGGTTGACGCAAACCCCATCCTGTAAACCACGTTATCCAGCCTGGATTCCAGAATCTGCAACAGAACTTCGCCAGTGACGCCCTTCTTGCGCACGGCTATATCGAAATACTTCCTGAACTGGCTCTCAAGAATTCCATAGAACCTTTTTGCCTTCTGCTTCTCGCGCAGCTGCACTCCATATTCTGAAAGCTTTTTCCTTTGCGCGCCGTGCTGACCGGGGGCATAGGCCCTCCTTACGACAGCGCATTTATTTCCATAACATCTCTCGCCCTTCAGAAAGAGTTTTTGCCCTTCCCTTCTGCAGAGCCTGCAAGATGCACCGGTATATCTTGCCATTGATCGCTACACCTCCATTAAACCCTTCTTCTTTTTGGCGGCCTGCAGCCATTATGGGGGATCGGGGTTACATCCTTGATGGAACTCACCTCAAGCCCGGCTGCCTGGAGAGCCCGGATTGCTGCCTCGCGGCCTGAGCCGGGTCCCTTCACAAAAACCGAAACCGTCTTCAAACCGTGTTCCATGGCTGCCTTTGCTGCCGTTTCAGCCGCCTGCTGGGCTGCAAAAGGCGTGCTCTTCTTAGAGCCCCTGAAACCAAGACCGCCGGCGCTTGCCCAGGAAATGGCATTGCCCTGTACATCGGTTATGGTTACTATGGTATTGTTAAAAGAGGAACGGATATGTGCGCAGCCTCGCTCAATATTCTTTTTTTCCTTCCTCTTCCTTGTTCTTCTAACAACTTTTGCTGCCATCTTGATACATCTACCTCCCGATTACTTCTTCTTATTGGCAATGGTCTTCCTGGGGCCTTTTCTGGTCCTGGCGTTTGTCTTAGTCCTCTGGCCGCGGACCGGCAGACCCATTCTATGCCTTATTCCGCGATAACACCTTATTTCAACAAGACGCTTTATATTCAGCGCGACCTCTCTTCTCAGGTCACCTTCAACCGAGTATTCCTTTTCAATGGTTTCGCGGAGTCTGTTGATTTCATCATCTGTCAAATCGCGCACGCGTGTGTCGGGGTTCACGCCTGTCTTCCTGAGTATCTCCTGGGAGCGGCTTCTGCCTATCCCGAAGATATACGTCAGGCCGATTTCAACTCTCTTTTCCCTTGGCAAGTCAACACCTGCTATACGAGCCAAATTACTACACCTCCGAATTGGTTTAGCTGTTTAATAAACAATGCTTCTGTTATTTGGGCTTATATATATGATAAAGATCTTTGCATGCTCCCCGGGCCGGATATGGCAGCGGGGATCAGCCGCCATACAAAAATCATTTTTCCCAAATTTGTACATACTTAGACCGGTGTTCCACTGTCATCAGAAAGCATCCGGCACGGTTTTGAACCTGTTGTTGAGTATGGCCCCGGCGGACCTCGTTTCAGGGCCGGCCGGCAACCGGGCCAAAGTACTAAAGCCGATGCCGGAGTGCCGGGATATTTCCCAAAGCTCCGCGGGATGCCAGCCTTTTCCCTGATGCCTGCGCTCCAGGCCAAAACCTTGTTATGAACTGTTACCGGCGTCCTTAAGGCCGCCGGCTTTCAATCCATTATTAATCCCTTACATTTATCAGCCCTGACGCTGCTTGTGCTTGGGATTGGTACAGATGACCATAACGCGGCCTTTCCTGCGTATAATCTTGCATTTCTCACATATTTTTCTGACCGATGGTTTAACTTTCATTGTCTTGTTCCTCCAATCATGCTGGCTCAAGAAATCACGATCTGCCTCTCCATGTAATCCTGCCGCGCGAGAGATCATACGTGGATATCTCAACGGTAACCTTATCTCCAGGAAGAATGCGAATATAATTCATTCTAAGTTTTCCGGATATATGGGCCAGTATAACATGCCCGTTCTCAAGCTGTACCCTGAACATGGCGTTCGGAAGCGCTTCCACTACCGTACCTTCCAGTTCTATAACATCTTCCTTCGACACTTTAACCCTCCTCGCTCGCAGAATCAGCCGATAGTTCCTCTAAATACCACTGGACTGCCTTTCTTAAATCGTCATCGGTTAGCCTTTTGCGATTGAGAATCGCCTGAGATATCTCTTCCGCTGTCTTGCTGGTAACCTTCAAATGCTTAAGCTTTTTCTTTTTGGGCTTGCCTGCAGGCCTCAAATCACCGTCCGCAATCAGTACATGAGCGTCATCCGTCACGTCGATAATGATGAAGAGCCTGTCCTTATCCCTGCCGGCCTTGGACCATACGAAGCGTCCTATTACGGAATCCAAGCTATTCACCCCGTTTCTGGACTAAAGCCCAAGTCTATATTGTATATGAACTTTTCTATTTTTTCAATATTCTAATTATGTTTCAGCAGTTTTAATAAATGGCGGTAAGTATTTCCGGTCCCTTGGCGGTAACGGCGATGGTATTCTCGTGATGAGCCGACAAACTGCCATCGGCTGTTACCACTGTCCATCCGTCACCCAGCACATTCACCCGCCAGGTGCCTGCGTTTACCATGGGCTCTATGGCAAGGGTCATTCCGGCTGACAGACGGACTCCCCTGTGCGGAGTAACATAGTTTGGGATCTGCGGTTCTTCGTGCATCTCACGGCCGATTCCGTGACCGACATAATCCCTGACCACCGAAAAGCCGTTTTCCTCAACATAGCTTTGCACCGCCCTGGAAATATCCCTTATCCGATTCCCTTCCACAGCATGGGCCATTCCCCTGTTGAAGGCTTCTTCGGTGACGCGGATCAGCTTCATTGCCTCAGATGAAACCTTTCCGACCGGGTAAGTACGGGCGGCGTCGCCATGGAAACCGTCCAGTATGGCGCCTATGTCTATGCTGATGATATCGCCGTCCTTAAGGACCCTGTCACCGGGAATGCCGTGGATCACTTCATCGTTGACCGACGCACATATGACTCCCGGAAAATCCATTCCCCCGTAGGGGCATGGGACGCCTTTAAAGGAAGCGATAGCGCCTCTGCCTTTTATCACCTCGGCCGCAACCCTGTCCAGTTCTTTGGTTGTTACTCCTGGCGCGATTATCTCCTCCAGCCTCTTATGGGCAAGCATGACAACCTCGCCGGCTTTCCTCATCCTGTCAAGCTCTCTTTGGGATTTGATGCTGATCATGCCCTTACCCCTTACGCTTTCCGCCCAAGAGCCGCCATAATTTCTTCATAAGTATCCTTAATCGGTTTATCGCCGTCAACCTCAATGATCAAACCCCGCCGGCTGTAAAAACCGATCAGTGGGCTGGTTTGGTCATGATAGGTTTTAAGGCGGCTTATCACCGTCTCCTCACGGTCGTCATCCCTGATATAGAGGGGCGAACCGCAAAAGTCACATATGCCCTCCTTTTTCGGCGGATGGCTGACCATATGATAGACTTTCCCGCAGGAGCACATCCTTCTGCCCGACATCCGTTTTACGATCACGGCGTCATTAGCGGTTATATTTATCACAGCATCTATCCTTTGATTGTTTTCATCAAGCATCTTTTCAAACATCTCAGCCTGAGGAAGGGTCCTTGGAAAACCATCGAGGATAAACCCATCGTGGCAGTCATCCTTCATCAGCCTGTCTTTAACGATCTTGCAGGTCAGATCGTCAGGGACCAGCCCGCCTGACTCTAAAATCCCCGAAACCATTTTACCAAGCTCGGTCTGTCGCTTAATATTTGACCTGAAGATATCGCCCGTTGATATATGGGGTACTTTAAGGGCTCCGGACAGCAGCGCCGCCTGTGTGCCTTTGCCTGCTCCGGGCGGACCAAGCAGTATCAGTCTCATAGTAAATACCAGCCTCATCCATCATATTTATTGAGCAGCTATTTTATGTTGTCCAATATCAGCGGCAAAAGCGGATGTGCCATCATCCGCCTTGTACCGCGGTTTTTGTCCTAATCCAAAAAGCCTTTATAATGCCTCATGATCAGCTGTGACTCAATCTGTTTCATGGTTTCAAGGGCAACACCCACCATGATGAGCACCGATGTGCCTCCGAACCACATATTATGAATATTAGTAATAAACCCGAGCGCGATCGGCAATATGGCGATCAACGCCAGGAAGAAGGCACCGAACCATGTGATGCGGTTCAGTACTTTTGTTATATAGTCCGAGGTAGGTTTGCCCGGGCGTATGCCTGGGATAAACCCGCCGTTTTTCCTGATGTTATTGGCCAGTTCCACCGGATTGAACACCATAATGGTGTAGAAAAAGGTGAAGAACAGTATAAGCAGCCCATAAACCAGCATGTATACCGGGCTCCTGTTAAATTCTATGAGCGCCAGCAGGAACTTGCTGGTCGTATTGGGAGCCACCAGGCCAATTATAGTCGGGAAGAACGCAAGTATGGACATGGCGAAGATGATTGGGATAACGCCGGCCACGTTTACCTTCACGGGTATATGCGTGCTCTGGCCCCCATACAATTTCCTGCCAACCACCCGCTTGGCGTACTGGACAGGTATCCTTCTCTCGGCCTGTGTAACCCAGATTACGAACATGATTACGGCCACAAAAGCCAGTATTATGGCTGCCACAACAAGGATGCCGATGGCAGGCCTTCCGTCAAGGGCATATGCCTTCGCAATGCCGTATAGCGCGCTGGCTCCGTCGGGACCCCTTGAAATAATGTTGACAAAGATGATGAGGGATATGCCGTTGCCTATTCCATATTCATTAATCTGCTCACCCAGCCACATGATAAATGCCGTACCGGCTGTAAGGGCAAAGGTGATGGTCAGGAATGACAAAACGCTGGGTCGCTCTATGGCGTTCCTGAAGCCGATATACGTGAAAGTAGCCTGGAGGAAACCCAGTATAATGGTACCATAACGCATCCACTGGGCCAGTTTCTTCCTTCCTTCCTCGCCTTCCTTCTGCAGCCTTTCCAGGGCGGGAATGGCTATGGTCAACAGTTGTATGATGATTGACGCGGTAATGTATGGACTGATACTCAAGGCGAAAATACTGGCGTTCTCAAACGCGCCGCCGCCAATGATGTTCATGAACCCAAACAGTCCGCCCTGGCCTCGCGCCATATCTCTCAGCACTTCATCGCGCAGCCCGGGAACAGGGATGTACACACCCACTCGATAGACCAGAAGAAGCAGGAAACTTGCCAGGATCCTCTTCCTAAGATCCGGAATCTTCCAGGCGTTTTTGAGCGGGGAAAAAAAGTTTTCCATTTATACCACCTCTGCCTTTCCTCCCAAAGCTTGGATCTTTTCGGAAGCCGATTTAGTAAATCTGGCAGCCTTAACAGTAAGTTTCTTTGTCAGATTGCCGTTCCCCAAAATGACGATTCCATCGTTGATTTCCTTTATAATGCCGTTTGCCTTCAGGAGTTCGGCTGTAACCTCGGTGCCGTTCTCAAAGACCTCCAGGTCTGAAAGTTTCACCTCGGTATAAACCTTCCTGAATTCATAGTTGTTGAAACCTCTCTTGGGAATTCTCCTGTAAAGAGGCATCTGGCCACCTTCAAAACCCGGTTTTACACCGCCGCCCGATCTTGCTTTCTGTCCCTTTGATCCCCTGCCGGCAGTCAAACCATTACCGGATCCGTAACCTCTTCCTTTTCTCTTGGGAGCCTTTTTGGGCGCTCCAGGTTTTAACTCATGCAAATACACCGGTTGCACCTCCTTCACACTTCCTCAACACTCACCAGATGTGATACTTTCTCGATCATTCCGCGAATTTGAGGATTGTCCTTCTGTTCCACGGTCTGTCCGACTTTGCGAAGACCGAGAGCGGCTACCGTAGCCTTCTGATCCTGTTTTGCCTTTATCGTACTCTTTTTTAGAGTAATCTTTAAATTGCCCATTGAAAGCTACCTCCTAACCCCGGATTTCTTCAACGCTCTTGCCTCTGAGCCTGGCTGCCTTTTCAACGGTCATGAGCCTGGAAAGTCCGTCCATGGTTGCCTTGACCATATTGGTCGGATTATTGGACCCCAAGGACTTGGTGTAAATATCACGCACACCCGCAAGTTCCAGCACGGCTCTTACCGGGCCGCCGGCAATAACACCGGTACCTTCATTTCCCGGCTTCAGCAAGACCTTGCCAGCGCCGTATACGCCTATGATCTCATGCGGAATGGTGGTGTTGTCCATGGGCACAAAGATCAGGTTCTTCTTAGCGTCCTCAATGCCCTTGCGAATGGCATCAGGAATCTCGGCGGCTTTTCCGCTGCCGATACCCACATAACCGTTCTCGTCGCCCACCACTACCAACGCGCTGAAACGGAAGTTTCTGCCGCCTTTCACAACCTTTGCGACACGGCTTATATTCACTACCTTTTCCTTCAGGTCCAGAGTATTCGGATCAATCTTCTGCAATGTGTTTCCCTCCTTGATCGGAAATCCGGGTTAAAATTCCAGACCGGCTTCTCTAGCGCCTTCAGCCAATTCTTTAACCCTGCCATGATAAAGGTAACCGCCTCTATCGAAAACTACCTGTTTGATTCCTTTTTCCAATGCCTTACTACCAATCAGCTTTCCAACTTCCCTGGCTGCCGCCTTGTTGCCTGCATATTCGAGCTTTCCCTTCAGGGTCTCATCAAGAGTGGAAGCGGCAGCAAGAGTGGTACCCTTTGTGTCATCGATAATCTGGGCATATATATGCCTTGAGCTTCTGAAGACACAGAGCCTCGGCTTTTCGGGCGTACCTGAGATCTTTTTGCGCACCCGCTCATGCTTGCGGATCCTGATCTTGTTCCTGTCAATCGGTTTTATCATGCCACACTCACTCTCCTCTCCTATTTGCCGGCCTTGCCTTCCTTACGGATTATTACTTCTCCGGCGTACCTGACACCCTTGCCCTTATATGGCTCAGGCGGACGTTTCGCACGGATCTTCGCGGCCAGTTCGCCTACAGCCTGCTTATCCGCGCCCTTTACGATTATCTTATCGGGCGACGGCACTTCAATGGTAATTCCAGCCGGCTCTTCAATCTCAACGGGATGGGAATATCCGAGAGTCAGAACGAGCTTTTTACCCTGCTTCTGGGCTCTGAATCCAACGCCCACAATTTCAAGCTGCTTCTCAAACCCCTGTGTAACACCGATTACCATGTTATTGAGCAGTGACCGGGTCAAGCCATGCAGGGCCCGGTTTGCCTTTTCATCGTTGGGCCTGGTGACTATCAGGGCGTTTCCTTCTTTTTTGATGGTCATGTTTTTGTGGAAGGTTTCAACCAGGGTACCCTTGGGTCCTTTAACGGTCACTTCCTGGCCGTTGATCTTAACATCCACGCCTGCCGGGATTTCCACCGGCATCCTGCCTATTCGTGACATATTGTGTGCACCTCCAGTCCTTAGATTGAGAACAGATCCCTGTTCTTTTCAGAACTCTATAACAGCAAGCCTGTTACCAGACAAAGGCGAGCACTTCGCCGCCGACGCCAAGTTTCCTGGCTTCCTTATCTGTTATAATTCCTTTCGACGTAGAAACAATAGCGATACCCAAGCCGCCAAGAACCCTGGGAATTTCGTTTTTACCCGCATAAACCCTTAAACCGGGTTTACTGATCCTCTTGATACCGGTTATGACATTCTTCTTGTTCTCGGTATACTTAAGGGTTATCCTGATAATTCCCTGCTTCTTGTCGTCGATATCGGTTATCTCCTTGATGTATCCTTCATCCAGCAGTATCCGGGCTATCTGCCTCTTAAGCTTTGAAGCCGGAATATCAACGGTTTCGTGCTTTGAATCTGCTGCGTTTCTGATCCTTGTCAGCATATCCGCAATTACATCGGTTGCATGCATTGTTACAGACCTCCTTTCACTACTGTTACCAGCTTGCCTTCTTCACTCCGGGGATCTGACCCTTGTAAGCCAGCTCCCTGAAGCAGATACGGCAAAGGCCAAATTTTCTGAGATATGCATGTGGTCTGCCACAGAGCTTGCAACGGTTATAGTAACGCGTTGAGTATTTGGGTTTCCTCTGCTGCTTGAATATCATGGATTTCTTTGCCACTATAAATACCTCCTTTAGCTCCTGGCAAATGGCATTCCGAGAAGGGCCAAAAGTTCCCTCGCCTCTTCATCGGTCTTGGCCGTGGTAACAAATGTGATGTCCATGCCACGCACTCTGTCAACCTTGTCATATACAATCTCCGGGAAGATAAGCTGTTCCTTGATTCCAAGGGTGAAATTTCCCCTTCCATCGAAGGAATCCGGGTTTATGCCCCTAAAGTCCCTTACCCTTGGGAGCCCTACATTGAATAGCTTATCTACAAACTCATACATCCTGTTCCCCCGCAGAGTCACCTTGCAGCCGATACTCATGCCTTCACGAATCCTGAATGCGGCAACAGACTTCTTTGCCTTGGTGACTATAGCCTTCTGGCCGGTAATGACGGCAAGATCGCTGGCAGCGTTCTCAATGGCCTTGGGGTTCTCCTTGATATCATTGACACCCATATTGAGAACAACCTTTACCAGCTTCGGGATCTGCATGGGGTTCCTGTATTTGAATTTAGCCTGAAGCGCCGGAGCCACTTCTGACTTATACTTTTCAAGCAATCTTGGCATGCTGTATTCAACCTCCTTAAGGATTACTCTTTCCCTTTCCTGATAATGTCAATTACTTCCCCGCATTTCTTGCAGACCCGTGCTTTTCCTCCATCTTCAAGGATCTTTCTGCCAACCTTGGTCGGAACACCGCATTTTTCGCAGATAAGCATGACCTTGGAAGCATAAATGGGAGCTTCCTGGTGAACCAGTCCGCCCTCGAAACCCTTGTTCGGTCTCGGCTTAACATGCTTGGTAACGACATTGACGCCCTCGACAACGACCTTGCCCTCAATGTGGTCCACATCAAGGACCTTCCCTTTCTTGCCGTTGTCTTTTCCACTGAGCACGTATACCATATCTCCCTTTTTAACGTGTACCTTTCCCATGAGCCAAGCCTCCTTCCTTACAGCACTTCCGGCGCAAGGGATATGATCTTCATGTAGTCCTTTTCCCTGAGTTCCCTTGCGACGGGGCCAAATATACGGGTTCCTCTCGGGCTGCCGTCATCCTTGAGAATAACCGCCGCATTCTCATCGAAACGTATCACCGAACCGTCCGGCCTTTTCAGGCCCTTTACCGAACGGACAACAACAGCTCTGACTATTTCGCCTTTCTTGACAACACCGCCGGGCGTTGCACTTTTGACCGAACAGACGATTACATCGCCTATATTGGCATACTTTCTCCTTGTGCCGCCCAGGACTTTTATGCACATCAATTCCTTGGCGCCAGTGTTGTCAGCCGACTTTAAATAGGTCTCTGCCTGAATCATTTCCTGCGCCTCCTCTTACTTCGCTTTTTCGATGATCCTGACCAGCCGCCATCTCTTCTCCTTGCTGAAGGGCCTGGTTTCCATAATCTCTACGCGATCACCGACTCCGCATTCATTGTTTTCGTCATGGGCCTTGAACTTGGTAGTTCTCCTCATAATCTTTTTGTAAAGCGGGTGCTTTACATTGTCCTCAACAGCCACGACAATGGTCTTATCCATTTTATCACTTACAACCCTTCCTATCCGGGTTTTTCTTATATTCCTTTCAGCCACGCAAAGCAAACCTCCTTCCGGTTATAGGATCCGTCGAACCTACCTTATTCCAAGTTCCTTTTCACGGATGATGGTCTTCACCCGTGCTATATCCTTTTTAACCTGCTTCAGCATCATAGGATTCTCAAGCTGGCTCGTAGCATGCTGAAACCTCAGCTTGAACAATTCTGCCTTGAGTTCGTTGAGCTCCTCATTGAGTTCGTCACGTGTCTTTTCCCTGAGCTCTTTCAAATCAGAAGCTTTCATTCTATACACCTACCTCTTCGTTACGTGCTATGATCTTGCACTTTACAGGCAACTTGTGAGACCCCAGTCTCAATGCTTCCCTGGCTATATCTTCCGGTACGCCCGCGATCTCAAACAATACGCGGCCCGGTTTTACAACTGCCACCCAGTATTCGGGGGATCCTTTACCGGAGCCCATGCGAGTTTCGGCAGGCTTCTTGGTAACAGGCTTGTCTGGGAAAATCTTGATCCAGACATGGCCGCCTCTCTTTACAAAACGGGTCATGGCTACACGTGCCGCCTCAATCTGATTGCTTGTGATCCATGCCGGCTCTGTGGCCTGCAGGCCAAAGTCGCCGTAGGCAATTGTATTGCCGCGGGTCGCCTTGCCGGTCATGCGTCCCCTCTGTACCCTTCTGTATTTGACTCTCTTAGGCATCAGCATTATGCTTCTCCCCCTTCCTTCTTATCTTTCTTCTTGCTGGGAAGAACCTCGCCTTTATAAATCCATACCTTAACGCCTATTTTTCCATAGGTGGTGTCTGCTTCCGCAAATCCATAGTCGATATCCGCGCGCAGTGTCTGAAGGGGAATCGTACCCTCATGATAATGCTCGGTACGCGCGATTTCAGTACCGCCCAGCCTTCCGGAAACCTGGGTCTTGATACCCTTCGCGCCCATCTTCATAGCCCGGGACATAGCCTGCTTCATAGCGCGGCGGAATGAAATACGTTTTTCCAGCTGCGCGGCAATGCCCTCGGCAACCAATTGGGCATTCACCTCGGGAGTCTTTATCTCGGTGATATTGAGAAGGACACTCTTGCCAGTCATCTTCTCAAGTTCCTTCCTGAGGGCTTCGATGCCCGCTCCCTGCTTACCGATGATTATACCGGGCTTGGCGGTGTGGATATTGATCTTTATCTTGGCTGCCGCCCGTTCAATCTCGATTCTGGAGATCCCCGCGATATAAAGCTTTTTCTTGATATACTTCCGGAGTTTGAAATCCTCAACCAGGAAGCTGCTGAAGTCCCTCTTGCTGGCATACCACTTCGTATCCCAGTCCTTAATGATTCCTATTCTCAGTCCGTGCGGATTTACTTTCTGGCCCATTCTGCAACCTCCCCTATTTAGCCTTTTCCTTGAGAACCACTGTAATGTGGCTGGTTCTCTTGCGGATCCTGAAAGCCCGGCCCTGTGCCCTCGGCCTGATCCTCTTCAGTGTCGGGCCCTGTTCAGCATATATTTCCGATACATACAAGCTTTCCCTGTCCAGCTGGTTGTTGTTTACGGCGTTGGCCTCCGCGGATTTAAGCAGCTTGTATAGAATCTCCGATGCTTTCTTGGGCGTATACCTCAATATAGCGTAAGCTTCATCAATTCCCTTATTCCTTATAAGATCGATAACCAGCTTGGCCTTCCTGGCAGAAATCCTGGCATACCTTACAACAGCCCTGCCTTCGTCCTTGCCTATGCCAAGAACCTTCCGTTCCTTCTTTGTCAGAACGGGAAGCTTTTTGGATTTACTGCGGATTTTGCTGTACTGTTCGAGCAGCTCCTCCTTTTTCTCGAGAAGCTCCTCTTTGGACATCACCTTTCTGCCCAAGTCAATTCCTCCTTCCGCTTCAGAAAGTTCTTACCTCTTAAGCTTTGAGCTCTTTTCGTCCTTGCTGTGGCCTCTGTAGCTGCGTGTTGGAGCAAACTCACCAAGCTTGTGGCCAACCATATCCTCGGTTATATAAACCGGTACATGCTTACGCCCGTCATGGACCGCAATCGTGTGTCCCACCATGTCGGGAAAGATAGTGGATGCACGGGACCAGGTTTTTATAACCTTTTTCTCGTTTTTATCGTTCATTGCAATAATTCTGGATAAAAGCCTTTCATCAACATAAGGACCTTTTTTCAGCGATCTTCCCACGGTACAAACCTCCTTCCGGCCAATTACTTGCGCCTCTTGACAATCAGTTTATTGCTCAGCTTGTTCTTCTTTCTGGTCTTGTAACCGAGTGTCGGTTTACCCCAGGGTGTAACAGGGCTTGGCATACCTATGGGTGACTTGCCTTCGCCGCCGCCGTGGGGATGGTCACTGGGATTCATGACAACACCGCGGACAGACGGCCTGAAGCCCAGCCAGCGTTTTCTTCCTGCCTTGCCGATTGTGATATTCTCATGCTCGACATTTCCCACCTGACCAATGGTCGCCTTGCACTTGATATTGATCTTCCTGACTTCACCGGATGGAAGCCTTACCTGGGCGTACTTGCCTTCCTTGGCCATTAGCTGCGCAAGGTTTCCTGCCGCCCGGACAAGCTGGCCGCCCTTTCCGGGTTTCAGCTCAATATTGTGGATGAATGTACCCAGAGGAATGTTCTCCAGGGGCAGCGCGTTACCCAGCTTGATATCGGCATCCGGTCCCGAAATCACCTGGTCACCCACTTGCAGCCCGTCGGGAGCGATAATGTATCTCTTCTCCCCGTCGGCATAGGTGAGCAGGGCGATGCGGGCCGTCCTGTTGGGATCGTATTCAATGGATGAAACCTTCGCGGGAATATTGTCCTTATCCCTTTTAAAGTCAATTATTCTGTACTTCTGCTTAGCGCCGCCGCCACGATGGCGTACCGTTATTCTTCCGTAAGAATTCCTCCCGCTCTTTCTTTTCAGCGGGGCAAGAAGGCTCTTTTCCGGTTCCTTCCTGGTAATCTCCTCGAATGTCGATACAGACATGAATCTTCTTCCGGGAGATGTGGGGTTGTATTTCTTTACTGACATTTCTTCCACTCCTTTATCGTATTGGGAGCAGGCCGTTATCAGGACGAGTGCGGATCCTATATTTCCGGCCTGTCCGGCTGATTATGCGCAGATGATTTACTGGCCCACGCCAAACTCCTCGATGGATGTCTTATACTTCTTGACGGTTGTTACTTCCTTGCCGCCCTTGCCAAGGTAGGTTACGGGCTTGGGATCGGTATCAATGGTAACAATCGCTTTCTTGAAGGCTTCGGTCTTGCCCGTATGGACACCCAGCCTCTTTTCCTTACCCTGGTAGTTAATGGTGTTGACCGCCAGGACCTTAACCTGGAAAAGCTTCTCAACGGCGTTCTTGATCTCGGTCTTTGTGGTCTTTTTATCCACGATAAAGGTGTATTTGCCCTGGGCTATTTCCTGGTTGCTCTTCTCGGTAATGTACGGGCGAATTATGATATCCTCCGCGCGTTTCATCACGCATACACCTCCTCAATCTTCGCGATGGCTTCCCTGGTGGCTATGAACTTCTTATACCTGAGAATGTCGTAGGTATTGATGGTGTTCACCAGAGCCGTCTTTACACCGCTGATATTCCTGGAAGACTTGATAACCTTTTCGTCTACCGCGGGAAGCACGATCAAGGCTGAGCTGTCCACATTCAGCTTGCCCAGCACCTTCACCATTTCCCTGGTCTTGATGGCTTCAAGTTTAAGCTCGTCCAGTACAACCATATCGTTGCCAATGACCTTGCTGGTAAGCGCGCTTTTAAGAGCCAGCCTCTTAACCTTCTTGGGCAGGTTGTACCTGTAGCTTCTGGGCTTGGGCCCCAAAGCTACACCGCCGCCGGCCCACTGGGGTGAGCGTATGCTGCCATGCCGGGCACGGCCGATCCCCTTCTGTCTCCAGGGTTTCCTGCCGCCGCCTCTTACCTCCGCCCGGGTTTTTGTGGACTGGGTTCCCTGCCTCGCGTTGGCAAGGATGTTCACAACCGCGGCATGCATAGCTGCTTCATTTACTTCAACGCCGAACACGTCGTCACTTAATATCATATCGCCGACCTTTTGGCCATCCATATTATAAACGTTAACTTTTGGCATATTTTATCCTCCTTCCGAGCTAGTCTTTCGCTATGCCTTAACCGAATCCTTGATCACAAGGAGGCCGCCCTTGGGGCCGGGTACTGCGCCCTTAACGAGTAAGAGTCCTCTTTCAGCATCTACCTTCACGACCGACAGATTCTGAACGGTCACTTTCTCGGCTCCCATGTGGCCAGGCATGCCTTTACCCTTGAAAATACGGCTCGGATTGGAAGTACCACCCATGGAGCCAATGCCTCTGTGATATCCCGAACCGTGGGACATACGGCCCCGCGCCGTTCCAAAACGCTTTACCGTTCCTGCGAAGCCCTTGCCCTTGGAAATGCCGGATACATCAACCTTGTCGCCATCCGTGAACATGTCTTCAACCTTAATGACACTCCCCACTTCAAAGCCGGAGATGTCGTCAAGCCTGAATTCCCTCAGATACCTCTTCGCAGGGACCCTGGCCTTTTCAAACTGGCCTTTGTCGGGCTTGTTGAGTCTTTTTGCGGGGACGTCCTCATAGCCCACCTTGATGGAGTTATATCCGTCGATCTCTTCGGTTTTCTTCTGGACGACCGACAAAGGTCCCGCGGCAATAACGGTAACCGGCAGCATATCGCCGTTTTCGTTGAATACCTGGGTCATACCTAATTTCTTTCCAAGCATGAACTTTTTCATCCTAAAATACCTCCTGTCATTGGTTCAGTCGCGCTGAACTTAACATCATCGATTCTTCACAGCTTGATCTCAATATCCACGCCCGCCGGAAGATCCAGCCTCATAAGGGCGTCAACCGTCTTGGGAGTGGGCATAAGTATATCGATGAGCCTCTTGTGTGTCCTGATTTCAAACTGCTCACGAGAGTCCTTATACTTGTGAGGAGCCCTAAGTATTGTTACAATCTCTTTCCTGGTTGGAAGAGGCACAGGCCCCGAAACTTTAGCACCCGTTCTCTTTGCGGTTTCGACAATCTTCTCTGCCGATTGGTCGATAACCTGGTGATCAAACGCCTTCAGCCTGATTCTGATTTTCTGTTTGTTCGCCATATACAAACCTCCTCGAGTATTGATTTCTCTGGCGCAACAAGCTGTTCTCTGTACACTCTGCCGGGTGTTCCATGTTAAATCATAGGAAAAGCCCAGATTTACCCTGGGCCACAATACAAACATACAAATGAATTAACATGCATGATGTACAGTGACTTGCGCCCAATTTCTCCGAATCGGACATTCTCAGCAGCAGTTCCCAGTCTGTTTCGCCTGCAATCTGCAGCTTCATCGTATGCCTTGTCACAGCAACCAATATTGTACTACAGGATTACTTGATTTGCAAGAACAAATTTATGCCCCAACCCATTTTTTTATTACCAGTCATTTGAAAAAGTAAATTCCACTCCAAAAAGGCACAAAGCGGAATTTAGTTTTTCAAAAACAGATAAAAAGATATAGTGGAAATAAGTTATGCAAAAAAGATAGCGCCTTATCGCAAGGCGGCCTTGTTTTGCGGGATCCCCCCCATAAACTGCTTGGTATTATTGTGAGAAAGATATTTTCACACTGTCTGCAGGCCCCTGGCCTACAGGCTTACTCTTTGTACCTGGCGGTGGTTTCGGCATAGTACCTGAGTTTCTTGTAAACCCGGTCATTTACAGTACCCTCGGGATAAGTCCCGTCAGGGTTTTTCTCTCCGGCAGGTACACCGGTCAGGATCTCGATGCCCTCATCCACCGTAGAGACAGGATAGATATGGAACATCCCCTCTTCCACGGCTTTAACCACATCATCGCTGAGTATCAGGTTTTTGACGTTCTGGGCGGGGATAATCACGCCCTGCTTTCCCGTCAGTCCTTTTACCCTGCATATGTTGAAATAGCTTTGGACCTTAAAGGTCGCACCGCCGATGGGCTGGATGACCCCCAGCTGGTTTACCGATCCTGTGACGGCAATGCCCTGGTTGATGGACAGATCCGCCAGGCTGGACAGGATGGCGTATAATTCAGTGGAAGAGGCGCTGTCACCGTCAATTCCGCCGTAATTCTGCTCAAAACAGATGCTGGCGGTCAGCGAAAGCGGGATGTCCTGAGCATACTTCCTTCCGATATAGCCGCTCAGGATCAGGACGCCCTTGGAATGTGTATAACCGCCCGTTTCCACCTCGCGCTCAATATCCACTATGCCTGCCTTGCCCATGAAGGTGGCTGCCGTGATCCTTGCGGGTTTCCCGAAGATATAATCCCCCATGTTAATTACGGCAAGACCGTTTATCTGTCCTATAACCCAGCCGTCGGTATCTATCATGATGGTGCCGTCCCGGACCAGTTCCAGCAATAGCTCGTCATATTTGCTGGAACGCTTCATCCTCTCCATTACAGCCTTTTTCACATGCCGGGCGCTGACAAGTTTCGACTTCTCAACCCGGGCCCAGGTACCGGCCTCCCCCAGGATGTTGACTATCTGGCTGAAACGGGTAGTCAGCTTTGTCTGGTCCTGCACCAGCCAGGAACAGTAGTTGACGACCTCAGCGACGCCGGTCCTGTCGAAATGCGGGACGCCCTCCTTGCTGCAGAACGCGCTTATGTATCGGGTAAGTTTTATGATGTTATCATGGTTCCAGTCCATCTGCTCATCAAACTCGGCCTTGATTTTGAAATACTTCTTGAAATCGCGGTCATAGTTGTACAGGAACTGGTACATCTCGCTGCTCCCCACCAGTATGATCTTGACATTGATGGGGATGGGCTCAGGCTTAAGTGCCGATACGGCGACCAGTCCCATCTGTTCCTTGATGTTCTCAATAACGATCTGCCTTGTCTTCAGGGTCCTTTTTATGGCCGCGAAGGATTGGGGGTTGGAAAGGACATCGTTGATCTGCAGGATCAGAAACCCGCCGTTGGCCTGATGGAACAACCCCGGCTTAATCATGGTGTAATCGGTGGTCATGGTCCCGAATTCATTTTCGTATTCACATCGCCCCATCAGGTTGTAGTATGTGGGATTATAATCAACAACGACGGGCGCGCCTTTCAGGTGGCTGTTGTCAACCAGGAGATTGACCCTGTAACGGTGGTAGGGGTTGTCTTCAATGCCCCTTCTGGCCATTATCTGAAGGAGTATGGACTGCTGGTCGTCGCCAAAATCGCTGCGCACAAGGGAATCGATATTTTCCAGGATATCGCTTCTTACTTCGTTAAGGTACTCCGCTACCTCCGGGTAAAGCCGGTATTTTTCTTTAAGGTCGTCTATATGTATCCCAACGGCATATAGGGCGATCTGGTTCTCCCATTTCTTAATGGCCTCCTCCGCGTCGGTATCTATCTCGCGGATTTTCCTTATAATATCGTTGGTCTGCTCCTGTAGTTCTTCAGAGGATTTTGAAAGCTCGATCTTCACATCTTCGTCGAGCTGTTTGAAATTCTCCTCGCTTAGGGGCTCGCCATCCATCAGGGGCATGAAGTAGATGCCGGAACCGGCCATTTTTATGCGAAATCCGCGTTCCTGCGCCTCCTGGCTCAATTTCATGACCAGCTCGTCTTTTTTGTCGCGGAATCTCTTTATGATGCGGGCTCTCTCAGCTTCATACTCATCGCCCTTGAAGGCCTTTACAATCTCATGCTCGATGATCCGCACCAATTCCCCCATGTCTTTTTTGAATACGCGTCCCAAGCCCGCCGGAAGGTTGATGGCCTTAGGCCGGTTGGAATCCTCAAAATTGTAGACATAGCACCAGTCGTCAGGCACAGGCATGAGCCTTGCCGCCTTTTGGGCGCATTCCATGGCATAGCGGGTTTTGCCCTGTCCCGACTCGCCGGCCATATATATGTTATATCCGTCAAGGTCAATAGCAAGGCCAAATTCGGTGGCCTCCACAGCCCGGCGCTGGCCGATCACTTCCCTGGAAGGCTTAATCTGGCTTGTATTATCAAAATCAAACATGGACGGGTCGCATTCTCTTCTGAGCGCTGAAGCTGGAAGCGGTTTTACCGGCATAACAACACTTCCTTCCATGCATTCCTGTTAATGGTTTACCTCAGAATGGGGCGTCCAAAACATTGGGTTTGGACAGGTCAGTCCCCTCAGCTATATAAACAGTATATTAATATGAATATATAAATGGAAGTGAAAGTAAGCCACTGGCATTACGGGAAGTCTCTTTCGGGCTCACTTGCCTTACGCGGCAATCTCTTCATAAAGGCAAACCATAAAGCTTAGGTCTGCAATTGCATGATTAAGACGTGCTGTTTCTGTCTCGAATGACTCCGCAGGAGCAGATGAAGTTGTATGCGAAATGCGCAGAATCGAGCGGGGGAAAACAACCGGATGTTGTTTTTAGCCGGCAGTCGCACGGATGCGGCGTTGCCGGCGGCCCTGCGAGATCAAGCATGAGCATGTACAACTTCCTGCGACGAGGACTGAAGGAGAGACTAAACAGCACGGCTACAAGATGCATTAACTCAGGAAACGTAATAGAGATTGCCGCGCTGCGCTGACTCTTCGCTCGCAATAACATACCGGAGGTTGGATGTGAGAATAAAGGATTGGCTTTAAAGCAGTACTGATGGAATATAAACTCTGACCTCATACATTTTACCTCAATCTAAGCCACATTATGAGCGCGTCCTCGTTGTTGTCGGCATAATAGTTCTTCCTGCGGCCTTCAACCCTAAAGCCGAAGGACTCATAAAGCCTGATGGCCGGAAGATTGCTGACCCGGACTTCGAGGGTAAGGGAACCGATATGGTTTTTCCTGGCATAATCGATGAGGTCCTGCAGCAGTTGCCTGGCAAATCCCCTCCTCCTGAAGCCGGGGCGGACAGCCAGGTTGGTGATATGTCCCTCATCAGCTATGCGCCACATCCCTATGTAACCGGCTATAGTCTCCTGGCATTCGATAACACGATACCTCGCGAGGCTGTTGAAATACTCTTCCTCCAGCATGCCCCTTGTCCATGGCACACTGAACGAGGCCTGCTCAAGGGCCGCCAGTTCATCCAGATCCGAATAGCGCATTTCTCTTATAACAGCATGTTCATTCATACCGGACCCTCGCACAGGGCTAAGCCTTTGACTCTTTCATGCGTTCTGCCTGTGATTTTCGAAGGTAGAGGGGCTCAAGCTCAAAAGGGCTTGACAAAAGCCCCCGCCGCGCCTGTTTTTCAGCCAGAAGGGCGGTACAGGCCGCTCTTGGAAGGAACAGAGCCTTATCAGCCTGCCAGACCGTATGCTTTATAGCATCCCTCAACGCGGCGAAGTGAAGGGGAGCGCCATTTCCCAGTATAAGGACTTCTTCCCGGAAGTCGGCCAATATACCGGCCAGCTCGCTGATGTGTATTGCATGGTAATCACTGACGCGCTCAAAAGCACCGTCTTTCTTCCTGTATACAGCAGTATAAACCTGGTTGTTCCTTGCATCCATCATAGGGCATATAACGCCGTTGAAATCATTGACCGAATAGGCAAGGGCATCCAGCGTGGGGATCCCGCATACCGGTTTTTTTTGCGCATAGGCCATGCCTTTCACGGTCACTATGCCTATCCTGAGGCCGGTGAACGAACCCGGCCCTATGGATGCCGCGTACAGGTCTATTTGTTCAGCCTTCAGGCCCAGCAGTCCCAGCAGGGACTGGATCATGGGAACAAGCTGTTGGGAATGGGTTTTTGCATGGGAGGTCGTAAGCTCGCCAATAACCCGGCCGTCTTCTGCCACGGCGCACGAGGCTGTCATGGTCGCTGTTTCCAGTGCAAGGGTTCTCATGTACAGTCCTGCCTTTCCAGAATAATAAGCCTTTTATTCAATCCGGCTTGGTCCCTCATGATCCTGATACGCATGGTGTCGTCGGGCAGCATCCCGGAAACCCTGTCTCCCCACTCGACAATACAAACGTCGCTTGGGTTGAAGTATTCGTCCCATCCGATATAATACAGCTCTTCCGGATCGTCTATCCGGTAGACATCGAAATGATGCAGGGTTATATCTCCCTCATAGGTGTTTACGATGGTGAATGTCGGGCTGGTAATGGTTTCATCAATTCCGAGGCCTTTCGCGATTCCCCTGACCAGGGCGGTTTTCCCCGCTCCCAGGTCGCCTTCCAGGCTCACGGCCGTACCTGGGCCCATGAAACTCGCCAGGCAAATGCCCAGATTAATGGTTTCTTCTTCTGAACAGGAGACATACTTCTCAGAAATATTTCCCATCGCTCAACCTTTCCCTTGGGTATAGACAACCTTTCCATTAATTATGGTCATATAAACCCTTGTCATGTAATCGAAGGGATGGCCCGTATACAGAACCATATCGGCGTCCTTCCCGGCCTCGATGCTCCCGACCCGGTCATCTATGCGGCAAGCCCGGGCCGCGTTTATGGTAATGGCTTTCAGGGCCTCGGTGCTGTCCATCCCCTCACGCACCGACAGGGCCGCGCTTAGCATCAGATGCTGAACGGGCACAGAGGGATGATCGGACATGATTGAAACCCTTATCCCTCTTCCCGCCAGAATCATGGGGGCCTTAAACGACTGGTTTTTTAGCTCAGGCTTGGACCGGTCAGTCAGAAGCGGCCCCACGATTACGTCAAACCCGGATTCCTTGAGTACATCGGGTATGAGCCAGCCCTCGGTGCAATGGTCCAGCGTAAGGTCCAGGTTGAATTCCCTGGCTATCCTGATGGCTGTAACGATATCATCAGCCCTGTGAGCATGCGCCTTCACCACCAGTTCCCGCCTGATCACCGGCAGCAGGGCTTCAAGCTTCATGTCAAAATCGGGCTTCTCGTTTTCTTCCCTGTCCTTTTCGTATTCCTCTTTCGCCTCCAGGTATTCCCGCGCCTTATAGAGCTGCTCCCGCAGGATGGCCGCGGTTGTCATCCTCGTTGTGGGCGCCTGGTGCCTGTCATTGTAAATGGTTTTGGGATTCTCTCCAAAAGCTATCTTCATGGCACAGGGGTCCTTTATGATCATCTCGTCTACCGTTCTTCCCCATGTCTTGATAGCGGTGAACTGCCCGCAGATAACATTGGAGCTTCCGGGCCCGGTTACCACCGTGGTTACGCCGAACTGCCTGGCCTCCTCAAAGGCCCTGTCATATTGGTTGATGCCGTCTATGGCACGCAGATGGGGTGTGACGGGATCTGCCATTTCATTCACATCATCCCCCTCAAAGCCTATACCATCTTCCACCATGCCAATATGGCAATGGGCATCCACAAGCCCAGGCATAAGCACCATGCCGGCCGCGTCAATCACATGGTCGTCACCGGAAGGCTCCAAGCAGTTCTCCATGGGTCCTGCCGACGCTATCTTCTCCCCGCTGCAGGCCACATACCCGTTGTCGAACTGTACGTCTGCCATGGTCAAAATCTTTGCGTTTCTTATGATTAGCATCTATTCCTCCATAATATACCCTTTAATGATCCTGTACCTATCGGCGCAAAAAGGCGCAGGCCTATAAAAAACCTGCACCTATTATAGCACAACCTGTTTATCCCGCGGAACATCCGCCGGAAAATCAGTGTTCAAGGCTCACGGCGGCTTCTTCTGCGGCCTGGCCCATCTCCATCATCTTTGCCAGCTTCTTGTCGGCATGCCCGTCGGGCATGCGGACCAGCGCCAGCCTGAACACTTCATCCATTTGGGAAACCGGTACCAGTTCGACCTTTTTCCTGATATTCTCGGGGATATCTTCAATATCCTTGGTATTGTCATTGGGTATTATTACCTTTTCCACACCCGCCCGGTGGGCAGCAAGCACTTTTCCCTTCAGCCCGCCTATCGGCAGAATCCGTCCGCGCAGCGTTATTTCGCCGGTCATGGCAACATTCCTTTTTACAGGAATATCGGATATGGCCGACATCATGGCGGTTGCCAGGGTTATCCCCGCTGACGGGCCATCCTTAGGTATGGCGCCCTCAGGCACATGGATATGCATGTCGAATTTCTTATGGAAACCCGCATCGAGCCCATACTGATCGGCTACTGACCGGATATAGCTCCGTGCTATCCGGGCTGACTCCTTCATCACATCTCCCAACTGGCCAGTGAGTTCAAGAATGCCCTCGCCGGGCATGATATTCACCTCAACGGCCATGGTATCGCCTCCGACAGGAGTCCATGCCAATCCCCGCACGATGCCCACTTCATCAACCTCGTTGGCCACATCGTACAGGTATTTCCTTGCTCCAAGGTAGTTTTTGACCGTCCTCGCGGTAACCCTCACCATCTTCCTTTCCCCGGATACCAGCAGTTTCGCGGCCTTCCTTATTACAGACGCGATGCTGCGCTCCAGGTTTCTTACACCGGCTTCGCGGGTATAGTGCACCACGATCTCCCTGATGCCCGATTCCTCGAAGCGCACCCTCCCGCTGTCCAGACCGTGGGCGGCCAGCTGTTTGGGTATCAAATGCCGTGCCGCTATGCACACCTTCTCATCCTCGGTGTACCCGGAAAGATCAATTACCTCCATCCGGTCCAGAAGCGGCTGCGGGATTGCCTCCTTGTAGTTTGCCGTTGTGATGAACATAACGTCGGACAGGTCAAAAGGCAACTCAAGGTAATGGTCCCTGAAATCCTCGTTCTGTTCCGCGTCCAATACCTCCAACAGGGCAGCGGCAGGATCTCCCCTGAAGTCGCTTGACATCTTGTCAATCTCATCCAGCAGGATCAGGGGATTGCACGAGCCCGCCTGCCTTAAGGCATTGATAATGCGCCCCGGCATGGATCCCACATAGGTCCTTCTGTGTCCGCGTATCTCTGCCTCGTCTCTCACGCCTCCCAGCGACATCCTGGCATAGTTCCTGTTCAGGGATTCGGCAATGGACCTGGCAATTGAGGTCTTGCCGACCCCCGGAGGCCCCACGAGGCAGATGATTGGGCCTTGAAGCCCGTTGCGCAGCTTCCTGACCGACAGGTACTCCAGGATCCTTTCCTTTACTTTCTGAAGGCCGTAATGGTCTCTTTCAAGGATCTCGGCCGCATACTGAAGATCCAGGCGTTCTTCGGTCTTTTTGTTCCAGGGAAGCTCCAGGATGGTATCCAGGTATGTCCTTATGACCCCGCTCTCCGCCGATGTTGAATGCATACGGGACAGGCGGTCCACTTCCTTCATGGCCTTTTTCCTGACCTCTTCGGGAAGGTCGGCGCTATCTATCCTTTCCCTGTATTCATCAATCTCCGACGAAATGCCTTCGGATTCGCCAAGTTCCTTCTGGATAGCCTTCAGCTGCTCCCTCAGGTAATACTCCCTCTGGTTCTTGTCGATCTGCTGCCTTACCTTGGTACTGATATTCTTCTCTATTTCAAGGATCTCGTTTTCATGCACGAGTATATCCAGTATCCTCTCAAGCCTCTTCTTGGGAGACAGTTCCTCAAGAATACTCTGCTTTAGTTCAACCGATATTGACAGATTGGAGGCAATGATGTCCGGCAGGCGTGATATATCGTCTACAGCAGTAATGGACAGGGAGGCGTCCGGCGATATCTTGCCCGAGAGCTTGGCATACTGCTCAAAGTGCTCAACCACCTGCCTTGCCAGCGCCTGTGTATCGGTCTTCCCGCTGCGTATGGAGTAGACCCTGACGGGCCTGATCCTGGCCATATAAAAGGGCTCGGTCTGGACCATTTCGGCTATCTTCGCCCGGCCGATGCCTTCAACCAGCACCCTTATGGTATCACCGGGAAGCCTTAAGAGCTGCTTGATCTTGGCTATGGTGCCGTATGCGTATATATCTTCAGGTTCCGGGTCCTCTATGCTGGGATCCCTTTGGGCCACGAGGAGAATAAGCTGCTCTTCCAGCATGGCTTCCTCAATCGCTTTTATTGATTTAAACCTGCCCACATCGAAGTGGAGGATCATATGTGGATAAACCACGATCCCCCTGAGCGGTATCAGCGGCATATGCCTCGCGTTTTTCTCATTATCCCTGCCTGCCATGCAGCATCATCCTTTCATTGCCGTAAGGCCTCCTGCCTCTCGGCTACCCCTATTATAAAGGCCGATACCCTCTATTTCAAATGATTCTTTTGCCAAACCAGGTGAAGTTTTTCGGTGTATCGCGTCCGTGCCGCTCACACGCCAGGCCAGCCAGACGCCGGCCTTCCGGTTCCGGGCCGCAGGTCCCGGAGGCCATTAATTAATATCTTCCCAACTACCCAGTTCCGGAAACAGGCAGATGCCATCATGAAAACACGGTACAAAAAAGCCTGGGCGGCGTTTCATGGGATCCCCGGGCTGTCTGGTAAGGCCGTTATTTCCCGGCCGGCAGCAAAAAGGAGGAGATATCAATCTCCTCCCTGGCTATTGAATCCTAATATGTCGGCATTGTCCGGATTGATCCTGTTATCCCTGGATATCCGCAACAACACCGGCGCCGACGGTACGTCCGCCTTCACGGATAGCGAAGGTAAGACCTTTCTCCATGGCGATGGGGGTAATCAGCTCAACGTACAGTGTGGTCCTGTCACCAGGCATGCACATCTCCACGCCATCGGGGAGCTTGATGTTACCCGTAACGTCGGTGGTTCTGAAATAGAACTGGGGCCTGTAGCCGGTGAAGAAGGGCTTGGAACGGCCACCTTCAGCAGCTGTCAGCACGTAAACCTCAGCCGTGAACTTGGTGTGAGGAGTGATTGAACCCGGCTTTGCAAGAACCTGCCCTCTTTCAATCTCTGTCCTCTGGACACCGCGGAGAAGAGCTCCGATATTGTCGCCCGCCACAGCCTGGTCCAGGAGCTTCCTGAACATCTCAACACCGGTAACAACGGTCTTCCTGGACTCGTCTGTGAGACCCACGATCTCAACATCGTCGCCAACCTTGAGGGTACCTCTCTCAACCCTGCCCGTAGCAACAGTGCCGCGGCCGGTGATGGAGAATACGTCCTCAACAGGCATAAGGAAAGGAAGATCCACAGCGCGCTGAGGTGTGGGAATATACTCGTCAACAGCCTTCATGAGCTCAAGGATGCTGGCGTACTTAGGATCGTTTTGATCGTTGGAAGGACACTCCAGGGCTTCAAGAGCAGAACCCCTGATAATGGGGATCTCATCGCCGGGATAATTGTACTGGCTCAAGAGGTCGCGAAGCTCCATCTCCACAAGCTCAAGAAGCTCCTCGTCGTCAACCATATCGCATTTATTCATGAAAACAACTATCCTCGGAACACCAACCTGGTGAGCAAGAAGAATGTGCTCACGGGTCTGGGGCATTGGACCATCGGCAGCGGAAACAACGAGGATAGCACCATCCATCTGCGCGGCGCCGGTAATCATGTTCTTAACATAGTCGGCGTGCCCGGGGCAGTCAACGTGAGCATAGTGACGGTTTTCGGTCTGATACTCAACGTGGGATGTGTTGATGGTGATACCTCTCTCCTTTTCCTCGGGAGCTGAGTCAATCTGGTTATAATCTTTTACCTCAACGGTCGTGTCACTAAGAGCCAGAACCTTGGTGATAGCAGCAGTAAGAGTAGTTTTACCATGGTCCACGTGTCCTATTGTACCAATGTTTACATGGGGCTTGGTACGTTCAAATTTAGCCTTTCCCATTTCTTAATAAACCTCCTTACATTGAATCACTGATGATTCAAGATTATATAATTTTTGACTTATTAATTCAATAGTTTTAAGCTTTTAGCAAACGCCGGCACACTGCCCATCCCCGGGGAACTACCGGAGATCCTTCCTCAGTTTTGGTTCCTATGGCCTTCGGTAAGCATCTCCTGCACATTCTTGGGAACCTCGGCATAGTGCGAAGGCGTCATGGTATAGGTGGCGCGTCCCTGGGTACGGGATCTCAGATCGGTCGCGTACCCGAACATCTCCGACAAAGGCACAAGCGCATGTACGCTATGCCCGCCGGCACGGGCTTCCATGCCTTCAATCCGGCCGCGGCGGGCGTTCAGGTCGCTGATAACGTCCCCCAGGTAATCGTCGGGTGTCTGGACATCCACCTTCATGATGGGCTCAAGCAGCACAGGGTCTGCCTTTTTCATACCTTCCTTAAAGGCTATTGATCCGGCAATCTTGAAGGCCAGCTCGGATGAGTCAACCTCATGATAAGACCCATCGTATACGGTTGCCCTCACGTCAAGAACCGGATAGCCCGCGACAACGCCGCTGTTCATGGCATCCCGGATGCCAGTGTCAATGGCTGGAATGAATTCCCTGGGTATGACGCCGCCAACAACCTTATTGACGAATTCATAACCCTTGCCGGGCTCCATGGGTTCCAGCTCAATCCAACAGTGGCCGTACTGGCCCCTGCCGCCTGACTGGCGTACGAACCTTCCTTCCGCCCTGACGGTTTTGCGGATGGTTTCTTTGTAGGACACCTGCGGCTTGCCCACATTGGCCTCCACCTTAAACTCACGGAGCAGGCGGTCCACAATGACCTCCAGATGAAGCTCTCCCATGCCTGCTATGATGGTCTGCCCGGTTTCAGTATCGGTGGTAACCCGGAAGGTGGGATCTTCCTCAGCCAGTTTCTGCAGGGCAATGGCCATCCTTTCCTGGCCGGCCTTCGTTTTGGGTTCAATGGCGATATTGATGACCGGCTCCGGAAACTCCATGGATTCCAGGATGATGGGACGGCCTTCGTTACACAGCGTATCGCCCGTGGTGGTATCCTTCAGCCCAACGGCGGCCGCGATATCCCCCGCAAAAATCCTCCCCACTTCCTGCCTGTGATTGGCATGCATGAGAAGAATCCGTCCGATCCTCTCACGCTTTCCTTTGGTGGAGTTATATACGTAGGACCCCGCGTTTAGGGTTCCGGAATACACGCGGAAGAAAGCCAGCCTGCCCACATAGGGATCGGTCATGATCTTGAATGCCAGGGCTGAAAACGGGGCATCATCGCTGGTATGTCTTTCTTCCTCTTCGTTCGTGCCCGGCTTTACACCCCTGATAGCCGGTATATCCACCGGCGACGGCAAATAATCAACAACACAATCCAACAGCTTCTGGACACCCTTGTTCCTGTAGGAAGAACCGCAGGTTACAGGTACTATTATATTGGCAATGGTCGCCTTCCTGATACCGGTTTTTAGCTCATCCTCAGTGAGTTCCTCGCCTTCAAGGTACTTATTGAGAAGGTCCTCATCAAGTTCGGCAATAGACTCAACCAGCTTATGGCGGTATTCTTCCGCAAGGCTTTTCATGTTATCCGGGATGTCCACTTCGTCAATCTGCCTGCCCAGGTCGTCCCTGTAGATATAGCCCTTATTCGCCACAAGGTCCACGATGCCCTCAAAATGGTCTTCCTTGCCTATAGGAAGCTGTATTGGCACCGCATTGGCATGGAGCCTGTCCTCCATCATCTTGATACAGTTGAAGAAGTCGGCGCCCATGATATCCATCTTGTTGACATAGGCAATACGCGGTACACCATACCTGTCGGCCTGTCTCCAGACGGTTTCTGTCTGGGGCTCTACGCCTCCCTTTGCGCAAAAAACAGTTACCGCTCCGTCCAGGACACGAAGGGAACGCTCAACCTCAACAGTGAAGTCAACATGTCCGGGCGTGTCTATGATGTTTATCCTGCAATGCCTCCAATAAGTGGTAGTGGCGGCGGAAGTAATGGTGATACCTCTTTCCTGCTCCTGTTCCATCCAGTCCATTGTGGCGTTGCCTTCATGGGTCTCCCCGAGTTTATGCTGACGCCCCGTATAGAACAGGATTCTTTCGGTTGTGGTGGTTTTTCCTGCATCGATGTGTGCCATAATACCGATGTTCCTTGTATTCTCCAGGGAGTACTCTCTTTGCACCGATATCCTCCTTTCGGTTCAGTAGTGCGTTTAGTGCTGCGTAGATCTCTTACCACCTGTAATGAGCGAATGCCTTGTTTGCTTCCGCCATCTTATGAGTATCATCCTTCTTCTTGACTGCGCCGCCCATATTATTAGTCGCGTCCATCAGTTCCGCGGCAAGCCTCTCAGCCATGGTGCGCTCGCTTCTCTTCCTCGCGAAGTCAACCAGCCAGCGTAATCCAAGAGCCTGCCTTCTTTCAGGCCTGACCTCCACGGGGACCTGATAGGTGGCACCACCCACACGGCGTGCTTTAACTTCCAGAACCGGCATGATATTGTTCAAAGCCTGCTGAAAGACTTCCAGGGGATCTTTTCCGGTCTTTTCCCTGATAATATCAAAGGCACCGTAGCAAATTTTCTGCGCGACCCCCTTCTTGCCGTCCAGCATCAGGTTATTGATAAGCTTTGTGACCGTCTTATCATTATAAATCGGATCGGCAAGCACGTCTCTTTTGGGCACATGTCCTCTTCTTGGCACTTTCCTTCCCTCCTTTTCATGATAACTGCGGGTTTTTACCCGGTATCACAGGTACTCGTCCCGGGTGTATCCGGGTACGTCAGTGCGTTTCGTCAGTTAAAGCATAGATATAGGTTTTGGCGTGTTTGCGCCGCACAGGCGGAATGCCAAACTATATATATGATAACAACGTTTTCGCACGTCGATCCGTCCTGTATTCAGAATTGAATGGCTGCTTCCGGGAAGCACTGTTACTTCCCTTTCTTGGCGCCGTATTTTGAACGGGCCTGCTTTCGGTTCGCCACACCGGCAGTATCAAGCGTTCCCCTTACAATATGGTATCTTACACCGGGGAGATCCTTGACACGGCCGCCTCTTATCAGAACAACGCTGTGTTCCTGAAGGTTGTGGCCGATACCGGGAATATAGGCAGTCACTTCAATACCGTTTGTCAAACGGACCCTTGCAACCTTGCGAAGAGCAGAGTTCGGCTTTTTCGGCGTGATGGTCTTGACTACCGTGCACACTCCGCGCTTCTGCGGGCTGCTCAATAGCACAGGCTTCTTTTTCAGCGTGTTCATAGTCATCTGAAGAGCCGGCGCGTTGGATTTGTAGACTACCTTCTTCCTGTTTTTCCTAACCAACTGGTTAAAGGTCGGCATTCATTCTCACCTCCTTACATTTCTTGATCTATAAAATTAACGGTTGACGTTAATTCTCCTTTTTATTTGCCAGGATACCCACCACTGACGCTCCCACATCGATACCGGCCGCCTTACCCAACTGCTTCATGGAATCGGCCATGTGAACGGGAATCCCCCGTTGTTCGCATAACTGCTTTAACTGGCCGACCACTCGCAAATCCGCGTCGCCCGCGATAATCAGGGATTCAAGCATGTTAGCCTCAGCAGCCTTTCGGGCCTGTTTAATGCCGACTACCTTGTCCATCCGTTTTAAACCATCAAGCATTACACACGCCTCCGGAATCATGATAAAATTGGCATCAAGACAAAAGCATGCAAACCGGCACGTTCGCACGCTAAAATATTGTATCACCGCATTCATTCCATTGTCAAGCAGGTTTTATAAGCCTTTGGCGGCATCGGCGGGATGGCGGAGCCCGGGAAATGGATACGGCCGGCAGGGCCGGATCAGGAGGTCTTTACCGAGCGGTAGACACGGATGCCCCCGCTTTTCACCACATCCTCCGCATTTCCGAAGGTTTCCCACATCATCTTTTTAAGGGTCTTACCCCCCTTGTTGTGGTAGGCCACGATCTGCAGGGCTCCTCCGGGACAGAGGCACTGGAGCGCCTCCTGTATCAGGCGGGAGGTGACTGCCTTTCCTGCGGCTATGGGAGGGTTGGACACGATGTCGCCGAATGTCCGCCCCTTTAGCTCGCTGTATAGATCGCTTTTGAGAACCCGGACATAGAGGTTGTTAAGATCCGCGTTTTTCGCCGTGTATTCCACGGCCCGCTCGTTGATGTCAACGGCAGTTACATCAAGATGGGGATAGCGGGCTTTGATGAACAAGGATATGGGACCGAAGCCGCAACCCGCATCCAGGACTGAAGGGATTGACCCCGATGGCTTGAAATGGGATATTAAAAGTTCAGTAGCACGATCGACCCTGGAACCGAAGCCGAAGACACCGCTCACCGACACAAAGGAAAGGGTATTCCCCGCGATCCGCCAGTCAAAGCGGCATTCCCTTATCTCGGACTTTGGTTTTTCAGTATAATAATGATCGGTCATCTTAATGTCACCTTCAATAGCACAGCTTCATGGCTGCCTTACAGGATAGGAATAAGCCGTCCTGAAGGAACTGGGTGTTATTCCTGAGTAGCGCTTAAACACATAGGAAAAATAGGCCATGTTATCAAAGCCGCATATTACGGATATGTCTGAAATGGATTTGCTGGTGGTGGCCAAAAGCTCCCTTGCCCGGCTTATCTTTCTTGATATAACAAATTCGTTGGGAGTAATTCCCATGGCTTTGGAAAACACCCTGTGGAAATAGTTCGGGCTCATGCCTGCCACCGCAGCCAGATCCTTCAGCATGATCCTTTTTGATATATTCTGCTCAACATAATCCATAACATTCTTTATCATTACCCGGTAGGCTGACCCATCCTTCTTACAGCCCTCAGGCCGCAGGGCCTCCCTTGAAAGTCCACACAAAAGCTGCAGGCAATAACTCTTAAGCAGCATCGCTGAATCCGGTCCGGGATTGATATGCTCCTTAAGGATCGCGTCAAAAAGGATTGAATACTGCTCGAAGGATGAAGCCCTGATCACCGGGGGGACACGGTCCAAAGACGGGCAGGAATAGTTTTGCTGATATTCCTGGGGCTTGTGGAAATCATATGTGTCCGAATTCTTTCCGGTGTTGTCCATGAGATCCAGGATAACCGCATAGCAGGTATATGGCAGAATACCTTTTGTGGTCTGGCCTGGCCTTCTGAAAATAATATCGCCTTTGGAGACAGGATAGTATACCCTGTCAATATACATCCCGCCATCGCTGTAAGTGATAAGCTCGGTTTCATAATCATAAACCGTTCTTTCCCCAAGCTCATGGCGCTTTTTGCATTTTTCCCCGTCAGAATAGTAATAGGCTTTCAGCACACGGGGAGTAATCCGGCTGAATTCAATGGACACAAAATCCATGGCTGCCCACCAAATCGTGTTAAGATTTTGATAACCATGCAAAGATTTCGATTTTACAGATGTTACCATGATTAAGTATACTAGAAGAAACAATCATATACAAGGTGGAGATCGCATGTCACGTTCCCATTTTCCCTCAGACTTTGTATGGGGAGTCGCGGCGGCATCGTACCAGATAGAGGGCGCCGCTTATGAAGGCTTGAAAGGGCCGAGCGTCTGGGATGAGTTCTGCAGGAAGGAAGGCGTTATCGCCAACAATGATACCGGGGAGGTAGCTTGTGATCATTTCCACAGGTACCAGGAAGATATTGCCATAATGTCTCGGCTGGGATACCCAGCCTACCGGTTTTCCATCAACTGGCCGCGGGTGCTGCCAAGCGGCACCGGACATGTCTATGCCGGCGGGCTGGATTTCTATGACAGGCTGGTGGATGCCCTGCTCAGCAAAAATATAACCCCCTATGTGACCCTTTTCCACTGGGAACTCCCGCAGGCACTCCAGGACAAGGGGGGCTTTCTAAACCCCGACAGCCCCAAGTGGTTTGCCGAATTCACCCGCGTTATAGTGGACAAGCTGTCCGACAGGGTTAAGAACTGGATTACCCTCAATGAACCCCAATGCTTCACCCTGCTGGGCCACCACAGCGGAACCCATGCGCCGGGTCTGAAGATGCCGTTGAAAGACCTGCTGGTCGTGGCTCACAACATCTTCCTTGCCCATGGGCAATCGGCGAAAGTCATACGCGGGGAAGCGAAAACAAAACCCCATATCGGGCTTGCCATGGTGGGTACTGTCAGCCTGCCCCATACCCGAAATCCGGCGGATATTGAAGCGGCGAGGCAGGCAACCTTTGGTTTCAGCGGCAGGGACAACAGCCTGTGGAGCGCCGGTTTCTGGTTTGACCCCATGCTCCTTGGCCGGTACCCGGACGATTATTACAGCACATACGGGAACCTGGTCCCTGAATTCGGCCCGGATGACTTTAAGGTTATGGCCCAGCCCATGGATTTCATTGGCCTGAATATCTATCAGGCGCCATATGTGAGGATGGGACCGGATGGAAAGCCGGAAATGATCCCGTTTAAAACAGGCGCGCCCCGGGCCTGTAACGGGTGGCCTGTCACCCCCCAAAGCCTTTACTGGGGTCCGCGCTTCTATTATGAACGCTATAAGCTTCCCATTTATATAACTGAGAATGGTCTTGCCAACCAGGACTGGGTTTCCCTGGACGGCAGGGTGCACGACCCGCAGCGAATTGATTACCTGCGCCGTTATCTCCTGGAACTGGACCGGGCCATAGCCGACAGAACAGAAGTGAAGGGCTATTTCCAATGGTCCATCCTGGACAATTTCGAATGGGCTGAGGGCTATGACAAACGCTTCGGGCTGGTGTATGTGGATTTTGAAACATTGGAGCGGACCATTAAGGATTCGGCATTGTGGTACTCAAATGTCATAAAAACCAACGGGGACGCGCTGTACGAAGGAATATAGATTCATTCCCCCTTCATGTCCAACGCTTCATGAGATCGGCCATCCACCTGGCCACATCCACCGAGTAGACTGCTTTCAGGTTCTCACGGGTCAGCACCCGGGGAACCTCCCCTTGGGCATATACCTTTCCCCCGTGCATGAGAAGGGCCCTTGTACCGTAACAAAAGGCGGTGTTAAGGTCGTGGACCACGGCCATAACCGCCTTACCCGGCGTTTTCGACCATTTCTTAATGATATCGAACATGGTTATCTGGTACTTTATATCCAGATGGTTTGCGGGTTCGTCCAGAATCAGGAGGCTCGGATCCTGGGCAAACAGCTGGGCCAGGTAAACCCTTTGCAGTTCTCCGCCCGAAAGTGTCAGCACCGACTGATCGGCCATATGGTCCATGCCGGTAATGGCAAGAGCCTCCTCTATTTTTGCCCTGTCCTCACGGCCGAGGGTACCGAAAAGGCCCCGCATATGGGCATACCTTCCCAGGCTGACCACTTCATAAACGGTATGGGGAAACAGCGGCTGATGCTCCTGGGCCAGCACGCCCACCAGTGAGGCCAGGTTTTTAGGCCTTATGGACAGGATATCACGCCCGCTGAGCATGACCCTGCCCTTATAGCCATAAACGCGCATGATGGCCTTTATCAGTGTACTTTTGCCAGCGCCGTTGGGGCCTGTCAGCATAAAAAAGTCATTCTCATACACATGGAAGGTGACCCCATCCACTATGGACTTATTATTTATACGCACGCTCAGGTTTTGTACATCAAGCATGACGCCTCCCGGACCAATCCTTTCCAAAGCTTGCGGATAACACCCGCCATTCTAAAATCTCTTGTTCAGCCGGTTATATTTATAGAATATGACAATGAATATAACAGCCCCGGTAAAAGAAGTAACGATGCCCACCGGAAACTCTTCCGGGCTGAGCAGCGTCCTTGACATAAGATCGGTCAGTACCATGAACATCCCGCCCGTTATCAGGGACACGGGCAGCAGCTTCCTGTGATCCGGCCCCGTAACCATCCGGGTGATATGGGGTATCACGAGGCCTACAAAGCCTATGTTGCCGCTGACCGAAACCGAAACCCCGATAAGGACCGATGTCATCACCAGCAGGGCAATTTTGACCGCCTTGGTGTCAACCCCTATGTAACGCGCCTGTTTTTCCCCGAGGGAAAAGGCATTCAGCTCCTTGGAAAAAGCGATTATCCCGAGGCTTCCGGCCAGGAAGACAGGCGCCATAAGGATCACATGGTTCCATCCCTTTCCTGAAAAAGACCCCATGGACCAGAACACAACCTGTTTCAGGCTGTCGCCCGACAGCACAACCAAAAGGCTGGTGATGCTCCCTGCCAGCATGGAGAAGATGACGCCGGTTAGAATTATGGTATTGGTGGAAAGGCTGCGGTCAATCCTGTAGGCCAGTGTGAGGATTAATACCAGGGACAGGAACGAAAAAGCGACGCTGCTCAAGGCTAGCCCAAGTTCAGGCGAAAAGCTGAGGCGTATCCCCAGGACTATGGATAATACGGCACCCAGCGCGCCGCCGGAAGATACGCCGAGGGTTGACCCGTCGGCCAACGGGTTTTTTAAAAGGCTTTGCATCACAGCCCCTGCCAGGGACAACGCTCCGCCGGTCATGGCAGCCAGAAGCACACGGGGCATCCGCACCATGGCTATGATAGTTTCGGTACCGCTTTGTATCCCGGTCATGTCGCCTTTCCCGAAAAGGTGCCTGATCAGGATGTTCCAGGTATCGGAAAGCGATATGGGAACGCTTCCGAGGGAAACAGCGACAAACAGTACCATCGCAAACAGTATGATGCCAAGGATAAAAACCCACATGTTCCATATGCCTTTTGTCAGCCTGCCCCCGGCGTCTGGCATCCGGTCCCCCTCCTTAATCACTCATCCATCAGCCCCAGGAGTTCCCTGGCGGCTTCCGCCAGCCTGGGCCCGGGCCTTGACAGCATATCCCCGTCCAGCATATAGACATGGCCATGCTTTACCGCGCTGATTCCGGCCCAGTTGGGCCGCCCGGCGATATCACCCACAGGGTCATCTATTCCGGTCAATGGGCTTGCCGTGGTAACGATGATATCCGGGTTCCTTTGGATGACCTGTTCTTCGGACACAGCACACCAGCCCTCAGTATCCTCAAAAATATTCCTTGCGCCTATAAGATCCAAAAGCTCCTGCACAAATGTTCCACGGCCACAGGACCACAGGCCGTACTGGAGGGGTGAAACCTCCACATACACGGACTTCGGGGATTTCCCGCGGGCCTCTTCTTTTACCGTCGCTAAGCTCTCCCGCATTTTCTCCACCAGTTCCCCGGCTTCCTTGCCCTTTCCTGCAGCTTCTCCGATAATCCTGATAATTTCATAGGTTTCATCGAGGCTGTTGGCCTCTGTCACAACTACCTTTATCCCGGCATCCTCCAGCTGCTTTACCTGGTCTTCCATGGCATCCATCTTGCTGAAAAAGATAACATCGGGATCCAGGGAGACCAGGGTTTCTATATTCAGTTGCTCTCCCGTGGGAAGCTTCTGTTTGTTCCCGGTATCTTCGGGATAGTTACAGTAATTGCTGACAGCAATAATCCTGTCTTCCGCGCCCAGGGCGTAGAGTATTTCGGTATTGGCAGGGCTCAGGGAAACAATAGTCTTTGGCGTAGAATCAAACACAACCTCGGTTCCCCTGCTGTCAATAACGCGGACCCCTTCTCCCGAGTGACCGGCTCCGCAGCCGGCCATGGCTGCAAACAGCATGAGGATCATCAGCATGGACAGAAATTTTCTCACAAAAAAACACCTCCAAAGATCTGATATCTTTCAACAGGTGTTTCTTCAAGGTAATCCTGTTAAGTTAAAAACCCGCTTCTTCGAAGCGGGCAGGATCGTGCGCACAATCCATCAACAGGCCTTATGGCCTGCTCTTTACCCAGAAGAAACCAAACACGGCGGCAGGTCTACCGACTTTGCCTCATCCTCCAACGGCACCTTCCCAGATCATAGATCCAGTGGCACACGCCGTTTTTGTCAGCTTCACGGTTGCTGGGACAGTGCGGGATTCTCACCCGCTTCCCTCATGCGCAAAAGCGCAGGCATTTTCCATGCACCGCCATGCACTATTTGATTTTTACTATATTATAAGCTTTTTACCAGTCATCTGCAAGATACCTGATGAAAAACACCCGCCGGCGCTTCCCGACGGGTGTTTCTCTTATTCTACACGGCTCTTTACCGGAGAAAACAATGGTTAGCGGTTCCGCTTACATCATACCGCCCATTCCCCCGCCCATGGCCGGAGCCGGTTCGGTTTTCTCAGGCTTGTCAGCAACTACGCTCTCGGTGGTAAGAACCATGGCAGCAATGGATGCGGCGTTCTGGAGGGCTGAGCGCGTTACCTTGGTAGGATCCACAATACCGGCATCAATCATATCGACATATTCTTCGCGCAGGGCGTCAAACCCTGTGCCAGGCTCACCGCTGCGCACCTTTTCAAGGATAACCGAACCCTCTAAGCCCGCGTTTATGACTATCTGCCTGATGGGTTCCTCAAGGGCTTTCATAACGATCAGGGCACCTGTCCTTTCATCACCCGAAAGGGTGTCCAGCAGCGCCTGCACCTTAGGCTGGGCGTTGATGTAGGCCGTGCCGCCACCGGCCACAATGCCTTCCTCCACGGCAGCTCTTGTCGCGGCCAAAGCATCCTCTATACGCAGCTTCTTTTCCTTCATCTCGGTTTCGGTGGCCGCGCCCACCTGGATAACCGCAACGCCGCCAGAAAGCTTGGCAAGCCTTTCCTGGAGCTTCTCCCTGTCGAAGTCTGAGGTGGTTTCCTCGATCTGGGCCTTGATTGAAGCAATCCTGTCCCTGATCTTGTTCTCGTCTCCCTTTCCGCCTACGATAATGGTGTTCTCCTTCTGGACGACAATCTTTTCGGCGCGGCCCAGCATGGACAGTGTCGCTTCCTTGAGGTCAAGTCCCACCTCTTCTGAGATAACCTGGCCGCCGGTCAGGATGGCTATATCCTCCAGCATGGCCTTCCTTCTGTCGCCGAAGCCGGGAGCTTTAACGGCAACACTTGTGAAAATACCGCGCAGCTTGTTGACAATCAGTGTGGACAGGGCTTCGCCTTCCACATCCTCGGCAATGACCACCATCTTCTTGCCCTGCTGGACAACTTGCTCCAGGATGGGCAGAAGTTCCTGTACATTGGAAAGCTTCTTGTCGGTAATGAGAATGTAGGGCTCTTCCAACACGGCTTCCATTTTCTCGGTATCGGTTACCATGTAGGCTGAAACATATCCGCGGTCAAACTGCATCCCTTCCACGATTTCCAGGTTGGTACTCATGGTCTTGGATTCTTCCACGGTGATAACGCCATCGTTGGAGACCTTCTCCATGGCTTCCGCTATAAGTTCCCCTATATCGTCATCATTGGCGGAAATGGAAGCTACGCGGGCAATATCATTCTTGCCCTTGACCTTCTGGGATATTTTCTGTATCCCCTCGACAGCTGCGTCCACTGCCTTCTGGATACCTTTCTTGAGGATCATGGGATTGGCTCCGGCCGCAACATTCTTCAAACCTTCACGGATGATCGCCTGGGCCAGGAGCGTGGCTGTGGTCGTTCCATCACCGGCCACATCATTGGTTTTGGTGGCTACTTCCTTGACCAGCTGGGCTCCCATGTTTTCAAAAGGATCTTCCAGCTCGATTTCTTTCGCTATGGTAACCCCGTCATTGGTAATGAGCGGGGACCCAAATTTCTTGTCCAACACAACATTTCTTCCCTTGGGGCCCAGGGTGATCTTCACTATATTTGCAAGCTTGTTGACTCCGCTTTCCAGCGCTTTCCTTGCTTCTTCCCCAAATAAGATGTCTTTTGCCATGATTTACGCCTCCTTCTTATTCCACTATCGCAAGGATGTCGCCCTGCTTGACAATGGTATATTCTTCGCCATCGATCTTGACTTCGGTTCCGGCATACTTGCTGATGAGAACCCTATCCCCTTCCTTGACTTCCATCTTTACCTCATCAGTGCCGGGCCCGACGGCCATAACCTTGGCCACCTGGGGTTTCTCCTTCGCGGAACCGGGCAGAACGATGCCGCTTTTTGTGGTTTCTTCAGCCTCCAGCATTTTGATGACTACTCTGTCTGCCAGTGGTTTAATGTTCATATATTCACCCTCCTTGTATTTTTCCCGATTCAAGCGAACGGGCTGATTCCTTGTTAGCACTCAACCCAAATGAGTGCTAATACAATATTAAACAATTTTATACTCTTAATCAAACGGCCATATTTTTAGAATCACATTGAATACCAGCAAATATTCCCGCAAAAATAAATATATCTCGCTATTACTCGTGTTTCCTGATAAATCCTTCAGATTAAACAAATCTGGCCGGCTCATTCAGGACGGTTCATCTCATAGATAATCTGCAGTCCTTCCAGAGATAAAAACGGATTTATCTCATCAATGGTTTTGGATTCCGACGCGATAAGACTGGCCATACCCCCTGTTGCCACAACCTTTATCCCCGGTTCGTCCATTTGCTGCTTTATAAGATTGACTATATGGTCCACCTGTCCCACGTAGCCGTGCACAATCCCCGACTGCATGCTGGTTACAGTGGTTCTTCCGATAACACTCTTAGGCTTTGTGATATCTATCCTGGGAAGCTTGGAAGCTTTCTCAAAAAGGGCTTCGGCAGAGATAATAATACCCGGGCAGATCACACCGCCAAGATAGTCCCGCCTGGAATTGACAGCGCAAAAGGTGGTGGCTGTACCGAAATCGACTATTATGACGGGACCGCCGTAGAGTTTAAGGGCCGCGGCAGCGTTCGCTATTTTGTCCGGACCGACCTCCCGAGGGTTTTCATATTTGATATTTATTCCTGTCTTAATGCCAGGCTCCACCAGGATTGCCCTTTTATCCAGGTATTTTCTTATGGCGTTGGACATGGCATGCATAACTGGCGGCGCCACTGTGCACATAATCACATCCGAAATCATACCGGGGCTTATGCCGGCATGACCCAACAGCGACAGCAAAATCATCCCGATTTCGTCGGAAGTCCGTTCCTTGCTGGTGGATATGCGCCAGTTTCCCACCAGCGTCCTTTCCCGGTAAACCCCTATGGCTGTAATGGTATTTCCCACATCAATGGCAAGAAGCATTAAGAACCAAACCTTTCCATGCCAAAACCCACGTAACGGGCTGCTTAAAGCCCCAGCTTGATGCTCTTTATCTGCCTTATTTCAAACTGGATATCCTTCTCTACCTGCTCAATATCGGCCCGGATGTCGTCCACCGTTTCCTCCCGCTTTGCCCTGATGGGACGGTTCAGATGATCATAGTGGGACCTGCCGCCTTTCCTGGGAAACTTGCCCTGACGGTGCTCGGTTCCCTCCCTGCCGATGTTTCCCGCCGAATGCCTGTCGCTGCCTTTCTGCGGCTCCTTCCCCCTTGCCGCATGCCCGTTGGTATTGCCGCGTTTTCTGCCCCCGACCCGGGTGACCGAAGTCCTTTTTTCCTGCCCGTTGTTCCTGTTGTGCGGATACTTCCTGTTATCAGCCTTGCGGCTGTTCCGGTCATTGTTTTCGTTCCGATTGTTCTGGTACTCCATAACTACCTCCCGTTCAATATTCCTGGCCTGGGCAGATGCATGGCCAGTATCCATTATCATATAACAAACCTTTGCGGGGTAAAAGCCCCTGTTTTTTTACCCGATTAATCATAGCTAAGGCTGATCTCTCCTGAAAAGATTTCCCGTATGCTGCCATCCTCCAGCCGTATCCTCAGCCTTCCATCCTCCCCGATATCCAAAGCCAACGCCCGTATTCTTTCGGTTCCCTGGACCAGTTCCACCATCCTCTTCAAGGTTACTGATCGCTGCCGCCATTCCATGAGCATGGAGTCAGGACCGTTCTCCAGGTATTCTTCATAGACTTGCTCAAACTGGTTTAGTATCTCTGCCGCCAGCCAGGTCCTGTCCAGTGATCCGCCCTTCTTAAGATGCTGTATGAGCGATGTGGCCTTATCTTTAAGGTCCGGCGAGAAATCCTCCGGAGCAAAATGGGTATTTAAGCCTATTCCGGCTATCACCCATGAAACTCTTTCAGCTTCAGCGGAGAGCTCTGTCAGGATGCCGCAGACCTTCCCGCCTCCTAACAGTATATCGTTCGGCCATTTTATACCAGGCTTTTTGTCAAGCAGCGGCTCAATGGCCCGGCATACAGCAACAGCGGCGGCAAGGGTTATGGCCTGGACCCTGGCAGGATGCAGCTGGGGCCTTAACAGTACCGACATCCATATCCCTTTTCCAGCAACCGAGTTCCACTCTCTTCCCAGCCGGCCGCGGCCACGGGTCTGCCCGTTGGCTATGACCACGGTCCCATGGGCGGCCCCGGCATTGGCCAGACCTTTTAAAACATTATTCGTGGATTCCACCGATTCGTAAAAGCGCATATCCCGCCCAAAAAACTCTGTTTTAAGCAGGCTCTGTATCCCCGGCTTTCCATAACAGGCTTTATGAGACAGCAGTCGATAACCCTTCCTCGTGGAAGCCTCTATCTGATAGCCTTCCCTCTTTAGAGCCGCAATCTTCTTCCATACGGCTGTTCTTGAGATGTTGAGCTCCCTGCTTAAAAAAGCGCCCGAAACGAAACCGTCCCTGGCTGCGAGAAGGGAAAGTATGTTACCGCTGCTGACAGGGTCGCCGCGTTTGATTTCCTTCTTGTTGATAATGATTCCTCCATCATCAAGGGGTTTTGGTGACAATATACGCGTCGGTTTCGGGGTCCAGGAATACCGCGATTCCCAGGTCACGGTTTTCGATACAGCGCATGTTTCCCTTTGACTCAAGGTAGCGGCAATAGGCATAAACCAGGGTATTGCCCGAATCCCGACGCTGCTGCTCGATTTCATCCATGAGATTGTTCAGATACAGTGACTCCGAGCTTTCATACAAGACCGGGGTATCCTGCGTTTTCCCTGTTATCTCAATCTGCTCAGGCAGGACCGACATAAAAACAAGGCATTCAGGATTTCTGAAAACCCCGAACCGGTAATCGGAGAGCGGTACCAATGTCCTCATATAACGCTCCATCAACCATGGTTCAGTAAGGCCCATCCGATAGAGGTCCGCATCCCCCACCCTGCATTCTGTTGGATCCAAATCAAGCCTTATGCAGCGGTGTGATTTGTCCCTGGACTTGTCAGGATCGTCCCAGGGATTGATGAGTGTTAGCATAACCTTCCGCAGCCCCTGGGGTTCGCCGAAATCCATCTCACGGTCATACCATTGGGAAAGCTTGATGCCGCAATCCACGATGTCACGTATACTGTCCGCTGGCACATAACGGTATAAAACAGACATATCCAAAACCCTCGCAAAGCTTTTTCGGTTTGATCCCTTCTCCCATGAGTGCCTGACAAAGACCGTCAAATCTTTATTATAGATTATATTATTTTTTTCGGTGATAATCAAACATGGGCACTTTCCGGCGGGATTTCCAGGCAGCCGTTTCCCTGCTTTCCTGCCCTTTTCTTCCAGCGCATAAAACGGGGCCTGGCAGCATGTACCGCCTTCCAATGGGCAAAGGCATGCCATGGCAGATTATAGAAGTCAAACCATGCGGGGCCCGGTTTCGGATTTATGGGAAACGTGCATAAATCCTTGACTTTATTGAAAGCGCGTTATAAAATGATGACGAAATTTTGTGCAGGAGGTAATTCCTTATGAACAAGGCTGAACTCATAAGCGCTGTAGCACAGCAATCGGGTCTCACAAAGAAGGATAGCGAAGCCGCTATCGACGCTCTCATCTCTGTTGTTGAGGACGCTCTGTCCAAGCAAGAAAAGGTTGTTCTTGTCGGATTCGGTACCTTTGAGGTAAAAGAGAGAGCCGCAAGAAAGGGCCGCAATCCCCAGACCAAGGAAGAAATCATGATCCCTGCTTCCAAAGCCCCTGTTTTCAAGGCAGGCAAGGCTCTTAAGGACAAGGTTAACCGATAATTATGGTCCATACTGTCAGAAAGCAGTAAAAAAGAGGCCCTTAAGCATAAGGCCTCTTTTCTGCGTTCTTGCGTCATTTTTTCTCTTTTCTCACAAACAGGGTACCGATATCCTCCCCTTTGAGGATATCCAGAATCACGACGGGGTCCCTGCCATTTGCGATAACCATGTTGACACCGGCTTCTGTGACAATCTTTGCGGCGCCCAGTTTGGTGATCATCCCCCCGGTCCCCCTGCCGGTCCCTTTTCCCTCGGCATAGCCCAGCACTGTGTCGTCAATATCCTCAACAACCGAAATAAGTTTGCATTCCTCGTTCTTTCCCGGGTTTTTATCGAAAAGGCCGTCCACATCGGACAGGATAATCAATAGATCCGCTGATACCAGCTTGGCCACTACAGCCGAAAGGGTATCATTATCGCCAAACATGTTCAGGCGCTGTATCTCGTCTACTGATACAGTGTCGTTCTCATTGACTATGGGAAGAACGCCGAATTCCATAAGGCTGTTGAAGGTATTCATTACATTGGACCTTTTAACGTCGTGGTCCAGGTCGGTCCTGGTAAGCAAAACCTGGGCAACGATATGATTATAGGCAGCAAAGAGGCGGCTGTAAATGTTCATCAGCTCGCACTGGCCGATTGCGGCAAGGGCTTGCTTCATGCCCATTACATCAGGCCTTTTCCTCAGGTTAAACTTGCCCATTCCCACGCCAATGGCTCCCGAAGACACAAGGATAACTTCCTTGTTGTCATTCATCAGCTCGGCAATGACCAGTGCCAGCCGATCCATGCGAATTAGGTTCATCTTCCCGTTTTCATGGGTCAGCGTGGATGTACCGACCTTGATTACAATCCTTTTGGCAGACTTGAGCATCTCTCTGCCTTGATGCATAACCAACACCCCGTATCAAATAAACACATTTCAAAATACATTTCGGCTAATCTAAGCATTGTGATTATAACACTGCCGGCTCCCGGCCGGTCAATCCGGACGGCTCTTTCTGGGAAATAAAACCCGCCGGACCGCCCGGAAGCGTCAGCATAAATAGACAAGGACAGCCGAAATTTCCGGTTCTATCAACAGGTTTCCACAGGATTCCCCACGCCCGAAAGCCATTGCCCCGGGCTGGATTTTAGAGTTAACCTGTCATTCTTTACACCACTTGGTGAATAATATATGATAGGTACAGGTTCATAAGATTATTGGGCCAGACTAATTCCTAACCCCCCGGTGGTTTGGCCTTTTTTTTGCGCATTTATTGTTTACAGCTTTACCAGCTCAATATCACCCAGCGCCCCCACAAATTCGCCTATGATCACCAGCGCCCCGATAACACCCGGCTTGCAGGTTATGAAGTTAAGGGCTTCCTCCACGTCTTCCGGCGTCTTAACCCTGTTTCCCAGCGCGGTGGCACATGCGTCGGCCAATGACGTGTCTTTGGATACCACCAGCGCAGCATCCGCCTTGCCGAAACTCAGGGAATGGCCCACCGTTCCTGAGGAGGTGCAGATCCCGCATGGGGACATCTCCTTCCTGACCAGGATCCCCAGCCTGCCGCTTAATGGGGAATTTCCGGCAAATATCCCTATCCTCCTGTCGCTCCTGCTGTGCAGGAATATGTCACCGCCGTTTTCAACTATTACTTCGCCGGATAACTCAACGAGTTTCCGCCCCACAAACCTGGCTACGGCACCCGCTACCGCCGCCATTGGACCGACGCCGGCTATCCTTGCCGCTTCGCACATTTCCATCACGATGGCCGGCGCGCCTGCAAGAGGATCGACAGGTTCCAGGCTGTGCAAGAATTCCGGGTGCCTTCTGATATACTCCTCAAGAATGCCCCTGCACTCCTTTACAGCCCCGATAGCCTCTTTGTGGAGGTCGGTCCAGGCACCTATGTACAGATCGGTTTGCCCAACCGCGGCACGAAAAAATACGAGGTTTTCTGCTTTGTAGTCATCCCTGTAAAAACGCCTGGCATACATGACGACTAATCCTGAAGGCTCATGACGTTCAGCGGACAGGCCTTTGTGCACAATCCGCACACCAGGCATTTTTCCTTGTCGAACTCAAGGCTCCAGGTTTCATGCGACATGGTCAGGGCATGGGAGGGACAGACCGCCGTGCACGCCCCGCAGTGGACGCACAGTTCCTCATGCCAGATCAGCTGTTTATTGAACAGCTTGTATCCGATGCCCTGCTCCTCGATGTATCTCAGGGCGTCATCCACATTCCTCTCATCCCCGGCCAGGTCCGCCACCAGGGTTCCAGTCTTGTTTAGGCTGATATCGGCATGCAGAATATTGACCTGAAGGTCAAACTCCTTAATCAGCGTGCTGACAAGGGGTACCGTAATCTTATCCACGGGATAATAAATACTGATTTTGATGGTCTTCATATATTACCTCCGCCTATTCTCCCCTGATTTCAAGGCTGTTGAGCCGTTCCTTCCTGTAAGGAAGCTTCTCAACCGGTTCGCTCAGCAGGAACTGGCCGTTTGCTATCCAATCCTTCAGAGTACTGGCTATATCACGGGCGATCTTAAGGCTGGACAGGGGTGCCGTGGGAACCCGCCTGCCCTTTATATCAACCCAGCCGCTGCGCAAGGTCTCATAGCTCAGGCGTATTCCCAAATCCTCACGACCGCTTTTGTCCACCAGGGTAGTCACGATATCCCTGTTTCTAACCGCGGTTTTTATCAGCATATCTTCATCCAGCATGGGGATGGGTATTCCAATTCCCACAAACAGGGTTACTCCATACCTGTCAAAGATGGCTGCCCGGATGTACCTGCTGCTCATTTTCTTGGCATCCCCGATCACTGCCAGGGTTCCTGCGGAACTGACAGGAGTCCCGTTTTCAAGGCGTGCCTGTCCGGGATCGTGCTGGGTACCTTCCCAAGCCACAAAGCCCTGGGTACCGCCAAGGAATATCCGGGTACCGATGCCTATGGTCCGGTATTCAGGATCATTCATAAGCGGGCTCAGTTCGCCCGAGGTGGAGTAGGTCACGTTGCCGAATCCGGGAAGCAGCGTCCCCATATATGTATACATGATCTTGTCAGAAGAATTGGTCGCGGCCGGATAGTTCTGATAGCAGTTTCTCGGGTTATAAAGATAAGCCTGGTTCACATTATGTTTGTTGATGGTGGTCCTGATATCGCGCCTGGGGTAACAGTCGGTCCCGTAGCTTTCGGCATAGAGGCGGATATCCTTTCCATCTATAAAATCCTGTATCACATGGGCGCCCCCATACTGCATGCCCTGGCGCTCCGACATCTCGGTGGCCCCCACATATGCATCAACAGCCGCAAGGCCCGAGAAGGCAGGAACATCGTTGAGCCATGTCCTGGTCATCTTTATGCCCGGCTTTGGGTGGCCAAAATTTATGAACATGCCGCTGGAGCACATGGGGCCGAAGGTGCCCGTGGTAACCACGTCCACTTCCTGGGCAGCCTTTTTGACGCCCTTCTCCTCCACGAGGTCGATGATCTCTTCAGCCGTGACAACCACAGCTTTCCGGTTTTTGATGCGTTCATTGATTTCTGCTATCGTCTTCATTGCTAACCCCACCATACATTTCTCAGGATTGTTCTATAACAAGAATTAAACCACATTATAAACCTTTGCGCCCTATAATTCAATCGGCTAATTGTATATATCTCACACCCGGAGAGACCTTTATGTCTTTGTATCTGTCTGACGGAAAACCTCAAAAATTCTCATACCCCATATAAAAAACCGGAAGCGTGCTTCCTGCTGCGTAGGATCAGTTGAACGCTTTCCAGAAATCACCCCTGGTATCGATCAGATCCATGATCTCGGAAAAGGGGATATAAAATTTTGGCAGCCCGTACGCGTGCGGAGCGATCTCATACTCGGCAAAATAGATGGTGATCCCGTCGTCCTCCAGGCAGAAAAACTGTATCTGGTCCGGTCTTACACTGTCTTCATAATATGGTCCGGGGTTCTCCCGCATGGCTTCGGTAACTTTTTCGCTCAGGCGTGTCCTGGCTTCTTCCGGTGATTTGAAAAGATCGTCCAGGGTATACGCCGCTCCATTCGTTATGTTGACATAAACATTGCTCCAATAATATGCGGGGTGGGCGGCCCCAAGCCAATATTCATCAATTCCCAGCTGTAAATGCAATAAATCCTTTTTGACCAGCGCTGAGCCGCTGACATTTATAACCGGAAAGTGATAGGGATCACCGGGGTCAGGTTCAAAGCAGTCCACATACCCCCTTGCCTCCTCTGCGATCATCCGGTTCATCCTCTCCTGTATCCCGGCATCCTTCATCTCCTCAAGAACCGGGTAAGCGACGGTTGACCAGTCATTATAATACTCGGTAACTGTCCGGGCCCTCACGCCTCCCTCCATCAAGGCCAGCCCCTCATCCTTTACGAGGATATTGCCCGCCCGGTCGGCAACCGTCGGATGGCCGTTTATGGTCCCCCTGAGCAGGGATCCGTCGGCCAGCATGAGCCCGCGGCCTTCAAATTCGGGCAGATCGGCCGCCCGGTTCAGGTCGGCGTCAAGGTAGAAGATCCTGCTGCCGTCAGTGACACATACGTAGTTTTCATCAAGGCTGTCCGCCCCCAGCATGATCCATTCTGAATGCCATTTCAGGTCCCTGCTGAAGACTGCCTTTTTACAGTAGTCCGCATACATGGGCGGAACAAATGCGCCCTCCTCAAGCCTTTCACCTACGATGAATGAACCGTTGCGCATCCTTCGGATAAAAAGGTATTCAGGCTCAAGCACATAATTGCCCTGGGTATCGATGATGCCATAAGTAGTGTGATAATCGTGATAAATTCCCACTATGGCCAAGCCGTCCCTGAATGGTCTGGCATAGTTAAACCGCGGCTCGATAACAGTATTGCCGTCCTTGTCCGTGTAGCCGAAAAGGCCGTTGTCCTCAATCATCCGGAGGCCTGAGGAAAGGTTGTCGGTCAGGTCATTCCCCTGTTTGTCGATAAGTATGGAGGTATCTCCATATTCCATTGAAACAGTTGCCACACCGTCCTGGAAATCTTCGAGGACCGCATGGGGCAATACCAGGACCATATTGCCATTCCTGTCCATATATCCGCGTGTATTCTCCCCATAGACCGGTGACAGCCCGTCGCTGAAGCCAAAGATATAATCTGATCGCTCAAACAACAGTACGCCTTTTTCGTCATAGGCACGATTGACCCCGTCATAGTTGTAGGCTATGAACACGCCATCGCTGCAGGTGATGGCATCGGCTTCGGGACTGACCACAAACCTTCCGGTCCTGTCAATAAGCCCAAGCTTGCCGTTGCCATCTCCCGCAACAGCCAGGCCGCACGCAAAGAATGGTTGGGCGCTGCCGTACTGCGGCCGGATAACAACATTTCCGGCCTTATCCATGTATCCGTAGACCAGTATATGATCCCGGCTCTCCGCAAAGGGCGTCAGTTCGCCGACAGGCTCCGGACTATTGCCGGGCGCCGGCGGTTCCGCGGAAGGTTCCGGGCTTTTTGTGACCGGCGCAGGTGATCCGGCATCGGGAGTTTCGCTCTCTTTTGCAGCTTCCGTGTACCTCCCGCAGCCCGTTACTGCCATGGCCATTGCCAGCAGTAAGGCCAAAAGAACAAGTGATCTGCGAAACATGGCGCATTCCCCCCAAAACAAAGCCGGCCTGCCGTTGTTCACAGTTGTCGTATATGGCAAGCCGGTTGTATCTCCGTGCTCTTTATGATGATTCTACCAGATGGCGGAAATATTTGGAATCCCGTATTTAATTATTTTCAGTTGCGCATTGTTCCGGGTTATTGGCCAAACAGAACTCTTTTCAGGAACTGCCCGGTATATGACCCTTCCGCCTCTGCGACTTCCTCGGGCCTTCCACAGGCAACTACCTCGCCTCCGCGGTCGCCGCCCTCCGGGCCAAGGTCTATGATATGGTCGGCGGTCTTGATAACATCCAGGTTATGCTCAATGACCACCACCGTGTTGCCCGTGTCCACCAGCCGCTGCAGGACCTGTATGAGCCTGTGGACATCAGCCATATGGAGGCCGGTGGTGGGTTCGTCGAGGATAT
>JAAYFY010000047.1 GCA_012728015.1 Clostridiaceae bacterium | reverse complement strand
TTAAGCCCGTTTGAAAAGCAGGTTCTAAGCATGTATCTGAGCGGTACGGCCTACCAGGATATTGCCCGCCAGCTCAAAAGGCCTGTGAAATCCATTGATAACGCCCTCCAGAGGTTAAAGAAGAAAATTGAGAAAAGCCTGTTGGGCGGCAGGAACGGGGCAGAAAAACAGTATTAAGAAAACAAGAGCGCCTGTTGGATGATCAACAGGCGAATATCATAGAAATGTGCTAAAAAGGAGGTAAAAGTATGTTAAGGTATCAGTGTCATGATTAAGTATAAATGAAAAATGTCGAAATAGCAAGAAACAAGAAATAAAAGTATGGCTATAATCTGGGAACCGGCATCCCGGTACCGCTTTATATAAAAGGCTTTCTGTTGCCGGCCATCTTAATGTTTAACTTGACAAAATATAGTATAATAATCTAATAGGCAGGCCCGCGTTACCTTAAGCTGTATAAAGATATCATCCGGCGATCAGTTAATTGACAGGGTAGCGATAATACCCTGGCTGGCGATAAAATTTGGGAGATGAGCTGTCAGAATGTCTGAAAAGAACAAAGTGACTGTAAGGATTGCTGGAAATGAATATATCCTGTGCGGCACCGAGCCGCCGGAGTATATACAGAAAATTGCCTTCATGGTGGATAAAAAGCTAAGGGACATCACCCGCAAGAACCATTTGCTAAGTACGTCCATGGCTTCGGTACTGACTGCCGTCAACATGGCCGATGAACTGGTCAAGATGCAGGAAGCCTATGACAAATCGGAATATGAGCTAAAGGAATTAAAGAAAAAATTGCAGGAGCTTCGGGAAAATGTCTACCGGTACAAGCAGGAAAACGAGAAGCTGAAGGAAGTCCAGTCCCAGCTCCAGATCGAGCTGACCAAAAGGGAAACCGAGCTTAAGGAGGTCAGGAAGGCCTTATCCTCCCTGACCGATACGAAGCCGTGAGATGCTGAAGGAGGAGGTATCAGACAATGTTCGACAGACCTATTTCCTGGGGAGAGCTCATCACAGTTGTTCTTTTCCTGCTGGGAGCCGCTCTTCTTTTTTATCTGATACTCGCAGTCGCGAACCTGGTAAGGATCCTTAAGAATGTCAACCGCATTATGGACCGCAATAAGGATAACATCAACGGGACGATAGAAAAGCTGCCCAAGATAGCCAGCAATGCCGAAAAGATCACCGAGTCCCTTAAGAATAACATGGAGGGTATTGATAAAGTCGTACAGGATGTGGGCAAAATATCAACGTCGGTCAGGAAAGGCGTTGAAACGGTCCAGAAAGACATACTGGCAAAAGCCACGATATTCCTGGATATAATTAATGCCATAAAAGGTTTCTTTGAAAAGAAGAAGAAGGCATCTCCCTCGAAGAAAAAGGGAACAACGGTATACAGGTATAAGTATAAAAAGGACCAGGAAAAACCCGAGGAGGTCGAGATACAGACCAACGGGGAGATTGAAGAAGAGCCCTATGCGGATTATGCGGCTGATACGGGCGACGGGGAGCTGGAAGCCGGTTCGGAAAAAGACGCGGCAGACGGTCCGGATGATGCTTCGGCGGCAGATCCGGTGTACCATCAGCCAGATGCTCTCGAAGACACGTCCGCAGTCAGCCTGGATGATTCAATAGATGTTTCGGATTCAGCAGACAGGGAGGATACCGGAGAACAGTAACGTGAAGAAGCATGACATGGAGCTTCTCGCGCCGGCTGGCAATTTCGAATGCCTGAAGGCGGCCATCGCCAACGGGGCTGATGCGGTATACCTGGGCGGTGAGTATTTCAATGCCAGGGAGGGCGCCGATAATTTTTCGGGTGACGCGCTTGAGGCCGCACTGGGCTATGCCGGGGAGAGAGGCGTAAGAGTATATATCACATTGAATACTCTCACTAAAGACAGTGAGATGGATGAAGCCCTGCAGTTTGCGGGCTTTGTTTATGAAAAGGGCGCAGACGCCGTTATCGTGCAGGATATTGGGCTTGTCAGGCTCCTGCGCCGCCACTTTCCGGATCTCAGGCTTCATGCCAGCACCCAGATGACCATAACCAACTTGCCGGGCATCAGGCAATGCGAAGAGATGGGAATCAGCCGGGTAGTCTTGGCAAGGGAGCTGACGCTTAAGGAAATTGAGGCCCTGGGCGGGTCCAGCCATACCGAGCTGGAGGTCTTTATACACGGCGCGCTCTGTGTAAGCTATTCGGGCCAATGCCTCATGAGCAGCTTTATAGGCGGCAGGAGCGGGAACAGGGGCAGGTGCGCGCAGCCCTGCAGGCTTCCCTGGAGCGTCCGGCGCAAGGACGGCTCATGGTCGGAGGAATCTTATCTTTTAAGCCCGAAAGACCTTATGGGGCTTACCCTGCTTCCCGACCTCAAAAATGCCGGCGTCGCCTCGCTGAAGATAGAAGGGCGCATGAAGTCCCCTGAATATGTGGCTGTGGTTACGGGTATTTACAGGAAACACCTGGACAGGCTGAAAGCGTATGGCGAAGATGAATACCGCATAGACGACACCGATCTTGAAAAACTCGCCCAGATATTCAACAGGGGCGGTGTCACCGCCGCCTATCTTAAAGGTATCAGGAATTACAGGTCGCTGGTTTATCCGGTTCATCCCAAGAACCGCGGAATAAGGATAGGGACAGTTGCAGACTCCAGGAGTGACGCCGTGCGCGTGGACCTGGAGAAACCGCTGGAGATGGGCGATGGCATAGAGGTCTGGGATTTTAAGCGGGGTGTTCCCGGTATCATAGTAAGTTCCATAGTGATAGATGGCAGGCATGCGCGCCATGCTCCCGCCGGGTCATCACCCTGGGTTGGGGATATGAAGGTACGGGTTGAAAAGGGATGCCAGGTATGGCGCACCTACTCAAAACCCCTGATGCTGGAAGCCAGGGGGTCATTTGAAAGGGGCGAAGCCCGCCGGGTTCCGCTTACGGCTTCCTTCCGCCTTAAGGCAGGCGAACGCGCCTCCCTTGTGCTGGAAGACCCTGATGGCAACCGGGTTGAGGTCTTCTCCGGTATCACCGCTGAAAAAGCCGAGATACGGCCCCTTGATAAAGAGAGGATCATCCGGCAGATACAGAAAACCGGGGATACTCCCTATGAAGCGCCGCAGGTTCAGGTTGAGACCGACGGGATCGGCACATTGCCGGTATCAGTCCTTAACGCCATGAGGCGTGAGGCCATTTTAAAGCTATCAGCGATCAGGAGGAAGTCTAAAACCCGCGAAAGGGTGGAACCAAGAGCCCGCCTGCCGTTATTGGCGCCGGGTCCAAAGCGGCGGAAAGCTGAACCGGCACTGACCGCGTTTTTCTGTACAAAACCGCGGCTTCCGGCAAGCTATGACAATAAGGTGTCACGCATATACCTTCCGCTGATGGAAAAAGGCGAACTGGAATCCATCAGGGAGACCTATAAAGGCGAAATCTTTGTATGGACGCCCAACATCCTCAGGGACGGGGAACCGGATAGACTGATGGGCGTCCTTGACGGCCTTGAGAAGGTAATTGACGGGGTCAGCGCGGCAAACCCCGGTACCATGCGGATGCTGCTAAAATACCATGGAGCCTTCAGTATACATGCCGATTACCAGATGAACCTGCTAAACTCGTATTCTTTAGCCGTGGCGGCGGATTGGGGAGCGTCCTCCGCGACTGTTTCCCCTGAGCTGAGGCTGGATGAGGCCGCAAGGCTTAATCCCCAGGGCATTGCGCTGGAAACCCAGGTTTATGGCAGGGTCCAGCTCATGACGCTTGAGTACTGCCCTTCAAGCGTTTTGGGAGAATGCGGGACGCGGTGCGCCGACTGCGGCGCGACCGAAGGCTTTTTGCGGGACAGGAAGAACAAGGCGTTCCCGTATATAAGGGATTGCAATTATGGCAGGATCCGGATTTTCAGCCCTGAGCCGGTTTTCATGGATCAGCCCGAAAAACTTTTGGATAGCGGTGTCCGGCTGTACAGGCTGACGTTTACAGATGAGGACGAGGATGAAGTAAAGGCCGTGTCCGCCTGGTTCCATAACCGCCTTTTTGGGTCTTCCACCATCCTGGATAAAAAAGGCAGGGAAGTCCTTGATAGGCTGCTTGACAGGGGCACGAGCAAGGGCAACTGGTTCTGGGGCGTGTAGGAAGCCGAAGAAAACATGACAGGGGTGAATTTATGAGGGAAATTGAGGTTCTTGTTGAAATAGTGAGGGAGGGGGCCGCACTGCCTTCCTACGCAAATCCATGGGACGCGGGAATGGACGTTTGTGCGGCATGTGACACACTGATACGGCCCGGGGAAACCGTGATCGTGCCCACCGGGCTCAAGCTTGCCATACCCGAGGGCTACGAGATACAGGTAAGGCCCAGGAGCGGAATAAGCTTAAACACGCCGCTCAGGATTTCCAATTCCCCCGGAACCATAGATGCCGGGTATCGCGATGAGCTTGGCATTATTATGACAAATGCCTCGCCGCAGAATCAGCCGGATGGCGGCGAACCGTTGCGGGTGAGCTCAAAGGGCAACCGCCAGGGAACATACCTTATCAGGAAAGGCGACAGGATAGCACAGCTGGTGCTGGCCGAAGTGCCGCGGATGCGGCTTCGGGTTGTGGATTCGGTGAAAGAAATTGGCAGGGACCGGGGAGGCGGCTTTGGGTCAACAGGAGTAAAATAAAAGGCACATGCCGAGGCAAACCGCCATTTTTGAACATGGGAAAGGATGGTTGAAATTGATCAGCAGGGACAGGCTTACAAACTGTTTCATTGAGATGGCGCGCATTGACAGCCTGAGCAAAAAGGAAAGGGATATGGCCGATCACCTTTTGAAAAAGCTGAGGGAGATGGGCTTTGATCCGTATGAAGACGATACAGGGTCTAAAATAGGGGGAAATGCGGGAAATGTCATCTGCCGCGTGCCGGGCATACCCGAAAAGCCCGTTTTGCTGCTCATGGCCCATATGGACACAGTGGCTCCGGGTATAGGAAAAAAGCCCGTGGTTGATGGTGATACTATCCGATCCGATGGGACAACGGTGCTGGGCGGCGATGATGCGGCAGGGATCGCGGTTATCCTCGAAACCATACGCTCCCTTAAGGAGGATGGAACACCGCACGGCGACCTGTACCTGGTGTTTACCGTGGCCGAGGAGGGCGGGCTGTTCGGGGCAAGAAACCTGGATATCAGCAGGATACCGGCGGATTATGCCTTCATCATGGATGACGAAGGTCCTATTGCTACCGCGGCCGTAAAAGCCCCGTTCTACAACCGGTTCAAGGTATTATTCAAAGGGCGGGCGGCCCATGCGGGGCTGGAGCCCGAAAAGGGGCTTAACGCCATAATACTGGCCTCCAAAGCCCTTGCGGGGCTGCCCCATATGGGTCGCATCGACGCGGAAAGCACTTGCAATATAGGCATTATCAACGGAGGCATAGCCCGAAATATTGTGAGCGAAACCTGCACGGTAGAGGGAGAGGTGCGCTCCATCCATGAGGACCGCCTTGAGCGGTACACCAGGGAGATCCTGGACCATATCCGGGACGTGACCGAAAAGCTGGGGGGATGCGTTGAAACAGAGGTTGAGCGCATGTACCCCGGTTACTGCCTGGAAGAGTCCAGCCCCATTGTCTGCCTGCTGAAGGAAGCGGCCAGGAAGGCAGGCCTCCCCCTTAACCTCCGCGCGACCGGTGGCGGCAGCGATACCAACGTGATAAACGGCTATGGGATACCCGCTGTGGACATCAGCGTAGGCATGGACAGGATCCACAGCACCGAGGAAAGGATCAGGATTTCCGATATGGAAAAGGCCTGTTGTTTCCTTGAGGCCATCATAACTACCGCCCTGACATATAATCGGTGATTATATTCTGGATATTGGCGTCCTTGATATTGATGGAGATCTGGATGCGCCTGTTCTTGCTCTTGGCGGCTTCGTCCTCTCCCAACGCGACAGGCCTGAACTCCGAGAAACCCGATGCCTGAAAATAGGCTCCGTATGTGGTTTCCAGCACCGGGTTGTTTTTCATCATGGAAACGATGACTGCTATTGCGCGTTGGCAGGACAAATCGTAGTTGTAGTCGAAGGTATCGTCGGAATCGGCGTATCCCGTAATGGTGATGGAATCTATATTCTTCCTCGTTTCCGGATCACTTAGTATCCTTTCAAAAGCCAGCGCGAACTTCTCCAGAAGCTTGTGTCCGCCGGGGGATATACGACTGCTTCCCTTGTCGAAAAGCAGGCTGCTGTTGATGACAAGGTTTGCGTTATGGTCAATGGCTACCAGGGGTTCTCCCCTGTCAGAAAGGACCGGTCCCAGCTCTTTTTCTATGGAATCCCTCACCTGTTCCAGTATGCTAAGGCGCAGGACTGATATTTCCTGAAGGCGAGCCCTTACCTCGGCCAGTTCCTGTTCCTTCTGGGAAAGGGCGGCCCTGTCCTGCTCCAGCTGGCCCATGAGGATGTCTATCTCTGCTTCCTTTTCACCCAGGGTGCTCTCCAGGTCCTCCAGCTGTCCCATCTTGATGTCCAGTTCCCGGTTTACCGATTCGAGGCTTTGGTTTAAGGATTCAAGCAGCCGCTGCTTGCCCGCCAGGGCCTGGTCAGCCTCAAGGAGCCTGGTATCCCATATGCTGGCATTAACTATCTGGCGTATGACCATTATTATGCTAAATAAGAACAGGACGAACACCAGGGACGACATTACATCGGTAAAGGAAGGCCAGAAAGATTCTTCCTCGGGCTGCCGTTTTAATCCTGATAGTCTCATGGATTCACCTGCTTCCTGTCGACGCTGGCGACAGCGGCTTCATGGTAGTTTAAGAGCTTGTCGGGTATATCATGGACGGTTTTGAGGAATACTTCCCGGTCTTTTCGTGAGTCATCCAGGCTGAGCCTTAGCTGGGAGATGACCGATGCCATGTTTTCCAGCCGATGGTTTCCGACCTGTATTTCTGCCGAGACAGATTCCAGCGTCCCCGCGCATTTGTCGATCCTTACGCTGTTTTCGTAAAGGGTTTCGGAAGTCCTGTCCAGGGAACTTGCGAGAAACCCGGCGCTAGCCTGTATCCTGTCAATATTGGCGGAGAGATCCTCGTTGAAGTTCCTGACGCCCCTAAGGCTTTCTGAGAAGTCTGACACCACCTTCTCGAAGGTGCGGATGGCATCGTTCAATACCCGTGTTGTCTTCTGGACCTGTTCCTCATCCTTTCTCCCTTTCAGCCGCAGTTCCTCCATGGCCTCAGATGCCGCTTTTACATCCAGGTATTCTTCCAGCTGGGCTACCAGCAGATCTTTTGCCCCGGCGGCACTGAACAGGGAGGAGATGATCATGAAGAGGATGGAGAAGCCTGTCCCAAAGAGGCTTGTCACAAAGGCCACGGCCATGCCCTGAAAGGACGACACCAGGAGCACCAGGATGTCGGCGCCGGTTTCACGCATCAGGGTATCGGTGCTGGTATTGGACATGATGTTGCCCATGTTCCCCACGGCATATGTCAGCCCGATAAATGTTCCAAAAAGGCCGGTGGTGATGAGGAGCCCGTTGGTTTTTTTCAGCAGGCGTTCCGCCAGTATGCAGGGCTTTAAAAAGATTTCCATGCCCGTTTGTATTATTGAGAGGGTATTGATACCTGAGAGGCCGCTTCTGGCCGCTTCCCGGTATTCTTCGTCAATCCAGCGAAGCATGCTGGAAGAAAAGGCTTTAAGATCACCGGCGCAGTAACCGGCCAGTTCTTCCGAAAGGCTGATATACTTTCGCCTTACCAGTACATTGGCATAGGACGCGCCGATAAAGATGACCATGATCAGCAGGGTTATAAAGGTGCCCACACCGCCCAGCTGCCTGTATAATACTATCAAACCTTCCAGCACAGTAAACACATCCCCCGTCGGCATGTCCCAAGTTCGGGCAAACGGCGTTTAAGCCAGCCGTTTAAATGTATATGGTCTTGCCCGTTTTTTAGAACCGCAGAATAAAGGACATGGAAGAGCGGGCCGGCAAGACCTTGGCCCCATGTTTTCCCCAAGACCGGCGCGGTCGGTTTTTGTCGAAATAAAAAGGACGGCCAGGGCTGCAAAAGCCCGGTCCGTCTTTATGGGAGTCTAACATTATGGTGCTGGAGCGCCTTTTCGCTTCCGGGCAGGATCCGGCTCGTCAGATGATTCCCTGGGCAAGCATCGCCCTGGCTACTTTCATGAAACCCGCAATGTTGGCTCCCATTGCCAGATTGTCGGGATTCCCGAACTCTCTTGCGGTTTGGCTCACGTTTCTATATATGTTCCGCATGATCTCCTTAAGCCTGGTGTCCACCTCTTCAAAGCCCCAGGACAGCCGCATGCTGTTTTGGGACATTTCAAGGCCGGAGGTGGCCACTCCGCCCGCGTTGGCCGCCTTTGCGGGACCAAAGATGACCCTGTTCTTAAGAAAGACTTCTACGGCTCCAGGGGTTGAAGGCATATTGGCGCCCTCGCCCACAGCAAAGCAGCCATTTAGCACCAGTATTTCCGCGTCTCGCTGGTCCAGTTCGTTCTGGGTCGCGCAGGGCAGGGCGATGTCACAGGGTATACTCCATATGCCCTTGAAATCTTCGGAGAATTCGGCGTGCGGGCGGTGCTTCATATAATCGCGGATCCTGCCCCTGTCGGTTTCCTTTATTCTCTTAATGGTATCGAGGTCAATGCCGTCTTTGTCATATATGTATCCGTTGGAGTCGCTGAGCGCAACCACCTTGCCGCCCAGCTGCATGGCTTTCTCAGCTGCATAAATGGCCACATTGCCCGACCCGGAAATAACGACGGTGGAGCCTTCAAAGGATTTCCCCTTCGCATTCATGGCTTCCTCCATAAAATAGCACAGGCCATACCCGGTGGCTTCGATACGGACAAGGCTTCCGCCGTAATCGAGACCCTTGCCCGTCAGAACTCCGGTATATTGGTTGCCGATCTTCCTGTACATGCCGAACATATAGCCTATCTCGCGGGATCCCACGCCGATATCGCCGGCAGGTACGTCGGTATCGGGGCCGATATGGCGCGCCAGCTCAAACATAAAACTCTGGCAAAAACGCATGACCTCGCCGTCGGACTTACCCTTGGGATCAAAATCGGAGCCGCCTTTCCCGCCGCCCATGGGAAGGGTGGTGAGGGCGTTCTTGAAAATTTGCTCAAAACCGAGGAACTTGATGATTCCCAGGTTAACCGACGGGTGGAAACGGAGCCCGCCTTTATAGGGTCCTATGGCACTGTTAAACTGGACGCGGTATCCCCGGTTGACCTGAACTCTGCCGCTGTCATCAACCCAGGGGACCCTGAATATGATCTGGCGTTCAGGCTCAACAATCCTGTCAAATATCCCGGCCTTGCCATACTCGGGATACCTTTTGGCAACCGGCTCAAGAGATTCCAGGACCTCCCTGGTCGCCTGATGGAATTCCTTTTCGCCCGGATTCCGGTTTACTACAGTATCATAAACACTGCTAAGTAGCTTCATAACCATTCCTCCAATTCGCGCGCATTGAAAAATGAAACTACAAAAGCATAAACTTGCACATGGTGGTTTCTATCGGTGCTGGGAGAAACCCACGGCCTGTATCCTGTAACGCAGCATCTTCCAAGATTTCTCTAAAATGATTTATACAGTAAATTGCAATATAACAATTTTTTTCATATAGAAATTATAACAGCTCAGGCCCTTAAATGCAAGATCAGATTTCACAAATTGCAAATTCAATAACTCGGTTAAGTTGTGATAGTTGTTATCCCGGAAAACCGCACAGGTTTTCAGATGCAAAAAAAGAGATGCCTTCTGGCATCTCCGCTTGTTGTATATATTTTAACCTTTTGACCTTATATATTCGTCCATGGCCTTTGCGGCTTTTTTCCCGGCGCCCATGGCCAGAATCACGGTAGCCGCGCCGGTCACGGCATCTCCTCCCGCAAAGACACCCTCCCTGGAGGTTCTGCCATCTTCGTCGGCCACGATGCATCCCCATTTATTGGTCTCAAGACCCGGGGTAGTGCTCCTGATAAGGGGATTGGGTGAGGTACCGATGGCTATGATGACGGTATCCACGTCGATGACATGCTCTGATCCCTGAACCGGTACCGGGCGCCTCCTTCCCGAGGCGTCAGGCTCACCCAGCTCCATCTTTACGCATTCCATACCGCAGACCCAGCCATTGTCATCGCCAATGATCCTGAAGGGGTTGGTGAGGAGCTTGAAGATGATACCCTCTTCCCTGGCATGATGGACCTCTTCGATCCTTGCCGGCATCTCAGCCTCGGAACGCCTGTAAACGATATATACGTTCTCCGCGCCAAGCCGCCTGGCGCTCCTGGCGGCATCCATGGCCACATTTCCGCCGCCCACCACAGCTACATTCCTGCCGCACTTAACTGGCGTGCCGGTTTGAGGGAACATATAGGCCTTCATCAGGTTTATCCTGGTGAGGAACTCATTGGCCGAGAAGACACCGTTCAGGTTTTCGCCGGGTATGCCCATAAACGTGGGCAGCCCCGCGCCTGATCCGATGAATATCGCCTCATATCCTTCTTCGAAGATTTCATCTATGGTCAGAGTTTTCCCTATGACCATATTGGTACGGATCTCCACACCAAGGGCCTTCAATGACCCGATTTCCTTTTCAACCAGGTCCTTGGGAAGCCTGAACTCCGGTATGCCGTATACCAGCACACCTCCGGCCTTGTGGAAGGCTTCAAATACTGTAACATCATAGCCCATTTTGGCCAGGTCGCCGGCACAGGTGAGTCCCGCCGGTCCGGAGCCTATTACAGCAGCCTTTTTCCCGTTTCTCGGGGTTTTAACCGCCTGCTTCTTTATGTTCTCCATGTACCAGTCGGCGGCAAAGCGTTCCAGCCTTCCGATGGCTACCGGTTCGCCCTTGATGCCGCGGACGCATTTTTGCTCGCACTGGGTTTCCTGGGGACAGACCCTTCCGCATACTGCCGGAAGGCTGTTGGTGTCATATATGGTTTCATAGGCTTTTTCAAAATCTCCGGCGGCTATATGCATAATAAACTCGGGTATCCTGACATTAACGGGGCAGCCGGACATACATGGCTTGTGCTTGCAGTTCAGGCATCGCCTGGCTTCTTCCATTGCCATTTCCCCGGTATATCCCAGGGCAACCTCTGAGAAGTTCCTGTTTCTGACCTCGGGATCCTGTTCTGGCATAGGGACCTTCTTAAGGGACATATTAGCCATTCAGCACACCTCCCAGCCGGCATTCGTGGCGTTCAAGGGATTCCCTTTCATCTTCCCTGTACATGGAAAGCCGCCTTATCAGTTCCGTGAAATCCACCTGGTGCCCATCAAAGTCGGGCCCGTCCACACAGGCAAATTTTGTTTCGCCGCCCACAGTAACCCGGCATCCTCCGCACATGCCTGTGCCGTCGATCATGATGGGGTTGAGGCTGACAATGGTTTTTATGCCATAGGGTCTTGTGACATCGCAGACAACTTTCATCATGATGGGAGGGCCGATGGCTATGACCACATCATACCGCTTGCCCTCCTCAAGGAGCTTCTTCAGGATGTCGGAAACAAAACCGCGGGTTCCGTTGGAACCGTCATCGGTGGTGACAAACAAACGGCTGGAAACCTTGGCCATCTCATCCTCGAGAATGATGAGGTCCTTGCTCCTGAAACCCATGATAACGTCGGTGTCAGCACCCATTGAAAAAAGCTTCTTTGCCTGGGGATAGGCTATGGCTGTGCCCAGGCCGCCGCCTATCACGGCTGCTTTCCTGACACCTTCAAGATGGGATGGGTTGCCCAAGGGGCCGCAGAAGTCTGCAATGTTGTCTCCCGCCTCAAGACTTCCCAGGAGTTTTGTGGTGGCGCCCACCTCCTGGAATATGATGGTCACCGAGCCCTTATCCCTGTCATAATCGGCAATAGTCAGCGGGATTCTCTCCCCTTCTTCATGGGCCCGCAGTATGACAAACTGGCCGGGTTCGGCCTTGCGGGCCACATATGGCGCGTTTATCTCAAGCAGTGTAACCTGAGAATTCAGTATTTCCTTTCGCAGGATCCTGTACATCTTTATAACTCCTTTGTTTAAGCTACAGGTTTTATTATACACGCTGCGTATTTATTAGTGAAGGTGACGATTATCAGTTTTGCCAATATACCGGCAAGAGCCTTATTACATGGCAGTAAAAGGGCCGCTTCCACCTGAAGCAGCCCCTGATTTAGCAGCGGTTTGTTCTGACAGTGGGTCAATTATCCGAGGTATATTGAAGATCAAGGGTATAATAGATCAGTTCAGCGCCGTCTACAACTTCCTTATTGGCCCTGATGTCGAAATCATAGCCATTTGCGTGTCCGCTAAAATCGAATGAAATTTCATCGGTCATTAAATCCATATCACTGATATCCCCGAGGACTTCCTCATAAAATGCCAGCACCTCGTCAAGAGTGTGAGTTGTGTATATTTCGAGATGATATGATGTTTGCTCGGTGGTTTCATCCCTGTAGACCGATTTGGTGGAGTGACTTATGGCGTGATTATCTATGATGGGGAACAGGTCTTCCGGGTATCCGGTGGGCAGGTTATATACGTCCAATTCGGCGAGAGCCGCGTCGGCGGACATGGCTTCCTCAAGAATGATGGTTACCGAAGTCTTTTCATCGGACGTGGTATCGGCTACAATTTGTATTTGAAACTCGTATCCGAAACAGGTTCCTTTAAAATAATCGATGCCCGGAGCGCTTTGTGCTTCCCATGTCGCGTTCTGGGCCAGGAAATTGGCATAATACGCCGAAACCTCATCAAACGGAGCGCTGACCGAGCAAAAGACGGCGAAAGATGCGGTAGGCCGGCTATTATCCCGATAGGAGCCTTCTATAGTAGTCCCCTCCATAAAAGGAAACTTGTCTTCAGGATAACCCTCCGGCAGTTGGGCCTTATGTATGGTGACGTCGGAGTCTTCATATACAACACCCGGTTCAGTGTCAGACCCTGTATCCTGGTCATCCCAGTCATCGCGTCCGCTTAATGTATCTTCGTCCTCCCTGTTATCACGGTCACTTCTTACTTCCCCGTCGTCCCTGTCGTCACGGTCATCTTTTTTGCCGTCATCCTTGCCCAGGTCGGCCAGGCCTGGCAAAAGCCCGGCTTCATCCTTATCATTGTCTCCTTCCTTATCCCTGGCAGTTTTCCTTGAACTTCTGTCATCATCGTCATCATCACGCGAAGAACTTCCGCAGGCAGCAGAGGCAAAGACCATGCAAATTACCAGGACCAGCGCCCATATTTTTTTAGCTTTCATGGTTATTTCTCCTTTCCCTAATAAGGAAATCCGGAATTTACACAATAAACATATCAGAAATAAACAGGGGCAGGAATGAACTATATTCTGCAAAATAGTCACACTTTTGTTATGGCGGACTAAGGTTTATCTTTTCCACATATAACCATGCGATGTTTCATAAGCTAAAGGGACGGATATTCGCAGAGGGAGTCTGTTCATGGCCCGTCGATCACTGAAGTACAATGCGGCCATACTGTCGTTAACCGGTTTCCTTGTTAAGGCTATAGGTTTCTTCTACCGCATCTTCATAGCCAACTGCATAGGTACCGAAGGCCTGGGACTGTACCAGCTGATAGTTCCCATATATTCTTTATTGGTCCTGGTCCTGTCGGCGGGGATTTCAGTGGCTGTATCCAGGTTTGTGGCAGAAGAGACATCCTCAGGCAGGATCCGCTCAGGCATGAAGATCGCGTCGTTGGCAGCGGGGATTGTCCTGCTCGCGGGGATCGTGGTTTCGCTGGTACTAATACTGAATGTGGATACCATGCTCCTGGCTTTTGCAAAGGACCTGAGAGCCCGTAAATCCCTACTTTGGATGTTGTGCCTGGTTCCGCCGATTGCCGCCGCTTCGGCCTATAAAGGCTATTTTTACGGGAAGGAGCAGGTTATCCCCAATGCCGTGGGCCAGGTGGCGGAACAACTGTCCAAGCTCGCTTTTGTTATGGCCATGCACCCGCATTTTGTCAACAAGGGCATCGAAAGCATGTGCCTGCTTGCCACCCTTGGGCTCATGGTGGGTGAAACGGTCAATGTCCTCACCGTGTTTTGCGCCTTTCAGCTTGACAGGATGAAGAACCGCGTCAATCGCGAGCCTGAACCAGGTACCCGCAACCTTGCCGTAAAGCTTGTCAGGGCAGCGGCGCCGATTTCGGCCAACAGGCTGGTGCTTTCGATACTTGGCACGGCCGAAAGCCTGATCATTCCACAAAGGCTGGTCCTTTACGGGCTGACTTTCCAGGAGAGTCTCAAGGTTTTGGGCCGGCTCAGCGGTATGGCGGCCCCGCTGGTGTTTTTCCCGTCCATGCTGCCCATGGCGCTGGCCACCGCACTGGTTCCCGCCATCGCCGGGGCTGTGTCGTCGGGAAGGTACCAGGCAGCCAACAGGCAGATATCACAGTCCATTCGACTGACCCTGACCACGGGAATGTTGTTCACGTCATTTTTTGCCGTTTGCAGCCATGAAATAGCCGAGTTCATTTTCCCTGGGAAGGATGTGGGCGGTATCCTGCACCTGCTGTCATATACCGGGGTTTTTCTGTACCTTCAGCAGACAATGCTGGGCATACTCAACGGATTGGCCAGGGAGTCTGCCATCCTTATAAATACCCTGGCGGGAAGCATCATCCGGATTGCCCTGGTCTGGTTCTGTCTTCCCATTTGGGGGGTTAATGCATATATTATAGGAGTGATTGTGGGAAGCCTTATCACCATTGTGCTGAATTTCCTGGAGGTGTCAAGGATAACCGGCATGTTGGTTGATATAGGAGAGTGGCTTGTCAAGCCGCTTTCGGCCGCTTTGACCGGAACGCTCCTTTCATTGCTGTTTAAACGGGCTCCCGTATTATGGGCTTGCGGGGGGAGGTTCCAGTTGCTCGTACCCATTGCCGTTTCCTTTGCCATTATCGGAACCGCGTTTATGCTGACAGGGGTTATTAAGGTTGAGGATATCAGGCGCTGGACCCGCGGAAGCGCCTGATATCCCAGCAAATCCATAAAGGGGAGAAAAATAAAGATATCAAGAGAAAACGGGAATATGGGGGATATAATCCATGTTTAAAGGTCAAGGTAAGTCAAAATCAGACTTGATATATGCAGGAAATAGGAGGTAGAATAGATTTGAAGGTCAAAGAAGGTCAAACCAAAGCAACCCGGATAAAAGGGTTGAGGTCAAAACAAACTAATAATAAAAATGGAGGTGTTATTATGTTCGGCTTGATTCCATTTTCCAGAAAAAACAGCGGTGTTTCCAGAAAAGACGATTTCTTCGGACTGGACCGGTTTTTTAACGATTTCTTCAGGGATCCGTTCTTTTCAAGGTTTTCGCCCTTTGCGTCACCTATTCGTGCCGACGTGAAGGAGAACGACCGTGAGTACATCGTGGAAGCTGAAATGCCGGGCGTTCGCAAGGAAGACATAACCATCGAGATATCGGACGATGTTCTGACACTTGGTGTGGATACCAAAAATGAAGTGAATGAGGAATCCGAGGGGTACATCTACAGGGAGCGTTCCTCCGGTTCCTTCAAGCGCAGCTTCCATATCCAGAACATTAAGCACGACGAAGTGAAGGCTTCATACAAGGATGGCATCCTGACCATTGTTCTTCCCAAGGATGAAAAGGCAAAAGGCGCCAAGAGGATTTCCATTGATTGATCAACCTTTCTTTTTTAAAGTGGCATTCGGCAGACCGGGTTTTGTTTGCCGGATGCGGCATGAAGCGAAAGACCGGCCCTCCGGTCTTTTTGTTTTCTCACATCTCATTTCTGACCTCTGGCCTCTATTTATTAATTTGCATGGGTCTGGGGAGTTATGTATAATTGATAGGGTAAATGACGAGGCTATGTGGCGAAAAGGGTCGGGCCAGCAGGAGGTATGATGATGAGGCTCATGGCGGATTGCCATTTTCATACGGTTTCAAGCGGACACGCATACAGCACCCTGGATGAATATGCAAGGGAAGCTTCCATGAAAGGCCTGGAACTTATTGCCATTACTGACCATGGACCTGCCATGCCCGGCGGCGCCCATGTTTACCATTTTCATAATCTGAAGGTCATACCCGACTACCTTTATGAAGTTGAGATACTCAAGGGTATGGAAGCAAACATAATTGGCATGGATGGATCATTGGACACTGATAAACTGGACCCTTCCGAACTGGACGTCCTGATAGCCAGTTTCCATCTGCCCTGCCTGAAGCCCGGAACCATCCAGGAGAATACAAGGGTTTTAATCCGGGCCATGGAGAATAAATACGTCAACATAATAGGACATCCTGACGACAGCAGGATACCACTTGATTACGACGTGCTTGCCCAGGCCGCCGCGGCAAATGATGTCCTTCTTGAAATAAACAACTCATCCCTTAAACCCAACTCATACAGGATTAATGCCGAGGACAACTACGTCCGCCTTCTTGAGGGCTGCGTTAAACACAAGGCCTCGGTAATCGTAAACTCCGATTCCCACATCCACACCGATATAGGCGAGTTTGGAGAAGCCCTTTTTATGCTTCGGAAGATGGGTTTCCCGAAAGAGCTGATAGCCAATGCCAATGTTGAACGCCTTAAAAAGAAGCTTGTATCCAGGAGAGGCTGACCAGTATAATACAGAATACAGTCATTCCTTTATCACCTTTTGGAACGTGGACGCATGAGGTGAAAATGATGTTTGAAAAGCTTGAAGCAATAGAAAGCCGGTTTGAAGAACTTAATATGAGGCTGGCCGAGCCCGGCGCAATCAATGACCAGAACCATTATATGAAGCTTATGAAGGAGCATTCCGAACTTTCGGGTATTGTTGAGAAATACAGGGAGTGGAAAGGTTTTAAAAAAGCCCTGGAAGATGCCAGGTCCATGCTGGATGAAAAACCGGACCCGGAGCTTGAGGAGATGATCCGGCAGGAGATGGAAGATGCCGGATCAGGCATGGAAAGGACCGAAAGGGAGCTGAAGATCCTGCTCATGCCCAGGGATCCCAATGATGAGAAGGATGTCATCATGGAGATCAGGGCGGGCGCGGGCGGCGAAGAAGCCGCGCTTTTCGCGGCAGAGCTCATGAGGATGTATACACATTATGCCGAGAGCAAGGGCTGGGCGGTCAATATGATCGATTCCCATCCCACCGAAATCGGCGGTTTCAAGGAAGTGGTCTTTGAGGTGGAAGGTAAGGGAGCTTACAGCCGCCTCAAGTTTGAAAGCGGGGTACACAGGGTCCAGAGGGTGCCCGATACCGAATCCAGCGGCAGGATACATACCTCCACCGTAACAGTCGCCGTGCTTCCTGAGGCAGACGAGCTGGATGAGATCGAAATCAACCCGAACGATATTGAAGTTGACACCTACCGGGCATCTGGGGCAGGCGGACAGCATGTCAACAAGACATCCTCGGCCATCAGGATCACCCATATCCCGACCGGAATAGTGGTAACCTGCCAGGACCAGCGCTCCCAGCACAAGAACAGGGAGAAAGCCATGAGGGTGCTTAAGACGAAGCTCAACGAAATAGAAAGGCGGAAACGTGACAGCGAAGTGGCTGAGAACAGGAAGGCGCAGGTGGGCACCGGGGACAGAAGCGAGCGCATCAGGACTTATAATTTCCCCCAGAGGCGCGTCACCGACCACCGTATCGGATACACGCTGTACAGGATCGAAGAATTCCTCAACGGAGAAATGGACGAGATCCTGGATGCGCTGATCACTTCCCACCAGGCTGAAAAGCTCAGCGCAAGCGAGGAGGAGTAAAAAGGGGGACACCCCCCTTTTTTAGTTACGGCTTGATTGCCAGACTATCACCAAAAAGCACCCAGGGTATGGTGAAGGTCTGGATACCCGCAACGTATGGAGCGATGGTGTACAGCGGATAGAAGATCACAATTCCGGCGCCGGAGAGGTAGAAATTGCCGTCATCGTAGTATTTGGAGATATTCTCGGTGAGATTGTCCAGGTACGTTACCTGCCCTGTCGCCTGTCGGTGCCTGGCCTCGCCTTCAATAGTCCTGATGATGATTTTCCTGTAATCGTAGCCCGGTTTGAACAGATCCCTCAGCCTGAGGAGGTCCCCGCGTTCCAGATCCCATGTATTGCCGGTCCTGTAGGTACTGCCATGGGCGCCTCCCGTATACTCGTACCGGTCATAGTAAAGGCTGATGACGGGTTTTTTGCAGTATGTGGGTTCAAAGGTCTGGACCAGTTCAAAGCCATGGAAAGGGAAGCCCTGTGACATGGCGTTGTGGTATTGCCTGATCGCCTGGGAATAGAGTTGTGTCCTCGCATGGCTGAAACTGGCGGCTGCCTGCTGTCTGTAGTACATGTTGAACCGGGATACCACGCGATCATGCCCGGTCATATTCGGAACCGTCAGGTCGATGTTCACCATCGGAATCCTTCTGTAATAGAGAGTGTCCTTGAACACCTGTGACTTGATGAAATCGCAGTTCATCCCATACCACCTCAACAGTATTCTATTGAGGCTGCTTTGTTTAGGTGCCTGTTCGGACCGAAATATTTCAATGAATCCGGATGGGATTATCCCTGCTGCTTCCAACTCTTGTAAGGGAATTTAACCAGATTTGCGTTATAGTACCTGGGATCACCCGTTACCTCGGGTCCAACCCAGGGAGGAAGGATGAGGCTTTGGTCTTCCAGCTCAAGCTCTATCTCGGCGATATAGAGTCCCTGGTTTTCGCCGTCAAACTCGTCTACTTCCCATGCCATACCTTCATGGAAAACGGTATAGCGGTGTTTCTCGATAATGGGTTTCTCACACATTGATGCCAGTATGTCTTCGGCGTCGGTCAGGGGGATTTCATATTCGTATTCCAGCCGCACAGCGCCGTGGGAGTGCCCTTTCAGGGTCAGAAAAGCCTTCTCGCCATCGGTCCTGACCCGGACAATCCTGTCGGGACCGATGGAGATATACCCCTGACGGTAAGCCTTGCAGGCAACGGCATTGTTTCTGTAGGAATGATCCTTCACCAGGAATTTTCTTTCAATCTCTTTTCCCATATTCCATCTCCCAATATCGCCCACCGATATGGCCGTGCATTTTAAACGCCTCTTTGAAAAAAGGGATGGATACGCTTACAATATACCGGTTCAGGGAGGTTATTTCAACCGCTGCGAATCAATAAACCTTTTTTTCAGGATATATCCGATGCCAAGCAGGGCCAGGAAAGACAGCATCACGACAATCAGACCGGCATAATCCCGCCGGCTGAAAGCCGCGCCGCCGCCCGATTTCACAAGTATGTCAGGAATCCTGCAAAGGAGAAAGACGGTAAGAAACCGGGAAGGCTTTATGGGGGTAATGCCTGCCGCATAAACAAGAACATCCTTGGGAACTGCAGGAATAAGGCATAAGACCAGCGTCCCGACGATCCCCCCGGCAGAGTTGAGCAGGCTGCCCATCCTTTCCAGCTGTTCCTTTTGAACGAATCGGGATACTATTTTTTCTCCAAAAAGCCTTGCCAGCAGAAAGGCTATGACAGCCCCGGCCGCTTCGCCGCCGTAGGCCAGCAGGAATCCGAGAGGCATTCGAAAAATGTAGCCGGCCGTTATGTGGAAAATGTCTCCCGGTATGACGGCAATCACGACCTGGATTATCTCCAGCAAAACGAAGACCAGGTACCCGCCATAACCGAACGAGGCGATGTATTCCGCAAAGGCGTCGGGATTTTTTGCAAGCCGCGTTATAAGCGGCAGATACCTTACCGATAAGGCAATGCCCGCCACCAGCGCCGAAATGGCGAGAATGGATTTGAAGAGGGTATGCCGCTGCCTCTTATTCATATCAACCTGCCCTGAATGGATGCTTATATATTCTATGGCGATAGTCCCCAAGCCATGGCATGGGATTTTTTTGTAACTGCTGGTTGCATAGTATATAATAAAAAATAGTACAAATGAATGAGATCTGTCGGTAATTGGCGGAGTTTGAAGTATGAGCTTTTTTGTCCATAATGAAAGGTTGATGCTCAGCATACTCATAACCTTCTGCATAGCCCTGTCGGGCTGTGGCTGCACCCTTGTGCTAACCGGCAGTTCATCGGCGAGGGCTAAGAGGTCGTTCCTTTATCTGGCATTCTTTGTGTTTGTCCATGAATGCAGCTCCCTGCTTGTTTTTTACGCGTCATCAACAGGGATGTTCAGGTTCTCTGTTATAATGAAAGTATCCTCCGCCTATCTTTTTAAATCAGCCCTGCTGCTCTTTGCTGGATTTTATACCCAAAGGCGCTGGCTGAAGGCATTATCCCATGGCATCCACCTGATGTCCATGGGCCAGGTGCTGTTTCTTATTCACAACAGCGGGTGGGCAAATGCCGTTATAAACTTTGAAATTTGATTGTGCCCGGCATGTTATGCCTGGTGATGTCGGCAGTCGTGGTGCTCTGCTGCAAACCCCTGGAGCGAAAATCCACCGCCGATTCTGTCATTGTCGCGTTGCTGCTGTTGAGCATCGCGGCATTACCGGTGATTTATCTGTCAAAACGGGATATTGTCCATGATGGTTTGCACATTTTTCTGTTCCTTGGCGGTTTGGCCGCGAATATGAAGGCTATGCCCTTAACCAGAAGGGATCAAAAGTACCTGTCTCCCCTCAATATTCTTGACGGCTTTTCCGAGGCCATAATCATCTACGACAAGAAAGGCCGTGTAGTTTATGTCCATGATGGGCTCAAGGCCATCAGGCTTTCTGACAGGCTTGAGGATATTTATACAAGGCTCATGGAAGCAGGCGCTCTAAACGATTCTGGCTCCCTTTCGGAAGGCCGGATCACCATAGGGGATGGAAAGCCCGTCCATCTCCAGTATAGGGGTTCAATCCTCCAGGCAAAGGATAAGGTGTTCGGCAGGATTATCACCCTACGCGATGTGTCTGAGATGGTTGAGCTGCAAATGGAGCTGTCCGGGAAAAACAGGCAGCTGGAGCTGGCCTTTGAAAGAAAACAACGGGTGACAAAGGCCATACGACATCTGGCCATGGAAAAAGAACGGGCCAGGATACTTGACAAGGTCAATTCTGCCGCCAATGCCTATATCGGCAGGATCCGCCAGGATGTGGCCCGGCTCGAATCCGAAGCAGCCGCTGGCCCCGGTTTTCATCATAGGGTAAGGATGATGAACGACCAGCTGCTGGATTTTACTCGGAGCGCTATTGAGGAAATACGGGCTACCGTAAAAAAGTTGAACCTGAAACCCGCGGCACGCGAAAAACCCGAAGATATGGAATAGGATACCGAAGAAAAGGAGGTTTGGGCTATGATACGGGTATTGATAGCGGATGATCACGCTCTCTTAACAGACAGCCTGAAAATTGTCCTGGAAAGCTTCAGCGGTTTTGAGGTTGCGGGAGTGGCCCACGATGGAATCCAGGCCTGCGAAATATGCAGGGAGATAAAGCCCGATGTTGTATTGATGGACATAAAGATGCCTGTGTTGGACGGGATTGATGCCATTGCCAGGATAAAGGCCCTTTGCCCAGGTATCAAGGTTATAATCCTGACGTCCCTGGAAGAAAATGACCATATCCTCAGGGCTTTTATGAACGGCGCGGATGCCTACCTGTTGAAGGATACGCCGCCGGACCGCCTGAAAGTCCTGATCCAGTGCGTTCATTGGGGACACAGCATAATCAGTGGTGAGATCAAAGGCCTTCTGGAGTCAGCGGACAGGAGAAAAAAGGCCGAGAATAAGCGCGACAAGGTACTGGATATGCTCAAGGAAGAGGATATAGAGATCATAAGATGCATCAGTGAAGGAAAGAACAACAGTGACATCGCTGAGATCTTCGGGTACGCCAATGGAACGGTAAAAAACAAGATTACCCGTCTGCTGGAAATCACCGGAACGGGCAACCGGGCACAGCTGGTCATGTTTGCCCTGAAGCACAATTTAATCTGAAGCCGGATTGGCGCCCGGCCGCGTTATGATCCGGAGGGGGTGGCGCTACGACTTTAAGCATTCTGGTATACACTGTCTGTATAGCGGGTTTATCGGCATACACGGCGTATATATACCATGCCTCCATTAAAACCGAACTGGTGAGCAGCTTTATTGCCGTTCATTTTTTTGCGGTCCTCTCCCTGATGCTGGATTTTTTTGCCCTGCTTGCCCAGGGAACAGAACTCCGGCATGTCTTTGCGGTTCTATCATCTGCGGGAGGCGTTCTGGGAGCGGTTGCCCTGCTGTGCTTTGGGCTGGTCCTTTTTAGGAGAAAGAGCATGGACCGGCTCCTTGTAGCGCTGCTTTACTCTTTACCGGCCATTTGCCTTATCGTATGCATCCTTACAGATCAAACACTCATCCTTGAACCGGTTTCCGGCATCCAAAAGCCCGGCCTGCTGTACAGGCTGAATTCTGGACTGGAATACTTGCTGCGGGTGGCGGGCTGCGTCGTGCTGGCGGTGACCGTGGCACAGAGGATAAGGATATCCCCTTTTGAAGTGTTCATGGTGGTATTTGCCCAGGCGTCCTTCACGTTCAAAATCCTGGTTTCGTTCCATCAGCCTGTTTATCTGCCTGCCATCGGGCCCATAATCGCTTTGACGATTTTCAGCCTGTTGTTCTTTGGTTCGGCCCGGCTTGGGATGCTTATCACCTTGTCGCTGGGGTTAAAGAGGAGCCTGGAGCTTTACAGCGAGCCTGTCTTTATTCTGGACAGCAGGGGGAACATGACATACATGAATCCTGCATGCGCCATGCTTGGCCTGGAAACATTTCAGGTCATCTATGACGCCTGCGCCAGGGAGACCCGGCATTTCAGGGAACCGGGGCAGCAGGAAAGGGTGCAGGAGGTAGAGAATAATAAAGGATTGTACACCGTTTCAATTCGCCCTTCCAAAACACTGCTGCAGCGCAGGCTCGGCCTGATATGTCTCATACATGACGATACCGCCCTTAAAGCTGCCATTAACAAACTGAAGGAAAAGAATGAAGAGCTTGTGAAGATGAACAGCAGCATAAAAAGGCTCCAGGACCGGATAGCCCATCTGGCCGCCCTTGAGGAAAGGAACACCCTTGCAAAAGAGATCCATGACGTGATGGGGCATTCCCTTAACCTTGCCCTTCACACCCTGGAAAGCAATCGCCTGATCCTGGACAGGCATCCTGAAAAGGCCATAATGAGGCTCAGACAGGTTATTAGCGATATAGACAGGGGCATCGGTGAAATCGCGGCGCACGCCACCGGGTTCGGGGAGGACCAGTTACCGCTTTGGCCGCTGTTGGACGAGATGGCGGGCCGTATGGAAGAAATAGGCGTCAGGCTTGATGTGATCCGTTCCGGGTGGCCGGGGAAACTGACCGATGAGCAAATCAAAGCCATATACAGGATCTGCCAGGAAGCGACCACCAATGCCATCAGGCATGGAAAAGCCGATCAGATAACAATATCGGTCAGGGAAAAAACGGGCTTGCTGCACATCCATATTATTGATAACGGAAAAGGGTGCAAAAAGGTTATTAAAGGAAACGGTCTTAAGGGCATGGAGGAACGGGCAAAAAGCCTTGGGGGCATAGTCGGATTCAGCAGCTTTGAGGACGACAGGGGATTTATGGTTCACGCTTCCATCCCGCTGGTCATAAATGACTTTCAGCCGTAACAATCAGTGCAAATTGCACTGGAAAAGATGACTAAAATCACTTGATTGGTTTTTCCAAATGGGTATAATATGGTATAAGGGTTTATATAAACTCCGGATGGTTGTCCAATATAAACCCCAGATGTCTTTGCCCCCCCAAAGACTGAACAGAGAGAAAAAATGGTTCTTAATATGAACCATCATAATCCGGAGGTAGTTTTTATATCATGAAAGGCTATGAATCAATCATAGCCTTTTGTTCACCCTTTTGGCATACCGCGGTAAAGCGGTTCCTGCGGTTTTCAGGTATCGATTATCTCACCGTCCCTGTTGAACAGGGGGAGGTATTCAAGATAAATGATATCTTCCCTGTACTTGGCATCGCCTTCTGCCAGTATGGCAGCCTTTCCCACCACTGTTCCGCCAGACATTTTAACAAGCTTCTCAACCGCGAAGATGGACTCTCCTGTACTGATAACATCGTCGATGATTAAAACCCGTTTTCCCTTAAGATGCAGCGCATCGTTCTTATCGATATAGAGGGTCTGTTTCCTCGCGGTGGTAATAGACTGCACTTCCACATTTATGGGATCGACCATGTAAAGCTTTTCGGCTTTTCTCGCCACAAGATACTTATTTTCGCCCATTTGGCGCGCCATTTCATGGATCAGCGGGATTCCCTTGGCCTCGGCGGTTATCATGATATCATGCTCGGGGATCCTTTTTACCAGCTCTGCGGCACAGGCAGAGGTCAGCTCCACATCGCCGAGAATAACAAAAGCCGCTATCTTAAGATCTTCACTGACGCTGCAAAGAGGCAATTCCCTTTCCAGGCCCGCTATCGTAATTTTGTATGACTTATTCATACGAATCACCCCGCATATAACTTTAACACTTATGGAAGGATTGAAGCAAGGGAAAATTACTGCATCTGGAATGTTTTTTGTATACATGAATTATAAAATATTGTCACCCATGACTTTTATAAATCCGGGGAGAATAATTTCGGGAGGTGATAGATTGCGAATAAAAGGAATTGTTGCGGCAGCCGTAATTTTTTGTATGCTGACCGCATTTGACGCTTTTACGGTCCCATGTGCCGTGGAAGAAAAAACTATGCAAGAGGAATGGAAAGGCCGTGATAAAGTGCCTGGGGAGAAGGTGCCGGAAGCAAAAGAACCGGAAACGCAATATCCCGGAAAGGAAGCCCCCGAAAAGAAAGACCCCGGAAAAGAAGTTCCTCGGAAGAAAGAAAAACGGGAAAGGCAAAAAATGTGGGAGGAGTTCGTGAAAGACCCCTTAACCGTCCTTGAAAACAGAAAAGAAGAAATCAAAAAACAACTGAAGGAGGGCAGGATTTCCAGGGAGGAGGCCGATGCCATTCTCAAAAGAATTGAAACAGGCATCGCCGAGATAAAGAAATTCAGCGCGCTGCCCCTTGAGGAAAAACGGGCACGGCTGATCAAAGACTGCAAGGACTACCTGGACAGCCTGGTTGAAAGAGGCGAGATGGACAGGGATAAGGCCGGAAGGATTCTCAAGGATTACACCGAGAAGATAAACAAGTGGGACGGGACGGGGTACCCCAGGTTTCTAAGAAAGTTTGGAAAGGCAAAAGAGGGCAAGAAGGAAAGAGACCTGTAACAGGTCTCTTTTTGTAGCCCGCTGCATTTCAAAATGGGATTCATTCCTTCACCTCTTTGTCACCTCGGTTATGATGGACAGGATCTCTTTTTTCTCATAGCCCGGTTTCTGCATTTTCTCCAGGAATTCCGACACCTGTCCCCTGGCTATCCTGGCTCTGGTTTTCCTTACCGTAAAAAAAGCCGGACTTAGCAGCCTAAGTCCGGCACCCGGCATAAAGGAGGAGAGGCGCCTCCTTACGGGAAACCATTAAAGATGAATCCTTCCCTGTTATAGTTTATTCACCGAATTGGACAAGTGTGACAAGCCCTGCCCGGGCAGCGCCCTCCGGGTGGATGATATCATCTGGCAGTGTTTCGGAAAAGAATATAGTGGTAAAAAATTATTGTTGCCTATTACATTGCTCAGAGTAGCGGGGGTGTTCATATTATGGAAGAAACTACGGGGAAAAGCTATACGGGCTATGACCTGAAGCGTGTTGACACAGTTAATCTGATTGCCACCTGGAGCGTTGCCTTTGTTTTCATATTACTGAACTTTACAACCGACGGATTTGCGTCCGGGCTGGGCGATATGGCAAAATCCCTGGCGGTTGGACTTTTGGCCACAGGGCTTTATTTTCTGAAACTCAACCGTTTTGTCAAATCCCTGCTGTTCGGCCTGATACCGTTTTTGGCTATGATGGCGCTATTCGTAATATCAGGGTTTGATCTTGGGAACCATTATATCGTCTATGCGTCCATTACCATGGTGGCGCTCTACTTCAACGAACGATTGATAATGGTATATGGAATAATATGCAATGTTCTGCTTGTTACGGTCTACATATTGGCAAGTGAGAATTTTATGGGCTTTTCGGTGTCGTTCGCTGAGTTTTTGAAAGTACTCCTCGCCTATGACGGAGCGATAGTGGTCCTGTACTTCCTTACCAGGTGGGCAGGCGAGCTTGTCAAAAACGCGGCTTCCGAGAACGAGAAGGCCAGCGGGATTCTTGCCAGGCTCCAGAACATTCTTGCCCAGGTGGAAGACAGTTCCCATAACCTGAACACCCATATCGAAACCGTTAACAAAGTCATGGGTTCGGTAAAGGAATCCAGCAGCGGCATCTTCATATCCATGAACGAGATGTCGAAAGCGATCCAGGAAGAAGCCTCCAGCATCCATAAAACCAACGAGGCCATGAGCAGTTCCATGGACCTGGTAAACCAGACCCAGTCCATATCGGGTACATTGACCGAGAGAACCATGGAAATGGGCAAAAGCATCGAGGAAGGCAATCAAAAGATCTCGGAGATGGTGGAACATAACAAGGTCATAAGCAGTGCCGTGGGATCAGCCAGGGAGACGGTTAATGAGCTCAACCAGAGCATGGAAAGAGTTAACCAGGCGCTGGAGGAGATCCTGGATATAGCCGAGCAAACCAATATGCTGGCTCTCAATGCGGCCATCGAGGCAGCACGGGCCGGCGAACAGGGCAAAGGCTTTGCCGTGGTGGCTGACGAGATCAGAAAGCTTGCGGAGCAAAGTAAGAACACCGCTGATAACATCAATCAGATCATACAGGAGCTTACCGACCGGTCCGAGGACACCCTCAACAAGGTGTATGAAGGTGACGAAGCCGTACGTGAAGGTAACGGGATCCTGGAAAGCATCTCCGACTTCTTCAGCAATATGAGGGCATCTGTGGAGGAAACGAACAGGAAGCTGCTTGAAGGCCTTGAAGGCACCAAAAAGATAACCGAGATATTTATAGAAATCCAGCAGCAGATCGAGAATGTGGCCAGCATTTCAGAAGAAAACGCGGCTTCCACAGAAGAAGTCCTTGCCACACTTGAAGACCAGAACAACAGCATCGTGCAGATACATGAATCCATGGAGAACATCGCAAAGCTGAGCAAGGAACTGCAAGAGTTTGTATCATAATCTTGTGGCGAAGCGAAGGCGTCATTGCGGAGAGTCCACCCGGTTCCACCCGCATTGACAGTTCAGGGGGTTAGGGTTTATGGAATGGAAGAATGGTTTCTTTTAAACTAAAGGGCGGTTTGAACACCGCCCTTTTTAAATGCTTTTTTGGTACTATGCCGTTTCGATCCTGCTTTCAGCTGTGAGGCCAAGATACTCCACGGCCCATTCGCGCATTTTGTACTTCATGATCTTGCCAGCCGCATTCATGGGAAACTCCTTCACAAACGCCACATACCTGGGCGTTTTATGCTTGGCCATATGGGTGCGGACATAATCCTTCAGCTCTTCACCGGTCATCTCCATGCCTTCTTTCAGGATGACACAGGCCATGATTTCCTCCCCGTACTGCTTGTCGGGGACCCCGATAACCTGGACATCGCTTACCTTGGGATGGGTATAGATGAAGTCCTCGATCTCCTTGGGGTAGATATTCTCGCCGCCGCGGATGATCATGTCCTTGATCCTGCCGGTAATCTTGAAGTAGCCGTTCTCGTCCATCCTGGCCATATCTCCGGTGTGCAGCCAGCCATCCTCGTCGATGACGGCAGCTGTGGCTTCGGGCATCTTATAGTAACCCTTCATGATATTATAGCCCCTGGCGACAAATTCACCGTCGGTATTGGGGGGGAGATCCTCGCCGGTGGCAGGGTGCACGATTTTGCACTCCACTCCGGGAAGGGCACGGCCCACGGTATTGACCCTGAGTTCTATGGGGTCGTCCACACGGCTCTGGGTACATCCGGGAGAGGCCTCGGTCTGCCCATAGACGATGGTGATCTCCTTCATATTCATCTTGTCCACAACGTCCTGCATGACCTTGATGGGGCAGGGGCTTCCTGCCATAATGCCCGTCCTCATTTGGGAGAAATCTGTTTTCGCGAAGTCCTCATGCTCAAGCATGGCGATGAACATGGTGGGAACGCCGTGGCAGGCGGTTATTTTCTCCCTGTTAATGCATTCCAGTGATACTCTCGGAGAGAAATAGGGTATGGGGCACATGGTGGTGCCATGGGTCATCGCGGCTAACATGGCCAGGACCATGCCGAAGCAATGGAACATGGGAACATGGATAAGCAGCCGGTCCGCGGTTGAGAAATCCATGCAGTCCCCGATGCACTTGCCGTTGTTAACCACATTGTAATGGGTCAGCATTACACCTTTCGGGAATCCGGTGGTTCCAGATGTATACTGCATGTTGCAGACGTCGTCTTTCTGCAGGGAAAAAGCCCGCCGATAGACTTCTTCAACGGGAACCCTTTCAGCAAAAGCCATGGCTTCGTCCCATGTCAGGCAGCCCTTCTGTCTTGAATCGATGGTAATTATGTTCCGCAAAAATGGAAGGCGCTTTATGAACAGGGGTTTTCCCGCCTCCGCGGTTTCAAGCTCAGGGCAGAGTTCTTTCACAATGGCCACGTAATCTGAGTCCTTATATCCATCGATCATGACCAGGGTATGGGTATCGGACTGGCGCAGCAAATACTCGGTCTCATGGATCTTGTAGGCTGTATTGACTGTTACCAGAACTGCCCCGATCTTAACTGTAGCCCAGAAGGTGATAAACCACTGGGGCACATTGGTGGCCCATATGGCTACATGGTCGCCGGGCTTGACGCCCAGCGCTATCAGGGAACGGGCAAAGGTATCCACATCGTCCCTGAATTCCGCATAGGTCCTGGTGTAATCATGGGTGATGTACCTGAATGCATATTGATCCGGGAATTCATCAACCATGCGGTCCAGCACCTGGGACAGGGTAAGGTCGATGAGGGAGTATTTCTCCCAGATATAATGCCCTGTACCTGCGTTATTGGTATACAGGCGGCCTCTGCGGGTATCCTTTTTCAGATACCTGGACATGTAATTGGCAAAATTAGGGAATACAACGCCGGCGTCATCCAGGTCGGGAGCCCATCTCTTGACCCATTCAAGGGATATGTAACCGTTGTAGTTGATGGACCGCAGGGCCAGCATAAAATCATCTATGGGGAGATCCCCCTCGCCCATCATGCGATAAGAGACCTTGCCGTCTTCCATGACAGAATCCTTAACATGGACGTATTTGATATAGGCGCCAAGGTTCTGGATGGTCTGGCCGGGGGCTTCGTTTGCGAACCGGTAGGGATGATGGATATCCCAAAGGGCTCCTACCGCCTCGCTTCCCACCGCGTTAAGCAGGTTGAAAAGCCTGCGGGTATCGGAATAAACACCGTTTGTTTCCACAAGAAGGGTTACACCCTTTTCCGAGGCGACGGGAGCCAGCTTTTTCAGGGACGCAATAACAACCCCGTCGTCCACCTCTCCCATGGGCTGGGGTTCCAGGTCCGCCAGGACACGGATATACGGGGTTTTAAGCTTTGCGGCCAGTTCTATATACTGGATGATTTCATTATGGTTCTCTTCAGCCTTTTCGGCAAACTTCAGGCAGCAGCCCGACGAAAGGCAGGGTATCTCCAGGTGTAACTGCTTCAGCTTTTTGATGGTGTTGGGAAGTTCGGTCTCGGTAAAGGGTTTTGCCCGGACCGCGAAGATGTCCTTGCCCAGGCCGCGTATTTCAATACCGTCAAATCCAAGGTCTTTGGCCATGGAGTAGATATCCGGCCAGTCAAAATCGGGGCAGCCTAAGGTAGAAAATGCGAGTTTCATACAACACTCCTCCTGAAAAAATGGATTAATGAAAAAAGCTTCCGTCTTCCTGCAAGAAGACGAAAGCTTAAACTTCCGCGGTACCACTTCTCTTGGCGCAATTGCCCGCTCATAAGGCATCCAACCGCAATAAGGCTAATGCCCTCCCGTTGTAACGGCGGGAAGCCCGTTCACGCCTACTTGCCGAAAGCAACTCTGCCTCCAGGGTTCAGGTGACTGCTAAAGGGTGAGTTCACATTCTGCCCCGCGCACTGTCTCGCACCAAGCGACAGCTCTCTGAGGCTGCGTAAGCAGCGTGTTTTCCCTGTCATCGCATTTGGTTCATTCATTTTTTATGTATGCTATCAGATTCCCATGTACTTGTCAAGATACATACAGACGGTAAAAACCAGTCACGCTTATTGGCCTATGACGGCATTTCATGGTCGTTCACCTTCTTGTCCCCACAGACATATGCTGATTTTGTGGAGTATGTTAAGCAAGAGGTGTTATTCATGCCGGATGGTATCATTCCAGGCTTTTTCCCAGGCTCTTTCAGAGGCAGGCGCTTTCCCAGGCAGTTTCCAATCATACGAAGGCCAATATATGGTCCGGTTTTCATGCCGGGGTTCAGGTTTCCCATACGTCGCCGACCGAGAGGGTTCCTTTTCCGACGCGGCCCCCTGTTCTGGTTCATTGACCTGCTGGATTGATCCGAAACAGCTTTAGGGTCGATCATTTGGGGCATCCCAAAGGGGATGCCTCTTGTTACAGGTTATTCATATCCACGTCTGTTTCGGGCTGCATGCCTTTCTTTATTACTGGGAGCACCATCTCGGCGATAGTCTCGACGCCCGGTTCGCTGATATAATACAGCCCATATCCCTCGCCGTACTGTAGCCGTATCCTCTCCTTAATATTGTGTATGCCAATGGCGTTAAAGCGTTTTCCTTTGCTTGATTCGTTCTGGTTAAGGGTGAACACAGTGGCCAGATCCATCCCCGAGCCGTTGTCTATCACCTCTATGTGGAGCTTGCCGTTCTTGATAAAGGACAGGACCTTGATGAAACCCTTGTCTTCCATATCGTCAAAGGCATGGATGATGCAATTCTCAACCAACGGCTGGAGGACAAAGCGGATCATTTCGCAGTCACAGGTTTCAGGATCCAGATGGGTTGAGAACTCAAAGGTGTCGCCGTACCGGAATTTCTGTATCCTGATATAATTCTTCAGGTTCTCAACCTCATCGCTCAGAGTGGTCATGGTGCCCGGCTGGGCAAGGTTGTATTTCAGCAAGTTGATCAGGGATGTGCACATGTCCGCGATATTGTTCATGTTCTGAAGTACCGCAAGCCATTTGATGGAATCGAGGGTGTTATACAAAAAATGCGGATTGATCTGTGCCTGCAGTACCTGGAACTCCAGTTCCGACTTGCGTTTCTGCTCCTCAAACTCTTTCTCGTAGTAACTTTGGATCTGGTCCATCATGATATTGAACGTATCACCCAAAATACCCAGTTCATTCTTGAGTTTCAGGGATACCCTGAAGCCCAGGTCTCCCCGCTCAATGCGCTTGCATGCCTTTATCAGGGTTTTTACAGGCTTTGAGATGGTCCGGGTGGAGAACAGGATAAAAGCGAAGGAGATGATGCCCGAGACAACCAGGATGGTGTTGAAGATAAACAGCAGGCTGCGGCTTCTTTCTGTAATGGGCAGGGCTTCAATCATCCTGACAAGCTTCCAGTCGGCTATGCCGATGGTTTCGGTTACTATTATGCTGTCCCGCCCAAACACAGTGCCCCTGAGCTGCAGATTCTTTGAGGTAAGGATTTGCGGATACTGATCGAGGATGGGCTCAAAATTACTTAAAAATGGGTGGTTGAATATTATACTGCCCTCGGTATCCACCACCATGATCTTTTCGTCAAGCTCCATGGTGGAGGTTGAAAACATTTCACGGACAACCTGGTAATCGATATCAAGGGCGATAAGCCCTGAGAGCCGTTGTGTTTCCATGTTGTAGACGGGACATATATAGGACATGACGCTGAAATAGTTGTCGGGATAGTATTCCACCTCGTGGACAGTGGTCCACAGTTCTTTCGTCTTTTTTTCACGCATGATGTCAAAATAGCTGGAAGCAAACTCTAAAACCTGTGTTTCATCTATGGAAAGCGTGCTGGAATAGACATTGCCGCTTTCACTGACGATATGGGCGCCCTTGATGAAGGGCTGGGTGCCGATAATTCCAAGAAGCAAAGAACTGATCTCATTACGCCGCTCGATCAGTTCCTTGTCGGATCCAAAATCTGATTCCGACAGAAGCTCCATCACCCTGGGGTTTGAACCCAGCGCGTTTCCCGTGCTGCGGATGATGTCGGTTGTGAAATCGAACTGGGACTTGATTTTATTGGTGACCAATACATTATAGTCCACCTCATACTTGCGGAACTCCTCAAGGTAGACATAACGGTTGGTAGCCCACATGATGACCAGCAGGAAAAACGTGAGGCCGGCCATCCCTATAAATATCCTGAAAGAAACAGATCTGAAACCCATCACAGCGCCCCCCAAAAAAAATACAACAATGTACCGTTATTATAACTCAACGGGCAGCGCCAGTGATATACCAAAACTTGTTTATTCTTATATAGCTTTTGTCTTACCTTTCTTCAATAAGCCTGTTTGCCGTGTTTTTGGATCTCCCGGAATCAACTGTATGATGATTTATGACTTTGTACCAAAACCTTTACCGGGACAGGTAAAATATTTATTTGTTTTATTGATTTTTTTGCTTTATTATATAAACATACGTTTTGTTTCATAAACGCGCCGTTAGACAAACGCAGACATAAAACGGCCGCGTTATTCAACCAGGCATTTCGTTTTTGTAAAGGGGGGGTGGACAGTAAATGAAAAGGGTTCTGGTCGTCGACGATGAGTTTCTCGTAAGGCTTGGCTTAAGGACAACAATGGATTGGGAAGCCCATGGATACGAGATAGTCGGGGAGGCCTCAAACGGCAGGGAAGCCCTGGAAATGTTTGATGAGGCAGACCCCGATATTTTACTGACCGACATCAAGATGCCTGTCATGGACGGGTTCAAGCTGATAGAGGAAGCCCGGAAAAGGAAAAAGAACCTTCAGGTGGTCATATTAAGCCATTACGACGAGTTTACCTATGTGCAAAAAGCCCTTGAATTCGGGGCCGTCCAGTATATCCTCAAATCTGAGATGAATGAACAGAAGTTGATTGACCTTTTGCAGAAGCTTTCCCTTAAGGATAAAAGCCAGCCTGTTGAGGAACCCGATATAAAGGCCGAAAGCGAGAATTATCTGAAGGACCTTCTTTTCGGAAAAGCTCCCGATGACGATTTCACCGCCGAGGATGGCGCTGCTCCGCCAGCCGGTCTTTTCAGCGGGAGCGCATATATAGCCATAAGAGGGTTCTGTGAAACTTCGATGCTGCACGAGGACTCAAGGAAAATGCTGTCCAAGACAGTAAAGACCATTGTGGACAAGGCCTTTTCCGACGCGTCGACGGTCATGTTCTTCTACAAGGACCAGTTATACTTTACTTCCATTGTAAACGCAAAAGACGGCAGTATCATAACAGGTCTGCAGGACGCTGTGAAAGCCATGCAGCAGCTGATAAGGAATATCAGGCAGTATTTTGAAGTGGTGGTGCAGGTCGGCCTGAGCATGCTGGGGAAGCCTGAACGGTTCCCGGCCATGATAGGAGAGGCCGAACTTGCCAGGAAGGTCTGCTTTTTCTCGATGCAGCCTGTTGAGGTGTTTTACCCGGAGATGGCCCGGGGGAAGGAGAAACATATAAGGATCAGTCGCAGCAAACTGTCCTCGTTTATCGATGAAAAGGATAAGGCAGGTCTTAAGGAATACATTTTAGGTATTTTCAATGAACTTAAATCCGAAAAGAGCTACGGAACGTTCAAAAATGCAGTTATAGACCTGCTCTCGGTGGCCAGAACCATCTGCGAGGAGCAGAAAATCGACCAGACATCATCCCTGTCCCCCGCAAAATTCTCCCATGAGAACTGCCTGGTTATGCCTTTTATCGATAATGCTGAAACCTATATGCAGGAGCTTTATGCCGCCATTGCCGATGCGGCCATAAACCATGAGTCGGGCTATTCCGCCCTGGTGCAGAACACCATTGCCTATATAAGGAGCAACTATTCCAAAAACATCAGCCTTTCCGACGCGGCAGAGGCAGCCGAGGTAAGCAGCAGCTATCTGTCCCTGATCTTCAAACAGGAAACAGGTGTGAATTTTAGCAACTACCTGACCGATTACCGTATGGAAATGGCCAAGAAGATGCTGGTCAACACAAACAAAAAGATTTATGAGATTGCGGAAGATATCGGGTTCTCCAGCCCGTATTATTTCAGCAAGGTTTTTAAGGAATATACAGGCCTCACATGCAAAGAGTATAAGGATAAGAATGCCGGAAGGCGCTGATGGGCAGTGAGCCTCCGCATATCATGAACGTAGTTTCCCTGTCTGTAGGGACTTACCAGGAACTGTCTGTGCCAGGTCATGGGATCCAGTGGATTCCCGTGGCCCGGCCAGTTTTTTTAGAAAGGCGTTTCGGCCAGGATATCCAAATCCTCCACATCTGTCCTTACCCAACGGCGTTTACAGGATATCTCCCTTTTCTTGTTTTTTTATTGAACCTTCCAGATAGTACCTAAAAATTTTATAGCTTATCAAATATTTTTGCAGGATTGACAAAAATATAACCAAGTTCGACCTAAACACTGTGCAGAAAATACAAAGATGCTCCATTTAGAAGTGTTACCGGGGATACTAAAATGAGAATATGAAGAGGCTGATATGGAAATTGCATGCGATCCATAGGTCAGCTGCGATGCAAAGGTCGCGAAAGCTCCCTTGCATTTTAGCGACACCAAAGCAATTCATAATAATCAAAGGGGGAATTAATGAATGAAGAAGTTCAGACGGGCATTAGTGCTGATTATGGCATTGGCTCTGGCGCTGACATTTGTAGCCTGCGGTTCCCAGGGCGGAACCAACACTACTCCGACGCCTGGCTCGAACCAGGGAACAGGCCAGAAGGATCCGGGTTCATCCTCGGGCTTCGACTGGCGGGCGCATGAAGGCACAACGCTGAACGTTATGTTCAACCAGCACACCTACGCTGACGCAGTCATTACCAAACTGGCCGATTTTGAGGCCAAGACCGGAATAACAGTTCAGTACTCGGTTACTCCGGAAGAAAACTACTTTGACAAGCTGACCACCGCTCTGAACAGCCGTTCTGGCAATCCTGACATCTTCATGACAGGCGCCTACCAGGTTTGGGAATATGCTCCAGCCGGCTATATTGAGCCCTTGGAAAACTACATCAACGACCCCAACAAGACGTCTGGCGACTACAACTTTGACGACTTCTATCCCTCAATTGTGGGAACCCTCCGCTGGGATCTTATTCCCGGTCACAAGGTGGGTACAGGCTCACAGTGGGCAATCCCCATGGGCTACGAGATCAACAACCTGGCTTACAACAAGAAAGTGTTTGACGAACTGGGCCTTAAGCCTCCGACGAACACCGATGAACTGCTCCAGATTGCTTCCCAGCTTCAGGAATTCAATGGCTCTGGCAGCTACGGTATAGCCCTTCGCGGTACAAGGAACTGGGCTACCATCCATCCCGGTTACATGTCGCTGTTTGCCACATGGGGCGCTCAGGACTTCGCCATTGAAAACGGCAAGCTCGTATGTAAGCTGGATTCCCCTGAGGCTATCGCCATGACCGATTACTGGGTGAAGCTGATTAAGGCCGGCGGATCTCCCCAGTGGTCAACCTATACCTGGTACCAGGCCGGTGCGGACCTTGGCGCAGGAAAAGCCGCCATGCTGTTCGACGCGACCTGTAACGGATACTTCCAGAACCCGGAAGGCGCTTCGGCTGAAGCCGGCAACCTCGCATGGGTTGACGTTCCGCTGCCTCCTGGAAAGACCGAATCCTATTCCAACGTCTGGGTATGGTCTCTGGCTATGAACTCCGCTTCCAAGAACAAGGACGCTGCCTGGTACTTTATCCAGTACTTCACCAGCCCCGAGTTCATGCTCTGGTCCGGCACCGACGGCAATTGCGTTGACGCTCCCCGTGCGTCGGTTGCTGAGAGCGACAAGTACAAGGAAGTTGTAGGCAAGGCTTACGGCTACCTGGAAGCTCTCGACAAGGGTCTTCCCAACGCTACCATTCAGTTTACACCGCAGCCCTACTTCTTTGAAACCACCACTGAATGGGCAGCTACCCTGCAGGATCTGGTCGGCGGTAAGTATTCATCCACCGAGGAAGCCATGAAACAGCTCACCGAGAAACTGAATCGTATTGTAGCGGACATCGAGGTTGAATAATACGAAGGTTTCTTATTGCGAGACTTTGATGCGAGGCTGGGGGTTTACGCCCCCGCCTGCATCACCAAATCAAAGGAGAGACGAGGAAGTTGAATGTTACAGTTTCTGCGGGATGAGGTTATTGAGTTTTATTAATGTCCCCGGTTCCCTGTTCAGCAAATTCTCGCAATATATCCGCTTACAGCGTTCGGTTCCCGCATAAGTATCAGGTCGTATGGATGAGTCAAACCAGCTGGTAAAGATTATCTGTCAGTCTGCGGATGACGGATGAATCCAGACAGATTTCCCATAAACGAGAGCATTAGCAAAGCTCAATAGCTTCAACCCGATACCTTGTAAAGCTTGATGACTTACAAAGTTTGGTTCTTTATACCCCAAAACCTCAAAAGATAATGGATTGAGGAGGCAAAAAGATGGCTTTCAACATAAAAGGCAAACAACCAAAAGGTGCGGCCCAAAATGATCTAAATACGGTTCCATGGCTTACCAAAGCAAGGCCCTACCTGATCATGGCGCCGTCGCTGCTGATTACAATTGGTATCCTGATACCGTTTGGAATGGCGATATTCTATTCCCTAACAAACTATTCCTTCAGGCTGCCCAAGCATTCCTTTGTAGGGCTTCGCAACTGGATTAACATGTTCACCGACAGGGCCTTCTGGCATGCCGTCTGGGTCACGGTACGCTTCGCGTTCTTCGCTACAATACTTGAAATGCTGCTGGGACTGGGCATCGCCCTGCTGCTCGGCAATACCGAGAACAAGTTCACAAAGGTCCTGAGGGTTGTGCTTACCTTCCCGCTCATGGTGGCTCCTGTTATCGGCACGATCATATGGCAGCTGATGACCAACAACTCGGTGGGGATACTTGAAAAATTCCTGAACCTGTTCGGAATTTATAACTTCCCCTGGGCCGCTTCACATGCCACGGCGATGTTCACGGCAGTCCTGATCGATCTGTGGGTTTATTGTCCCTTTGTCATCATACTCATACTTGCTGGTATCCAGTCCCTTCCCAAGTCGCCCTTTGAATCCGCAAAGATCGATGGCGGAAGTGCCTGGTTTACATTTAAGAATTTGACCCTGCCCATGATCAAGCCCTGCATATATATTGCGCTGCTGTTCCGCCTGATGGCATCCCTGCAGGAATTCTCGATTATATTCGCCCTTACCAAGGGAGGACCTGGGGATACCCTGATGAACCTGTCGGTTACAGCATATAACACCGGCTTCGCCTTCCAGAAATTCGGCGCTTCGCTGCCTTATATACTGGTGCTTTGGTTCATCGTTAACCTCGTGGCCAAACAGATTGTAAAGCGCTGGATGCATTCACAGAAGGTAGCCAGCGGCAGGGACGCCGCCGCGGAAGAAGGAGGTAAATCATGAAACGGAAGAGAATAGTCGGCAATGCGGTTAAAAACGGTCTTCTGGCGCTTTATGCCATATTTGCGCTGTTCCCGCTGTTCTGGATGGTGCTGATTTCGTTCAAGTCGGACGCCCAAATGTTCAACACCACATTTATATTTGATCCCACGTTGGAAAACTACGATGCGGTTCTCCTTCGCACCGATTATTTCAAATACTTCCTTGACAGTATTATCGTATCGGTCGTCGCGGTTTTGATTTCGGTCCTGGCCGGAGTTCCGGCGGCATATGCCCTGGCCAGGTACAATTTCAAGAAGAAGGAGAGCCTGGCTTTTACCATACTGTCATTCAGGTTCGCGCCTGAGATCCTGGTGGTCCTTCCGCTGTTCATGATATACCAGAAGATCGGCCTTTATGATACATATTTCGGCCTGATCTGGGTGTATCAGCTAATAACCATGCCACTGCTCATATGGGTTATCCGCGGTTACTTTGAGGATATTTCAGTTGAGATCGAGCATGCGGCGCAGGTGGACGGTTATTCCTGGTGGCAGGTATTCCTGAAGAGGCTCCTGCCCCTGATAAAACCGGGACTGGTTTCGGCGAGCCTCCTGGCCTTCATATTTGCCTGGAACAACTTCACGTTCCCTCTTATGCTGAGCGGCACACATGTTGAAACCATCACGGTTGCTTCACTCAAGTACATTGCGTCGGATACGGTGCACTACGGACAGATGGCTGTTGCCGCGACTGTATCGGCGCTCCCGGCTGTCATATTCGCGCTGCTGATTCAAAAACATCTGGTACGTGGCCTTAGCTTTGGCGCGGTGAAGGGATAAGGTGAGAAAATGGCAAAGATAGAAGTTGTTAACGTAACAAAAAGATTCGGTAAGTTTACCGCTCTTAACAATGTAAACCTTGAGATAAAGGACAACGAGTTCTTCGTACTGTTCGGACCTGCGGGTGCCGGCAAGACAACGCTTCTGAACAACGTCGCGGGGATCCAGATACCGGAAGAAGGGTTGATCAGATTCAACGGAGAGATAATGAACAAGATTGATCCGGCGCACCGCAATGTGGCAATGGTGTTTGAAAACTACGCCCTGTATCCTAACCTGACTGTTTATGAGAATATCGCGTCCCCGCTGCGCAGTCCGCTGTATAAGAAAGACAACGCCACCGTTGACAGGGAGGTCCATCGCGTCGCCGAGCTCTTAAGGATTGACCATCTGCTGGAAAGGCTGCCAAGCCAGATAAGCAACGGCCAGAAGCAGCGCGTGGCGATAGGCAGGGCATTGGTCAGGGATCCCAACGTATTCCTGATGGACGAGCCCCTCGCGCACCTGGATGCCAAACTGCGCCACTACATGCGCAGTGAGCTGAAGGAGATGCAGTCCAGCTTCAACACGACCTGTATTTATGTAACCCATGACTTTCTTGAAGCTGTAAGTCTGGGCGACAGGATCGCCATCATCAACGAGGGGAGTATAGTCCAGGTAGGAACCCGTGAGGAAGTGTATTATACACCCTGCAACGAATTCGTGGCAGCCCTTGTGGGCGAACCCGAGATCAACCTTGTGGACGGGCGGCTGTTTGCCGAAAACGGCAAATACTACGTTGAAGTGCTGGAAAAGGGTTACCTGCTGCCCCTGCCTGAAAGCTCCGGGATCATCAGAAAGCTGGTTGATTCAGGCGTAAATGAATACCATATCGGTTTCAGACCCAACAATGTCAGATATACCTTTGAAAAGAAGGATGGCCTGCTTAAGGGAACGGTGTACAGCTTTGAGTCCATCGGCAACAAAGCCGTCCTGATAGCCAAGATCGGAGACAAGTTTGTCCGTATGATCGCCCCCAACGACCTTAAGGTCAGGCTGGACCAGGCTGTCTATGTGGAACTGCCGATCCATAAAGCCATATTCTTCGACGCGCAAACCACCAGGTTTATCGGCACCTCTGATGAGGCTGCCATATACAGGCTTGTGCAAGAGCAGCTGAGCAAGGGGGTGCAATAATGTCAAAGCTTATCATAAAGAACCTTTATAAGCGTTATGAAAACAAGGGAAAGAAGAAAACCCAGCCGAATGATTTTGCGGTCAACGATTTGTCACTGGAATGCGAAGATGGCGAATTCATCGGTATACTGGGTCCGTCGGGCTGCGGCAAGACAACTACACTCCGCATGATCGCAGGGCTCGAGGATATTACCGCGGGTGATATCTATATCGGGGACCAGAGGGTCAACGACCTTCATCCCAAGAACCGCAATATCGGGCTTGCCTTCGAGGACTATGCCCTATATCCGCCGCTGACGGTATACGACAATATAGCTTTCAACCTGAAAGCCAAAGGTGTTTCCAAGGATGAGATAAAACAGCGTGTCATGGATATAGCTCCGCTCCTTAAAGTGGAGGACCTGCTGGACAAGATGCCCATTTCGCTTTCAGGCGGGCAGAAGCAGCGCGTGAACATTGCCCGCGCCATAGTGCGCCGTCCCGGGATTTTGCTTTTGGACGAACCCCTTTCCCACCTGGATGGAAAGATGCGCCAGGCGCTAAGGATCGAGATCAAACGCCTCCATAACGAGATAAAGTGCACCACGGTTTATGTTACCCATGACCAGCTTGAGGCCATGTCCCTTGCTGACCGCATCGCCATAATGAACCTGGGCGTGCTCCAGCAGTTCGGAACTCCCATGGAGGTTTATGATGACCCGGCCAACGAATTCGTTGCCGGATTCATCGGCGAGCCGCCAATGAACATACTCAAGACAACTATCATCAAACATGAGAATGACTACTACTTCACTTTCGAAAACAGTGATCTGCGCATAATTGCGCCCAGGAGATATTATGACCTGTTAAGTGACGGTATGCAGGTGAAGATGGGCGTCCGTCCCACCGACATCTATGTGGGCGGTCCGGATTCAAAGGGAACCCCGGTAAGGGTGGCTGTGTACGAGGACCTCTGCAGCGAGAGAAGAATTGGTGTCAGGGTGGGAGATGAACTCGTCATGATGATCACCGAGGATGACACACGTTACAGGCAGGGTGAGATGATCAAGCTTGAGGTGAACGGGGAAAAGACCCACCTGTTTGACCTTAATACCGGCAATAGAATTAGGTCCAAAAAATGAAACGGAGGTATGAGAAATGAGTAAGATTCCGGAAAGGATGAAAGCACTTGTAGCTTACGCGCCGGGTGACTACCGCCTTGAGATGGTTCCCACTCCCCGCGCGACAGGGGATGAGATCATCGTAAAGGTAGAGGGCTGCGGTGTATGCGCCGGCGACGTAAAAGCCTTCCATGGCGCTCCCAGCTTCTGGGGCGGCGAAGGCAGCCCGGCCTACATCAAGGCGCCTGTGATCCCGGGGCATGAATTTGTTGGAACCGTAGTGGAAGTAGGCCCGGACCAGAAAGAGTTCCAGGTGGGTGATCGCGTGGTTTCAGACCAGATCGTCCCCTGCTGGAAGTGCAAGTTCTGCAAGACAGGCCGTTACTGGATGTGCCAGAAGCATGACCTTTACGGCTTCCAGAACAACGTGAACGGGGGCATGGCGGAGTACATGCGCTATCCCGCCGAAGCTTTGAAGTACAGGATCCCGAAGGACATGCCCATTGATAAGGCATTGCTGATCGAGCCCTATGCATGCTCGAAGCATTGCGTTGACAGGGCGAACATCACCAACGAGGATTTCGTGGTCCTGTCGGGAGCGGGAACCCTGGGGCTTGGCATGGTGGGAGCCATCCGCAAGCGCAATCCTGCGACTTTTGTAGTTCTTGACATGAACAACACGCGCCTTGCCAAGGCGAAGGAATTCGGCGCCGATATCGTGCTCAACCCGGGTGAAGTGGATGTTGTTAAGAAGATAACCGAGATGACCGACGGATACGGATGTGACATCTACATAGAAGCGACCGGGCATCCCTCCAGCGTCAAGCAGGGTCTGGAGATGATCCGCAAGATGGGAACCTTCGTGGAATTCTCAGTGTTCGGCGACCTGGTGACAGTGGATTGGAGTATCATATCTGACCGCAAGGAGCTTGACCTTTACGGCGCGCACCTGAGCCCGTATTGCTACGAACCGGTTATCAAGTGGATTTCAGATGGTTCTCTTCCCACCGACGGGGTAGTAACCCATAAATTCAGCCTTGATGACTGGCAGAAGGCTTTTGAACTGGCTGCGTCCGGGGCGGACAACGCGATCAAGGTCGCCATCATCCCTGGTATGTAGAAAAATCCAGTAATTTGGGGGGGTAAATAGATGATTTCCATAGCTATAGGATGCGATGAAGCGGGATGCGCATTCCGCGACGCAATTAAAGAAATGCTAATTGAAAAGGGATATGAGGTAGAAGACTTCGGAACATTTAACGACAAGCCGGTGCTGTATCCCGACATAGCCGTTGCGGTAGCCCAGTCCATAAAGGAAGGGAAGCATGACAGGGGAATACTTATCTGCGGTACCGGGATAGGCATGGCCATAACCGCCAACAAGGTCCCTGGAATCCGGGCGGCGGTATGCCACGATCCTTTCAGCACGGCGAGATCCAGGAAGAGCAACGATGCGCAGATCATGTGTATGGGCGCCCGCATCATCGCTCCTCAGCTAGGGAAGATGCTGGTGGAACAATGGCTGCAGTGCGATTTCGAAGGTGGAGGCTCTGCTCCGAAGGTACAGCGCATCAAGGAATACGAGGGCCAATTCCATCAAAATTAAAAGCTTTTGCGGAAAGCGAGGGGGAGTATTATGCAAAGGATCATCAACAAGCCCGATATGGTGGTTGAGGATATGCTCAAGGGCTTTGTGAAAGCCCACGGCGATATTCTGGCGGCAACCTCCAATCCCAGGGTTTTAAAGTTCAAGGACGCGCCCGTAGAGGGCAAGGTAGGTGTGGTGACAGGTGGCGGCTCCGGCCATAAGCCGGCGTTCATCGGTTATATCGGAAAGAACCTGTGCGATGCTGTCGCGGTGGGAGAAGTGTTCTCGTCCCCAACAGCCCAGGCGTTTTACGACGCGTTCAGGGAAGCCGACTCCGGCAGGGGTGTGGCCTGCCTGTACGGAAATTACGCCGGCGACAACATGAACGTCAAGATGGCCGTGGAGCTTGCCGCTGACGACGGGATAGAGGTAAAGACCGTTGTGGCAAACGATGACGTGGCTTCTGCCCCGAAGGATGAACTACATAAGAGAAGGGGCGTGGCAGGAGAAGTACTGATGTGGAAGATCGGCGGAGCGAAGGCCGCTTTAGGCGGGAGCCTGGACGAGGTAATCGCCACGGCTCAGAAGGCCATCGACAACACGCGCTCGGTTGGAATAGGTCTTACACCTTGTACCATACCGGCTGTCGGGCACCCCAATTTTGAGATAAAGCCGGGTACCATGGAAGTCGGGATCGGCCATCACGGCGAGCCTGGCGTTGAGATATGCGAGCTTAAGAGCGCCAAAGAGATGGCAAAGATGATGGTGGATATAGTGGTCCCCGATCTGCCGTTTGTTGATGGCGATGATGTGGCTGTGATCGTATCGGGCCTTGGCGCCACACCAGTCATGGAACTGTATATCCTGTATGATGAAATCGAAAAACTTCTTGCCGAAAAAGGGATTCGCGTCTATAAGGCGTTTGTCGGAAACTACTTCACATCCCTCGAGATGATGGGTGCCACATTCACCGCCATGAAGCTGGACGACGAGCTCAAACAACTCCTTGACCTGGAGGCCAATTCCATGGGGCTCAAGGTATTCGGCAAGTAAGGAAAGGAAGCGGGATTATGGAAAAATTCCTTAACAAAGACGGAAAAGTGATCGTCATGAACCTGGTGAAGACCATCCAGGAGAACAAGGATTACCTGAGCGAAGTGGATGGGCTCATAGGCGACGGGGATCACGGAATCAACATGAACAAGGGCTTCACGATCTGCGGGGAAAGGCTGAAGGATACCGACACGAATCTCTCCGAATCCCTGAGGACATTAGGCCGGGTTCTTCTCACCGAGATAGGCGGTTCCATGGGGCCGTTATACGGGACTTTCTTCAACAGGATGGCACGCAAGTGTAAGGACGCCGAAAAGATAGACAAGGCCGTATTCAGGGATATGCTGAACGAAGCCCTTGCGGGGGTATCCGAGCTGGGCAACGCCAAGGTGGGGGACAAGACCCTGATGGACGTGCTAATTCCTGCCACCGAAGCCTACAACAAGGCCCTTAACGAGAACAAGGGCTTTCCTGGGGCGCTTGAGGATATGAAGGCTGCCGCGAAGTCAGGTATGGAATCCACCAGGGACATGGTGGCCAAAGTGGGCCGGGCCAGCAGGCTGGGAGAGCGCTCAAGGGGCGTCCTGGATGCCGGGGCTGTGTCCTGCTGCCTTATTGTCACATCAATGGCCGACAGCATAGTACAACTGCTTGGAAACTGATAGTCACTCATAGACAAACAAGGAACGAGGGAGCAATGTGTGTAAACAATACTTTCTTGGAATCGACGGGGGGACCTCCTACATAAAAGCCTCAATAATGGACTGTAATTTTAACCTTTTGGACGAAGAGCGGGAATGCGTTTCAGTGCACACACCCTTTGACGGAGCGAGCGAAACTGATATGAGTGACTATTGGAAGCGCATGTGTCGTATGACACATGCGCTTAAAGCACGCAACCCGGATATCTGGGACCAGATCGCGGGTGTGGGCGTCACGGGACAAGGCGACGGGCTCTGGCCCATAGATGCGGACGGGAATCCTGTCCGGAATGCCATACTGTGGAATGACACACGCTCAAAAGTTATTGATTTCGATAGGATTGAGGGGCTGGATGAGGCCATAAGGAGCGAATACGCCAATGCTGTGTACACCGGCTCGGTGGCGGCGCTTCTGAAGTGGATGAAGCTTTACGAACCCGAGAACTTTTCCCGGATCAGATGGGCCCTGCACTGCAAGGACTGGCTCAACTACAAGCTCACCGGCAAGGTCTATACAGACTATACCGATGCCAGCACCACTCTGTTCAACATAAAAAAGGGAGAATACAGCCAGAGGATACTGGATGTGCTGGATATACCTGAGTGCAGGCGCGTCCTTCCCGAGGTTGTTGAGTCCACTCGGATAATAGGCTATATTTCTCGCCAGGTCTCTGAACTTACGGGCATCCGGGAAGGCACGCCGGTTATCGAGGGCGCCATCGATGTATGCACGGTGGCCCTCGGCACCGACGTCAGGGAAACCGGCGATTCGTGTACCATTATCGGCACCACCCTTGGAAACGAGATCATCATCGACCCCAGGGACATGGACCCGGACGAAAAACGGGGGCTCCTTATGCATAATGTGGTCCCCAACACCTATCTGTGGATCCTGCCCACCCTTTCGGGCGCGTCCACCATGGATTTTTTCAAATCCATGCTGTTTCCCGATATCTCATGGCCCGGGCTTGAAAAACAATTGGAGGATGTTCCCATCGGCAGCGACGGGATCATCTACCATCCTTATATATGCGGCGAAAGGGCGCCCATCAGGAATCCTTTTGCCACAGCCGGATTCTTCGGAATCACCCAGGCCCATTCCAAACTCCACATGATGCGGAGTGTCTTTGAAGGGCTTGCCTGCTCATTTTATGACTGCTTCCAGGTTTTCGGCGACAGGACAAAAAACCTGTACCTGTCGGGCGGCGCTTCGGTCAGCCCGTTTGTATGCCAGATGTTCAGCGACATGTTGGGAAAGCCGGCTCGCCGGATCGGGAAGAAGGAGATGGGGGTTTTAGGCATCATCCGCGTCCTGCAGGTTGCCTTGGGATACGCGAAGGACTATTCGGCCTTTCCCCGGCAGGATGTGACCGTCTTCCAGCCGGATGAGGGCAGGCACGCTAAATACATGGAGGTTTACAGCCTCTTTAAAGAACTGCAGGGCACTATGGAATACTTCTGGAAGGAAAGAAACCGAATCAAGTTTTAGATAGAAACATGGAGGGAATCATTATGAACATAGAAAAAGCAAAACAGGTCCAGGCGGCTGTTTGCGCGGCGGCAAAGAAACTCGCCTCAAGCAATCTTGTGGCAGGAACCTGGGGCAATGTGAGCGCCAGGCTGGACGACGACCACATGGTGGTAACGCCGTCCGGTATGCCTTATGAAACCCTTAAGCCTGAGGACATGGTTATCGTCAACATGCATGACCTGAGCTACGAGGGAAAACTTAAGCCCACGGTGGAAACGCCCATGCATGCCAGGATACTGCTGGAAAGGCCTGAAATCAACGCGGTTATCCATACCCATTCCACCTACGCCCTGGTCATGGCCGCTGCTCACAAGCCCATCCCGCCAATCTGCGATGACCAGGTCCAGATCCTGGGCGGTGAAGTGAGGGTTGCCCGCTACACCCTGCCTGGGACCGGAGAGATGGCCAAAGCGGTGTTGGAAGCCCTTGAAGGCAGAATGGGCGCTCTAATCGCCAACCACGGGGCTGTGGCATGCGGAAGAAACCTGGACGAAGCCTTTACGGCTGCCACCGTTCTCGAAAAAGCAGCGCAGGTTTATGTCGGAACCCGGGCTGTAGGAGGCGGCGTGGAACTGTGCAAGGAAGATATCGCGTTCATGTATGACTTTTTCATGAACAAGTACGGACAGAGGTGATGGGTATGGCTAAGCCCAAATGTGTTATCACCGCCGAAGTGGTTGAACCTTATCTGTCCCAGATAAAAGAACTGTGCGATGTAACGGTCTGCGGGTGGGCAAGCAAAAAAAGGCTCATGCCCGAGGAAGAACTGATAGGGCACTTAAAGGGCGCGGAAGTTTTCATTGTGGAATTTGAGCAGGTGACCAGGCGGGTGATCGGATCCTGCCCGGACCTTAAGCTCGTCATGTGCGTCCGCGGAAATCCTGTAAATGTGGATGCGGCAGCCTGTACCGCCAGGGGCATACCCCTGCTCTTCGCGCCTGGCCGCAACGCAAACTCGGTGGCCGAATATATCGTAGGCGCCATGATCTCACTGGTCCGCAGCATCGCCCGTTCCTATCATGAGATCCGCAATGGCAGGTTCCTCGGTGAGCCGAAAGAGGACATCTATGATGTGAAATACAGGGATGACATGGTCTGGTCCATGAATACGCCGGGGGCCAATCCCTATCTTGAATTCAAGGGATTTGAAGTCTACGGAAAAACCTTCGGCATGGTGGGCTATGGGGCAGTGGGGAGGAAACTGTCCGGGATTCTCCTTGCAATGGGGATGAGAGTTATGGCTTTCGATCCTTATGTACCGCCTGAAGAACTGGCAGCCGACGGTATAGAACCAGCATCCATGGAGGATGTGTTTTCCAGGTCCGATTTCGTTTCGATCCAGTGCAAGGTTACCGAGGAGACAAAGGGCATGATCGGACCACGGGAATTCTCGCTTATGAAGCCCACGGCCATCTTCATCAACACGGCACGGGCGGTCATTGTGGATCAGAAGGCGCTGATGGACGCGCTGACAGAAAAGAGGATTGCCGGCGCTGTCCTGGATGTTTTCTGGGAGGAGCCGCTGCCGTCAAACCATCCGCTGCTCGGGATGGATAACGTGCTTATCACGCCCCATATCGCGGGGGCATCCAGGGACGTTCCGGTGCAGCATTCGCTGATGGTTGTGGATGAAGTGTCCCGCTATGTGAAAGGGGAAAGCCCGAAGCGCCTGTTCAACAGGGATGTAATGCGAAACATTGAATAACGGCTCATAATGATGGGCCGGTGGGGGGGAAAGACATGAAGACACTGATTACCGCAAGGTTTGACAAAAGATATCTTGACGAGTTGAAGACTATCGCCACCGAACTGCATTTTGACGGCTATGGCGTCCATGGTGTCAAAATGAAAAAGGAGGCGCTGATAAAGGCCCTTGAGGGCGTGGAGCTTCTGATCAGCGAGTTTGAGGATATCACCCGGGAAGTGCTGGATAAGGCTGACTCGCTCAAAATAATAGTCTGCTGCCGCAACGAGGCCTTTGCCAGCGTGGATATAAAGGCGGCCACTGAAAAGGGTATACCGGTCCTCTACTCCGGGGGAAGGAACGCCATAGCCGTGGCAGAACACGCCATAGCCCTTCTCATGTGCGTATCCAAGAACATTGCCCTTACAGATCATCTGCTGAAATACACCGATGAGCTGACAAGCTGCTCCTACAGTGACAAGCAGGGAGAGCGCAGGAACATCATCTCAGAGTGGTCCATGGACCCCAGGGCCCCCTTTGCCCTGTACGGAGGCGGACCCGAGATGTACGGCAAGACCTTCGGGCAGATCGGGTTTGGCTCTATCGGAAGGGAAGTGGCCAAACGGGCCTATGCCCTGGACATGAACCTTTTGATCTACGATCCCTATGTAAAGCAGGAAGAGGTTGAACACCTGGAAGCTAAATTGGTGGACCTTGAAACCCTTATGCGCGAATCCGACTTCATTTCTATTAACTGCAACGTAACGCCCGAAACCAGGGGAATGATCAGCAGGGAAATGATAGACCTGATGAAGCCCACCGCATACCTGGTGAACACGGCCAGGGCGCCAATTATGGATTACGATGCCCTGTATGACGCGCTGAAAGAAAAGCGCATTGCGGGCGCCGGGCTTGACGTGTTCCCTGTTGAGCCCATCCCTTCCGGTGACAGGTTCCTCAGCCTGAAAAATACGGTGCTGACGCCCCACCTGGCGGGCTCATCCCGGGATATTATAGGGCACCAGACCGAAATAATAATGGAACAGCTGAAAATACTGCTAAGCGGGGGCAAGCCGCGCTTCATCTGCAACCCGCAGGTGATGAAGACATGACATATACTCTGGGAATCGACATCGGTACCACCAATGTAAAATGCGTTCTGTTCGGGGAAGGCCCCAAGGCGGTTGCGGAGGCGGCCTATGAATACCCCACCGCGTTCCCGGCCCCTTCATGGGCCGAGCAGGATCCGGAGCACTGGTGGGAAGGCACTATAGCCACCATAAGGTCCGTGCTTTCCCAAAGCGGCATCGATGCCTCAGGTATCAGGGCTGTTGCCGTAAGCTGTCAGTCCCCATGCGCGCTGCTTGTGGACAGAGACGGAAACCCGCTGCACGATGCGCTGATCTGGATGGACAGAAGGAGCACCGATGAACTGGAATTTCTGGACAGGACCATTGGATCACAAAGGGTCTTCGAGATTAGCGGAAACCGCCTGGACACCTATTTCATGCTCTCTGAACTCCTGTGGTTCAGGCGCAACCATCCGGAGCTGATGGAAAAAACCTATAAAATCCTGCAGGCCAACGGATATGTAAACCTAAAGCTTACGGGGGAATTCACCATAGACAGTTCCAACCTGTCCCTCACCCAGATCAACGACCTGAAAGGGAACTGCTGGAGCAGGGAACTGGCTGAAGCCATTGATGTCGACCCATCCGTATTGCCGCAGGTTTACGATTGCGGGGAGGTTATCGGATATGTCACGCGCAAGGCGGCGGAACTTACAGGTTTAAAGGCGGGCACACCGGTCCTGGCAGGCGCTGTGGATGCCTCAGTGGCGGCGCTGGAAGCAGGCGTCCAGCAGAATATCGCCCTTGAGATGACCGGCACGTCATCGGTCATGCTCATTGGCCTGAGCGAGCCGCTGACCACCATCAGGCTTTCCCACCTTACCGGTGTAAACGACCATATCCATTACCTGTATGGGGCCATGAGCTCCACGGG
>JAAYFY010000046.1 GCA_012728015.1 Clostridiaceae bacterium | reverse complement strand
AGGCTTATCCGGTGCCGCCCAGGCTGCCGAACTATATGGGAGATGCTTGTTGTCAAGGGCGTGCCCGTAGAGGACCATTCCAGGATACATCTACCCTCAAATTCCCTACAGTAAATTGACGCTATCATAAAAGGGCAAAAATCTTGACAACCAGGCCGGAAGCCAGTAAAATAGACTTTGTCCGGCTCACGGGCATCTATAATGGCCCCTTGGTCAAGTGGTCAAGACTCCGCCCTCTCACGGCGGCAACAGGGGTTCGAATCCCCTAGGGGTCACCATTTTGCTGGAGTAGCTCAGTTGGTAGAGCAGCTGACTTGTAATCAGCAGGTCGGGGGTTCAAGTCCGTCCTCCAGCTCCAAGGGTTTCAGGGTTTCCTGGAACCCATTTTTATTGATGATGCTGCACATTATGTTGCAGAATTAAAATATTGCTGCTTTTCTGCGGGCCTGCTGTCAAATAGTCCGCTCAGCTTATCAACGGCATCCCTTTTAAGATCAGGCATAACGTGGGAGTATGTGTCCAGCGTAAGGGTTATAGTTGAGTGTGCTAATAACTCCTGGACAACCTTAGGGCTTACCCTCATTTTTTTGTTGCCGTTTTGCGGCTTCCTCTGTCGCTTTTACAGCAGAAGGTACATATGCCATATTCATCACTCTCTTTTGGGCATACAAAAAGACACCCGCTTATGCGAGCGCCTTTCTTACAAGGGTCTTCGGTTATTTGAGTTTTTCTAAAATCGGTTTGATTTGATTAATTGGTATTGCAAAACTGCCCCCATCGTTGCCCCTAATATTCATTGCCGCCAATTCACCGTTAAGGTTGAAAATTGCCCCACCGGATGAACCGCCGACCATATCGGTTTCAGACAGCGTTAGATACGTTCCTGTGTCCACATAAGCAAACCCCGAATACATACACTCATCAATGGTGTTTTGAACCCCCGCCGGGCTGGCTATCGCCACCAGTTTCTGCCCTTCCACCAGTTTGTCCGAATCGCCAAGGGTAACGGATGGCAACCCAAGGTCACGGTCGAGTTTTAGCACTGCCACATCCTGTTCGGAATCGGTATATTCTACCGTGGCATATCCGCCATAAATAGAATCATCGGGGAATACCTCAATCCTATCCGCACCCTCTACAACGTGTTTGGCGGTTATTACATAGCCGTTATAAACCCAGCCCGAACCCTGATTTATGGTGTCGCCTTTATATGCGTATATCATCACGCAAGAATCCTTGCAGTTACGGGCAACGTATTCAGGGCCGGATTCAATTACAATGTGTGTACCCGTGCTGTATGCCTTGCCACCCAGGGCCCTTGCCATGTCCGCCACCTTTATATAGGTTGAAGCCCATTGCTCGTCAGCGGCTTTTATGGCGGCTATCCTCATAGGGTATTCCTGGCCGTTATACAGGAACTTATCTTCGGTAAACCGGGCCGACAGTATTTCCGGCACGGCGTAAACACCGATAGACAAGGTCAAAAGAACACCGAGTATAAAACCTATGACAGTTCTTTTCACAACATCACCCCCTGGCTAATCTAATTTTATCATGGTAGTTAATACTATACAATCTAAGCAATAATCTGGTATTATTGCACCACGGTATACTGCCATAGGTATTGGCTGTTTCCGATGGTAAATATAACACAAAATAATCTATCATTAACTATCATCTTTTATTGTCGAAAGTATCCCCATATCACGGATACCTTCCGGGCCGTAGATGTTGCAATTGTTGTTACAAACAGTTTTAATTATCCTTGTTCATCTTTTAGTTCAATAAAGTTTCCAAAGCAGGGAAGCCGCATTATAAAGCCTTTTTCTTATATTTGCTTTAGCAGTATTTAGTTGTATTTTGTGGCTATCCTGTTTCTTGTAATCAACAGGTCGGGGGTTCAAGTCCGTCCTCCAGCTCCAAGGAAAACCTTGAAGACGTAAGGCTTTCAAGGTTTTTTAATTTTTGGTAGTTGCTCAAATGATATATTAAAAAAACTGCAATAGCGGGCCTTTTTTCGTTCAAGCCAACAGTTTTTATATGGGTTTAAGTTCCGGGAACAGCTTATAAGAGATGTTAGGATGCACGGCCTAACAATGTTATGTTACAAATGTATTTCGCGAAGCTTCATGTCACTATATTATACTTGCTGGGCAGGGGACAGGGCCTATGCTTTTTACGTTTTCCTCTGAATATAATATAAAGGATATTCCCATGGGGGTGCCCGGTTGTTTCTGACCACGAGCATAGCAGGCAGGGCAAGAAAAGAACGAGAGATCCTGTATGAAGGCGGGGTTTGCCTGCTTGAAAAGGCTCAGGGCAGGGTGCTGGGCATAACCTCATGTTTTGTCTATGAGATGCAATTCAGCACATATCACGATCCTGGTTCCCTGGCGGTGGAAGTTTCATTTATTATTGAACTGGAATATGAGTATCTGGACAGCGCCGAGGCATGTATTAAGAAAGTAAAGAAGCTTTCCTGCCAGAAAAGGCATTACCCAGGTTTTCACAACCTATCAGTGCCCGGATCGCCTTCAGGAAATGATCGCCTGTTTATCATTCCCATCATAAAGGACATGGCATACAGGTACGAAATAGCGGGGGACGGAATGGGGGTCAATCTGACAATTGGTGCCTCAATGGAGTATATTGCCACCGATAAATACTATACCAATGCCTTTGAATGTGAAAAGGAACAACCCGAATCCGGAATTGGGACCGAGAGTATCAGCTGGAAGGCGGTATACAACCAAATAGGGCTTGATGACGCCATTACATGCCTTGAAAATATGATAAGGCTGTTGCGAATAAGAAGGCTATTCCGGGAACAGGATGAAATCCATTCACTCTTGTTTGAAGGGTCTGAATCCGAAATGATGGAAGAAAACCGAAAGCTCACGGAGCTTAAAAAGAGCCTGGAGGATGAGATCCAAACCTGCAGGATGACCATCGCGAAGCTTAATTCGGAGCTGAGGGATAGGGAAGATATCATAGGTAAGCTCCTGCTTATTCTGGACAGGGAATGACATAATCAACCTGCAGGGTAGTATTCTCTCCAAACAGATCATAAACCGCCAGGCTGCGGAAGGCCATTTTCATCATGGGCTGGTATGGGATAAAGGATGAAGATGGCCAGTATTTCACACAGCCTGATGGCAGTCTTGAAAAGGCGCTAAAGGAGCCTGGGCTCAGCAATCGTTCCCATTTTGCTCCTGGAAGTTCAGTCTTACAAGCTCATCCCGTACAAGCCCTTTTATGAAAGCCAACTGGAGTATTCTCTGCTGCAGAAGGAGCAGCTGAAGTACTAAGAACTGCTCTTTCTCATTATTCATCGGCTTCACCTCCGATAGGTTGTCCTATACTATGGTATGCAAAAAATAAATGCATGGTTACGGGACTAAAGCTCTGACAGCCCCTGGACCACAATATCCTGGTCAACTCCGAGCTTGATCATGATGTCCTCATAAAGCATGAGGTCAACAGCGGTAGTCCATACAGAACGGCCTTCTCCGGCTGGCATAAGTGCAGGCTCCACAATATCGGATTCATACCTGAGATTCGAAAGAAGGATGGTGGACTGAAGCCCGGGGTTTTCCAGTTCAACGGGGCTTATTGCAGGTTCGAAGACATTCAGCGGGAAAGCCATCATGTATTCGAAGGCAGAAAAGCCGTTGCCTTCGGGTATAATGGTCAGTTTCTCGCTGCAATTGCTATAATTCATGCGTTGGAGGACAGGTTTTTGCCCATCAGGGCTGATCAGCCCGCAGAAAGCCATGGTAGAACCTTCCTGGTATGAGCCAGGGGCCGACAGCTGGCGGGGAAGGGTTATGACATTAAATTCGCTGTTTTCATACTCCAGCAGAAGAACAAGGGTGTATCTGTGGGTGATACGTGTCTTCTTTGTTCCGGTGATGGTGTTTTTCGGGTAATCGGGAACCACCGATCGCTTGCACAGTTTGACTGATTTCACCGAAGAACCGGCGGCAGGGGAAACTCCCGGACATGCCCGGTCATTTACAATGTAGAGCCTCAGGGGTTGTTTCGTGCCATTACCGGATTGACAGCCCGAATCCTCCTGCCAGAGCGTGTAGACATCCCGGAAAGCCTTTTTGCCGAGTATCTGCCGCGTGAAGATCTCTATTTGCTGCCAGTCGTAAACAGAATTAGCCGATCCGGACATGATCAACCTCTCCCCAAGTTGCCAACTTTTTTATAAGGCGTTTTTTGCGCGGTCTCAACTTCCTGCCTTTAGCTTCGGGGCAGGAAACTTCCATGCCCTTCAACATCTGCTTAATGGAAACCATCTCATGTTGTATTTCCCTGAGTATACGAAGGATTTCCCGGGTTTGGACATCTGCCATCAGCGTGCCATGCCCGGTATGACTACCCACATCCAGGCCGCACTGAATCGAAGGCCCATCTGTCGGGGCGATTTGCCCATCCTCATGGATCACAGGCTTCCAGCCGGTATCGATGTCAGGGCATGGAAATCCCTTCATCAAAGTTCAATCCCCACCATTTGCCATAACACATTATATGTAGGTTTCCCCGGATGGGGTTCATGAAGTCCTTGTTTTTAACCGGCCTTTTTTCTATAATTGTGTATACTTGTTATCATGCAAAATCGGATATCATATTTCCCGGTTACGGTAAACAGCGTGACGCCTTAATGTTTAGATTTGAGAAACAGGGATTGGTAAGCTGGTGTTCAGAGGTGGAAGAATGAAGAAAAAAAGGCCCTTTGGCTGCCTGTACATAATTATTGTCCTCATTTTTCTGGGACTGTTCTGGTATTGGCAGAATTACGGCCTTCAAACAACAAGGATTGCCCTTTACTATGATGTGCTGCCCAAGGGTTTTGACGGGTATAAAATTGCCCATATCAGCGATATGCACGGCATTGAGTTCGGCCGCAAAAACAGCGCGCTGGCCAGGCGCATCCGCGATTTCGACCCGGATATTGTGGTCTGTACCGGCGATATGATAAGTTCCCACGCCAGGGATGGACAGGCCTTTCTCGATTTCCTTGAGGAAATGGGAGATCAGTATCCCATCTACATGTGCCTTGGAAACCATGAGCAGATAGCGGAATGGAAAGAGTTTGAAAGCGAATTCGACTATGGTTATGAATCATTTATCAGCCAGGTGAAAGAAGCGGGTGTACATATCCTGGATAACAGGACCGAGATACTTGAAAAAAACGGGGATAAAATACGCATAAGCGGCTTGGCACTGGAACTTTACCACTATTCCCGCCGTGACGAGCCATATGCCGATGACGGCCTGCTTCTCAGGACCGAATATATCGAAGAAGTACTTGGTTCTGCCTCGGGCGGCTTCAACCTGCTGCTGGCCCACAACCCGTCATATTTCAAGGAATACGCGGAGTGGGGCGCGGACCTTGTACTCGCGGGGCATATTCACGGAGGGGTTATCCGGATTCCGTTCAAAGGCGGTCTTCTGTCCCCTGAACACGTTTTCTTCCCCGAATATGACGCAGGTATTTTTGAAAAAGACAAAAGCCGCATGTATGTGAACAGGGGACTGGGCAATACGGTCATCAACATGCGGCTGTTCAACAGGCCTGAACTGACCGAAATCACCCTGAAAGCTGAACCATAAACATAAGGATTATTGCGGGGGAGGCACGATAAACCTCCCCTTTTGCCTGATACCGGTTACCTGTTTTTCAGCAGGGCCTCATACTGGGCCTCCAGTTCCTTCTTCAGGCTTTCGTCGCTGCAGGCGGAAATCCTGGCTGACAACTCGGCCATCTTCATCTGGCGGATGGTGTCCTCCAGGCTGGAGCCGGCATGGTCCTGGTCATTTCCTGCCTTCTGTCTTTCCTGGTAATCCTTAAGCGATCCTTCGAAGGTTTTTATGTGATTCCCTTCGATAATGAGCAGCCGTTGGGCAATACTCCCGACGAACTTCCTGTCATGGGAAATAAGGAGCAGTGTCCCCGAATAATCGCGCAGCACACTCTCCAAAGCCTCCATCGAGAAAACATCCAGGTAGTTGGTAGGTTCGTCCAGGATGATAAAATTGGCCTGTGAAACCAGCAGCCTTGCTATGGAGACCTTCACCTTCTCACCGCCGCTGATGAAGAATACCTTTTTATTAACATGTCCGGCCGGTATCAGGAGCCTTGCAAGGACGCCCCTGACCATATGTTCCGGTTTTTCGCTTCCTTCCATGACATTTTCAAGGATGGTCCGCGATTCATCCAATATGGAAAAATCCTGTCTGAAATAGCCGAATTGGACGCCCGGTGCTATTGAGATACGGCTGTCCCTTTCAGCGATCAGGTTGGCCAGTGTGGTTTTTCCGCTGCCGTTCTTCCCGAGGAGAGCCGTCCTCTTTCCGGTTGGTATCTCAAAACTGGCGTTATCAATCAGCTTGCGGCCATTGAAGCCTACGTAAAGGTTTTTGGCGCGTACGGCTTTGGACGATACGGGATTTCCTGGCGGATCGATCTTTATGGCCACCTGGGGAAGCTCCATTGGCCTGTCCTTCTTTTCAAGCTTTTCCAGCCTTGTTTCAAGTTGATCGATTGCCTGGTTCAGCTTTTTCTGGATAGAGGTTTTTTTCATTTTATGGAGGCGGGCTTCCGAGTTTCCCATACGGCTGGGAGCCTTCCTGACGGACCTCATATTGGACTTCCGTTCCAGGATCCGTTCCCTGAGACGTTCACGCTCCTTTATATATGATTCGTATTCGAAAACCTGCCTTTGGAATTCGGCTTCACGCTGTTGTACATACCGGGTGTAGTTACCTGTGAAAAGCCTGGCCTTACCGTTCATGATCTCGATTATTGAGTCGCAGAGCCGGTCAAGAAGCTCCCTGTCATGGGAAACCAGCAAAAGGGCTCCCTTATAGGCTTCAAGTTCCTTCTGGATTACTTCAGCAGACTCCATATCCAGATTGCTGGTGGGTTCATCGATAAAAAGAATCCCGGCGTCGGGATCGAAGGCCTGTATGAAACGTGCCTTTGCTCTCTCACCACCGCTTAAATGGGCATGATGCGTATATGTATCCATACCAAGCATTCCTGCAAGACGCTGCTTGCCATTGGCATGAGGGATGGGGACCATGGATTCGGGAACACCGTCGTCCTGCTGCCTAAGATATGAGAAAGAGGTATAAATCCTGACAGAACCTTCATCAGGGCTTTCCATTCCTGCAAGGATCTTCAGCAGTGTGGATTTGCCGGCCCCGTTGGGTCCGGTAATCCCTATGCGCTCACCCGAATATATCTTCAATGAAAGTGATTTGAACAACTGCTGTTCGCCGTAGCTTTTGCCAATATTGTCTGCCTGCAGAACCAAAGACATAAAAATAACCTCCCGAAGTGTTCCGGAAGGCATAAGGCACGCATCAAACAACAACCCTGAAGGGAAGGATGATACGCAAAAAGTTTATAGCAACGCCGATTCCGGAACATACGAAGCATGTGATAATGCATAAACAATAAGAATATGCCATAATGCTTAACCAATCCGAAATCAGCGAATCATCATCGTACCACCCTGTTCCGGCACCGTATCCGTGGGTGTCCGGAAGCTGTCCTTTCTTTAAGATTTAAAACTATATTAGCATGGATTGCCGGCAGCGTCAATCATGCGCCGGTGCTGTCCGTAGACTGGCCTGACAAATATAATAACGGCTTTTCATCCCATTTACCGGCTTGGAAATTGCTGTTGATTGTATTTTCACAATTTGATAGAATCTACCTAATAGAAAGTATTGGAGGCGATTTCATGGGAGATATCAAAATGTGTTCATCCTGTGGCAGCAGTATGCCTGCTGAAGCTGTGTTCTGCCCGAACTGCGGCCAGAAGCAGGAAACGCTGACTAAAGAGCCTGAACAGACGATTCAAACCCCTGAAGAACCCATTATTGCAGATGTCGAGGAAAGCACTCCCGATACCATTTCAGAAGCTGATAGCTATGCGTCTCCCGGTGAATGGAATCAGTCAGAGCAGGTTTCACAGGAACCATCTGTTGAAGAAACCTCAACAGCACAGCAGACCTCGGTCTATCCGGATACTGCGGCACCATCAGCCTCACCAGGATCTGAAACGATTCAGCAGCCTTATGGGCAAGCCCAACCGCAGCAGCCCAGCTTCTGGCAGGATCAGCCTCAACAAGACTACCAGCAGCAGGCCCAGCCAGCACAAACCCAACAACAGGCCAGTTATCCCCAGCCGACTCAGCAGCCGGCAGCTCCTAAAAAACCGAAAAAGAAGTTCCCGTGGGTATTTACCATACTGTGGATTGCGATGCTGGCCTTTATCGGTGTTTGGGTATTTCTTTGGACTACATATCCTGAATACGAGAATCCTTTGAGCACTCTTCTTGACGCAGATGTAATAGTAGACGTCATAAGGGTAATGGTTCCGGTTATTTCAGCGATATTGCTGATTTATACCTTAAACCTGAAGCTGGTTGTCAAGAAGCTGAAGGTTATCCCAACCATCCTGCTTATCATATTCTTCCTGATCAGCGCTTTCATGTTCCTGGCCTTCGAGCTGGTTGAAGGTGACTGGCCTCATGATCTGATCAGACCTGTTGCCGAGACGATATTCCAGGATCTTTATTAGGATTGGGGATTAGTCCGGGTATTCTTTTGCCGGTTTACTGTGTATAATCATCTGGTGATACGTAAGTGCAATAAACAGCAAAGCGAGGCAACAGTATAATGGATTTGGAGAAGTATTGCAAAGCAGCGTTGGAGATGGGAGCCGATCATGCCGTACCCTTTACCATCGACCAGATTATGTTCGATTCCAGGACTATTCTAAAGTGCATGTTCGGCTGTGCCGACTGGGGGTACGGGCATACCTGCCCGTCCCGCAAAGGATCCCTGATGCCCTGGGAATATGAAAAGGTGCTGAAAAGGTACAGCAGGGGCATTATCATTCACTCTACCAATAAAAAGAGATCCCATGATATATCTTTCGAGGTGGAGAGAATGGCCTTCCTGGACGGCTACTATTTTGCCTTTTCTATGAGCGACTGTGCCAACTGTGAGGCATGCACCGGTTTTTCTGGAGGCAGATGCGCCAATCCAAAAAAGGCAAGGCCTTCATTTCACAGCGTGGGCATCGATGTGTTCAAAACAGTGTACCAGTTCGGACTGCCACTGGAAGTCCTGAAGGATGAGTGTGATCAGCAGAACTGGTATTCAGCCGTGTTTATCGATTAAACAGAATCATGCCCCCTGGACATCCATGTTCCAGGGGGTATTTTTTCTGGAAATCAAAGGGCGTGCCTGATGTTTTGCCGCACAGCGCCTCCTTTACATATGGCAGAGAGAATAAATTTGACTCTTGATTATTCTGAGAAATTCATGTATACTTATCTTTGCCGATCCGCCCGGTTAAATTGATCCGACGGATGGGCAAACATGCGAAAGTGGTGGAATTGGCAGACTCGCTAGATTCAGGTTCTAGTGTCCGCAAGGACGTGCGGGTTCAAGTCCCGCCTTTCGCACCAAGGGTTTCAGGAATTTACCTGAAACCCGTTTTTGTTTCTGGCACACATGAGGTTTGAGGAAGTATTGCGACATGTTGAAGGCCGGCGTTATGCTGTTGACTTTTCCTTATGCCAATAAATACGACGCTCCCCCCGAACAGTGCCTGTCCGGGGGAGTATCGCCGATCTTACTTCTTATCTTTAACCTGCGTTTTCTTCACATCGTATCCAAGGGCGGTGATGGCTTTTGCCACGTCTTCGGCCGAAACCTTCTCATGGTCAAAGTCAAACTTCAGTTTGCCGGAGTTGAACAGAACCTTAACGCTGTCCTTGTCCACACCGTTGAAGGATTTGGCCGCGTTTTCGATTTTTTGGATACAGGACGGGCATGTTAATGTGCCCAGCTGAATTGTTGCGTTCTTCATTTTGAAAACTCCCTTCTTTTATTACTCTTATATTCATTTTCTTAATCTGAACCTTAACAGGCGCATTCCGTTCAGAATGACCGCCAGGATACTGCCCTCGTGCACCAGCATACCGATGGACATGTTCATCCATTGGCTGAAGAATACACTGGCAAGCAGGAACAGCACCACTCCAACAGCAATGAGGATATTCTGCTTCATATTCCCTGAGGTTGCCTTGGCAAGCCCAAGGGCATGGGGCAGACGGCTGAAATCCGAATTCATTAATACAACATCGGAGGTTTCAATAGCCACGTCGGTCCCGCTTCCCATGGCAATGCCGATATGGGCAAGGGCCAGCGACGGGCTGTCATTCACGCCATCTCCCACGAAGGCTACGGTGCGGCCTTCTTCTGTCAGCTTCCTGACATAGGCCGCCTTATCCTCAGGCAGCATGTTGCCATGGGCCCGGGTTAACCCGAGTTCCCGGCCTACCGCATCAACGGTGCCCTGGTTGTCGCCAGACAGCATAATAAGGTTCTTTACTCCCAGTTTTTTCAGCCTTGCAAGGTCTTCCTTCGCACCAGGGCGAATCCGGTCACGGATCCCCATCAGGATCTTCAGTTCACCGTCGACAGAAGCAAGCACAAGGGAGTTGCCGTCTTTTTCGAAGCGGGAGATATCAGCTTTGGCTTCGTCACTTATAACGACTTTTTCCCTTTCCATCAGCGTCGCGTTGCCAACGGCTATTCTATGCCCATCTACATTGGCAAGTATCCCGCCGCCTTCCACCGTAGAAAACTCAGTTACGCCGATTTCCCCCAGTACCGCTTTGGCAAGGGGATGGTCGGATTCCCGTTCAACACTTGCCAGGTATCCCAGGGCTTGCCTGATATTATCGCCATAGTATTTCTTTGCGGCCACCGATGGTTTTCCAGCGGTCAGGGTGCCTGTTTTATCAAAAACAAAAGTGTCAACTCTGCTGAAGTCCGCAATGACTTCACTGCCCTTGAGGAGCACTCCGTTACGGGCGCCGTTTCCGATGCCTGCCACGTTGGATACGGGAACACCGATGACCAGGGCGCCGGGGCAGCCAAGGACAAGAATGGTGATGGCAAGTTCAAGGTTGCGCGATATGATCCATACCAGTATGCCCAAAAGGAGGACAGCGGGAGTATAGTACCTGGAAAACCGGTCTATAAAGCGTTCGGCCTCCGATTTTGAGTCCTGTGCTTCCTCCACAAGTTCGATTATTTTGCCGAATGTGGTGTCTTCACCCACTCGGTCTGCCACGATTTGAATGGTTCCATTGTCCAGGATTGTACCCGCGAACACACTGTCGCCCTTTTCCTTCAAAACGGGCAGAGATTCTCCCGTGATGCTTGCTTCATTAACGCTGCCTTCGCCCAATATTACGGTTCCATCCACAGGTATTTTCGCGCCGGTTTTCACCAGCAGGATGTCGCCAACATCCACTTCATCCACTTCAACCTCTTCAAATTCCTGGTTGGGCATTTGCTTCAGGGCGCTCTCCGGCGCCATCTCTGTGAGCTCCTTAATGGCTGAACGCGTCTTGTTCAGCGTACGCTGCTCCAAATATGCTCCAAACAGGAAAAGGAATGTTACAATGGCGGATTCTTCATAGTTCCTTATAAAAAACGCGCCGATGACAGCGATGGTAACAAGCACGTCGATGCTTACCACCCTGACCTTCAGTGCCTGGTAAGCCTGTATCGATATAGGAAGGACACCCAGGACCGATGCGGCAGCCAGGGCCAGTACGGCTATAGATTCGCTTCCAAAGACAAGTCTGCCTGTAAAGCCAATAACTATCAATATGGCACTTATAAACGCTATATGGTTTTTCCTTCCAAGAATGAATCTTTGCATCAAATCACCTCTCTGCCTTCCGGCTTACCTGGCAGCTTATCCAGCTTATTCAGTGTTTTTTATCCGGGCCTGGTAAGCCTGATCCAGCTCGACCAGCATCCTGTACACAGCCTCATAGCTTTCGCATACATCATCCGGAACGGTGTATGAGTTTGTAATCTCACGAAGCCTTGCAAACTCCCCATCCAAATCGGGTATGCCGGAACCCGATTCCTTTATTTTCCCGGCAAGCGCGTCAAACAGGGCATGGACATCATGGAACTCGGGATGGCTATTTCCATGAACCCTTGCCACAATGGGCACATATTGGCCAAGAGTCTTTAAATGCCTGGTTTTAACCTCGTTAAAGCTAAGTTTATCTGCCATTTTGTCACACTTCCCTTCATGTTCTATTCTTGTTTTTCTGCGTCCAATATATCATTGTTTGTGAAAGATTAATTTGACCTGGATCAAAAATATAAGGAAAATAGGATATGAGGTAATAAACAGGAAACCTTTTATGTCCTGATTAATCAGACAAGGTTAAATACAGATTGTAATTATAAATGGGGCAGGCGCTGGCATAGGCCGCATATGAAAACGATATCGGACAGAATGATGCAAGGGAGAACGAGATGAAGAAGAAAAGCATAATCATTATAGTCTTCGCCATACTTGCGGTTATCGTGGCAGTGAGACTTCTGGGCAGGGACAGGACTGATGCCCTGACAGTGAGGATAACAGAAGCGGAAATTGGGGACATCCAATCCTGGCTTTCCACCAATGCGCTGGTCCAGTCCAGCGACGCAAAAAGTTATTATGGAACCTCCGGTCTTAAAGTAACAAAGATACATGTGGAGGTGGGGGATACCGTAAGGAAGGGCGATGTCATACTGGAGTATGATATCTCCGACCTTAAAGCCGCCGTGGATCAGGCTGAAATACAATATGAAAACGCGCTTCTCAACTTGACTGACCTTATAAAACAGAAGGAACAGGTTGAAGAAGACATGGCTGATATTGAAGCTGAAATCTTAAGGCTTGACGGAAGCAAAGACCCACAGGATCTGGCCAACCTGCAGGCTTTGATCCAGAAAAGGGATGTCATGCAGACCATTTCCGAGGAAAAGATCAAGATGCTGGAAAACTCGGCGGCGCTGGCCAAAATCGGGCTTGATACGGCCAGGTCCAGGCTTGATGATGTTAAGGACGGGCTAATTTCAGATATGGAAGGCACGGTTACCGCCTTGAACGCCGTGGAAGGAGCGCCTCTTGGCATGACACAGCCTGCGGTTGTGGTTCAGGATCTAAATAACCTTAAGGGTGTTATTTACCTGGGAAAATACGACGCCGCCAAGATCAGTACCGGACAGAAGGCTGTCCTGGAGTATTCCGGGCATTATTACGATGGGGTAGTATCCTTCATAAGCCCGGCCGCGGAAATAAACCTGGCTGCGCAGAGCGCTTTCCTCATGGCAGAGATCGATATAGCCAACCCAGACGCATTGCTTAAGGTGGATTTTGACGTGAACGCTGATATCCTGGTGGGAGAGGCGAAGAATTTGCTCAAGATCCCCGTGGAATGCATCAAGTACGACAAGAAAAACAATACATCGGTCTTTGTTGTTGAAAACGGCGTCGCAAGGCTTACTCAGGTCAGCCTAGGCCTTCAGTCGGATTCTGATGTTGAGGTCCTGGAAGGCTTAAAGCCTGGGGATAAGGTGGTTCTAAATCCTTCGGTAGATCTTGGCGACGGCGTTCCTGTCGTGGTGGAAGGAGCTGGCCAATGATCCGCATTGAGAATGTCACCAAGGTATATAAAACCGGAGCTATCACGCTTACAGCTTTAAACGGTATTTCCCTTCATATAAGACCCGGAGAGTTTGTAGCAGTAATGGGCCCATCAGGCTGCGGAAAATCTACCCTGCTGAACATATTAGGTTGTCTTGACAGGGTTACATCAGGACGTTACATCCTTAACAGCAAGGACGTTTCAACCCTTGGCGGGAACGAGCTTGCCAGCATCCGAAACAGGGAGATCGGCTTTATCTTTCAGTCCTTCAACCTTCTCCCGCGGATGACAGTACTGGAGAACGTTGAACTACCCATGATCTATGCCGGGGTGCCGGCAAGGGAGAGGCGGGAGAAAGCTATCGAGGCCCTGTCGAGGGTTGACCTGGCTGAAAGGATAAGGCACCGTCCCACTGAAATATCAGGGGGTCAAATGCAAAGGGTGGCTATTGCCAGGGCAATAGTCAACAGCCCTTCCATCATTCTGGCGGATGAACCGACCGGCAACCTGGATTCCAGGGTCACCGAAGAGATCATGAAGATAATCCAGAAACTCAATGATGAGGGCACTACCATTCTTATGGTGACCCATGAGCCTGATGTGGCAAATTACTCTGAAAGAATAGTCCGGATGAGGGACGGTCGTATCATTGATGACAGCCCGGTCCAGAATCGTATTATCTTATAGGGGAGGTGGGGAAGTGAATATACTTGAGAATGTAAAAATGGCACTTTCAAGCATTTGGGCCAATAAGATGCGTTCATTCCTCACCATGTTGGGCATAATCATCGGGATAAGCTCAGTCATTGCCGTGGTTTCCCTTGGGCAGGGCGGGCAGCATACTATTACCGGTGAATTTGAGAAAATCGGAACAAACACGGTAGCCATCAATGTGAATGAGAACAACGCTGAACAGAGCGATTATATAACCTTCGAAGACGTCAGGCAGCTTAAGGAAAAAATCCCGTATATCCGTTATGCCACCCAGATCGTCCGGGTTCAGGGCTGGGCAAGTTACGGTACCAACACCAAGATGGCTATTGTTGTAGGCGGATCTGGAGATATGTTCCGCATTGAAAACAATGAGATCCTGTACGGCCGGATCTTTACCGACATTGAGTATGAAGAAGGCAAGGCCGTGGCCGTAATCGACAGTACAACCGCAAAAAAGCTATTCAGGATGGAAGATGCGGTGGGGATGACAATGGACGTGGGACCCAAGACCGCGCAGAAAAGCGTCACCATCGTAGGTGTTATTAAGAGCGCATACGATATGTTTGCCGAAATGACAGATAATGACTATATTCCTGTGGTTGTGCATATGCCCGCCACAACTGTCAGCCATGTCTTTTCACTGGACGAAACAGCTTCCCAGGTGTTCATCATGGCCGACAACAAGGAAAACGTCGAATCGGCAGGGAACCTGGCCGTGAACCTGCTGGAAAACAGGCACGGGAACCGTGGCAGGGACGCGTACAAGGCGGAAAACCTGATGAAGCAGCTAGACCAGATCAATACAGTGGTGGGTATCTTCACAACCTTTGTCGCCGTTGTGGCTGCCATATCCCTGGTGGTGGGCGGTGTTGGGGTCATGAACATAATGCTGGTTTCAGTCACCGAGCGAACCCGTGAGATTGGCATAAGAAAGGCCATTGGCGCCAGGACCGGCCATATTTTGTTCCAGTTTCTCACCGAATCGGTGATCATCTCCTGCATTGGAGGCATACTTGGGCTGATTTTCGGCATATTCGGGGCCTATGGCCTCGGCAGACTTGCGGGAATCACTCCCCATCTTTCTCCCGGTACGGTCATTCTCGCGATTCTTTTCTCGTCGGCTGTGGGAATATTCTTCGGAATTTATCCCGCCAGGAAGGCCGCGATGCTTGATCCCATCGAGGCGCTGCGGTATGAATGATACACCGAAGCTGGAAACTGTATTAACGACGGGCTGTATACAACGGCCCGTTTTTACTTCCCCAAAAAACATCAACTGTGCTAATGGTGTTAGATTATGGGAAAATACAGCAATAAGCCCATTGCTCATTCTTGTCAGTCTGTTAGTATATTATAGGGAGGAATAACGATTTTCTTCTTTTCGCCCAAAATAAACAAAGAGAGGGTGTCTTGATGAAAGAGAAGAATTCCATCATGAGAAAAATAGTGAAAAACATGTCCCGGGTCATTATTGGCAAGGAGGGACCGTCGAGACTGATGGTCATAGCCCTTGCTTCTTCCGGGCATATCCTTATTGAAGATGTTCCCGGAATTGGGAAGACGACCATGGCCAACTCCATGGCAAAGTCGGTTGGCCTGTCCTTCAACAGGATCCAGTTCACACCAGATATACTGCCTTCTGATATTACAGGATTTACCATATTCAACCAAAAGACAGGGGAGTTTGAATACAGAACCGGTAATGTCATGAGTAATGTCATCCTGGCGGATGAGATCAACAGAACCTCGCCCAAAACCCAGGCCAGCATGCTGGAAGTCATGGAGGAAAGACAGGTTACGGTGGATGGAAAAACCTACAGAGTACCCGATCCATTCATGGTCATAGCAACTCAAAACCCCGTTGAATACATGGGCACCTATCCATTGCCCGAAGCCCAGATGGACAGGTTCATGATGAGGATCTCGGCCGGTTACCCGTCACATTCCGAGGAGGTGGATATCCTCTACAGGTTCCAGGAATCCAACCCCTTGAATGACCTGACCCCGGTGGTTACAAGGGAGGAACTGTTAGAACTGCAGCAGCAGGTTAGAAAGGTAAGGGTGGACAAAAGCCTTGCAGGATACATAGTGGATTTAATTACTGCCACCAGGAGGCATGGGCACGTCATGCTGGGCTGCAGCCCAAGGGCTTCCCTCAGTCTATTCAGGGCATCACAGGCAGCCGCCCTGTATGATGGCAGGGATTATGTGCTTCCGGAAGACATAAGGGATTTGGCCGTGCCCGTACTCAGCCACAGGCTTGTACTGAAACAGGAAGCCAAAATAAAGCGCATAACCAATGAAAGCATCATCCTTGATATCGTGGAGCGCCAGAGAATACCTGTGGGAATAAAATAGACGGGGGACGGCATGCTATGAAAAAAATCACTGGTCCGGATTACCTTCCCAGGGAATCAAGGTACCGGAAACGCAACATCGTACGCTATCTTCTGCTTCTTTTCGCAAGCCTTGTATATGCATATTTCTACGGGGGCGTTTTGCCATATACCCTGCTTTACCTGATGCTGGCCCTGCCGTTTATTTCGGCAATACACATGGTTATAATCTGCGTCTTTTCCAGGATGAGCGAGCGCGTGGGAGAGCGTACCTTTGTCAAGGGTGAATGCGCCACCTACCATCTGATCCTTCAGAACGCGTCTTTCCTTTACATGCCCTACATCACCATACATATGCAAATGGAGGGCAGGTTCATATTAAAAAGCCTCAGGAGGGTACACCTGTCCCTGGCCCCCTTCAGCCGCCGTGAGTTCAAATACAGCATGCCCCTTTATTTCAGGGGCCGATATGATATCGGAGTAAACTATATCGAGATCCAGGACCTTCTTGGTATGGTCAGCATCAGGCTGAGCCCATTTGAAAAGAAGAGCATCCTTGTCAAGCCCAGGGTTATAGAACAGATAAATAAAGATATAGAGGTAGCAAGGCTTTCCGAGGGCGAGGCAGCATCGGGATATGACGAAACAGGCAATGACGTAATAAAGGACATAAGGGAGTATGTCTATGGCGACAGTTTCAGAAAGATACACTGGAAGCTCACGTCCAAACTCTCAAAAACCATGGTCAAGGAAACCAGGAACGAGTTGGACAATGATATCATGATGATCCTGAACCTGAACAAGTCAGGACCAATGAATGAAGAAACCCTGATAAAGGAAGACTGCGTCATAGAGGAAATTGTTTCAACAATTTATTATCTGCTAAGGCGAAGCATTCCCGTAAACCTCTGCTTTTTCAAAGAAAAACCCTATACCTTCCGTGCCGCGTCCCTCAATGAATTTGAAGGTCTTTACCAGATCCTGTCCGAAATCAAGTTTTCCGAAGAAGATGATTTTGAAAACATCTACCATCATTTCACCGATACCGGGCGAAACAGCAAGCTGATATATGTCTATACCGTCACCCTTGACGGAAAGATGGTGGAAGAATCACTCAAGATTAGGAACAAGGGATTTGATATTGAACTGAACTATGTGGATATTGCTGGTATTGACCAGGAGGATGTACAGGCGAAAAACGATCTTGCGGACCTTTTGATGAAAAATAATATTAAAGGGTATCTTCTGACGCCCAGGGCTGTGGAGATCGGGGAACAGAGGGAAGAGGCGGAGGATTTCGCGGAACTGGAAGTGATCAGGGCAAGGACCGAAGCCAGGGAAAAGGAAAAGGTGAAAGCATATGAAACCAAAGCTTGATAAAATTTTCATCTATTTCATCGGCTATCTGTACGTACTGGTCATGCTCTCCCTCGCTTCTGCCGTATTAAAGGGACAAATGCCTTTTTCGGTGGTTTTCCTGGCATCTGCGGCGGTGTATCCCATCATCAGCCTGCTGTTTGCGTTCAGGGTAAGCCGAATGGTTTCAATACTGGTTTTGGGCGTTGCGGCCGTCACTTCGGTTGTCCTGTACCTTACAGGAACCGGCGGTATTGTTCTGGTCCAGATGTCCTATATGGCCGAAATTATTGAAAGGATCATATATTACCAGAACACCATCATTACCGGGCAATTGGCAGCCGCCGCGATTATCCTCGTCATCCTTGCCGCGATCCTTCTGTCCATAGTGATCTACTTCCTTTTTATCCGCTATTTCAGGATGTATCTGCTTACCGGAGCCATAATAGCCATGTATATCGGAATATGGACACTTACGGGAAACGAGAATAAAACAGTGCTGGCTTTTACTTGCATGCTGACAGCCATATCCTATTTCAGGCATGTCTTCGAGAAAAAAGCCAAAAAAGGTTTGATCACCGGAAAAACCGCATCGGGCAGCCTTATGCTGTTTACCCTGCCTGCGGTCATCATTCCGGTTCTTATCGTCATATCCATACCGAAGAGCGATCATCCCATCCGATGGCCGTGGCTTGACAGGAAGGTATTCCAGGTTTTTCAATACCTGGAGCAAAGATTCGGACACACCGATGTGGAGTTTTTCAGCCTGGCTGCGACTGGATTCAGAGGTTCTGCCAACAGGCTTGGCGGGCCTATAAGACCGAACCATACTGTCATGATGGATGTCAGGGGTGATAAAAGAACGTATCTTCGCGGTGCCGCCTTTTCCCGGTATGAGAATAATATGTGGCACAAGAACCAGGATGACAGTGAAAGCGTCGCCGAGATAGAAAACATGCTGCTGGAAAACAGGGCGGGATGGCTTTACATACCTGTCGATAAGCTGTTTCCGGATGTGGAGGGAAACGATAAGGAGATCCTGGAAAACCTGGCTTCCGGAAGGTCCAATCCTTTCCTGTTTCCCACGTTTTCACTTGATATCCGGTACCGCAATCTGACTACGAAAACAGTATTCACCCCGCTTCTTACCATAATGCCCATAACCAGTACCGAAGGAGGAAACCTGGATGCGGGCCAGGACATGCATGGTATTGCCTATGCTCAAAGAAAATTGCCCATGGGATCCGGGTATACCGTGTATTACCTGCAGCCAATGTATGGCGCGCCCGTTCTGAAAAGAGCGCTGACATTCTGTTACGACAACCTGTACCAGGATGCGCTGGACGAACTCGTAAGACAGCGGGACGCCCTGGTTGAAAAGGATCCATCTCCCAAAAACCCGCATCTGGAGGAGCTTGGGCAGGGCATAGAGGTGCTGGAGTCACTTCTTATCCGCTCAAAACAGATTGCGGAAGAATACACATGGATCAGCGAGAATACCCCGGAAAGCGTCATAAAGCTTGCCAGGGCCATAACCCATGATTGCGAAAACGATTATGAGAAGGTTGTCGCCATCCAGGACTATTTGAGGAATAACTATCAATACACCCTGAGCCCAAGCCGTGTACCCGAGGGCCGGGATTTTGTGGAATGGTTTCTGAACGAGGACAGAAGGGGATACTGCACTTATTATGCCACTTCAATGACTGTTATGCTCAGATCACTGGGAATACCGGCCAGGTATGTGGAAGGGTTTGTAATGCCCGAAAACCATAATGATACTATCTATACCATCACCAGCCGACATGCCCATGCATGGGTCGAGGTTTATTTCCAGGGTTTCGGATGGCTTATATTTGAACCCACACCCATTTATGCCGATGTCATGCAATACCTTCCTTCAGAGGAGAATGTCCGGAGGGTCGGCGATGCCCAAAGTATTGAAGATCTGATGAGGCGTTACGCTGAAATGTACGGCAAGTATTCCTCCGATCTTCCCAGTGCTCCCGCCGGAACGCCGGTTGCCGTAGAACTTACTTCCTACCTGGAATACGTACCGCATGCCTTGGCAGGACTGATCCTTGCCATGGTCATAATTAACCTTCTGGCAATTCTCGTGGACAATCTGGCGCTCTTGGGGAAAAACAACAAAAGGAAAATCATAAGCATATTCCAGACAATGCTCATCTGGCTGGAACATTCGGGCTGCGGCATCAAGCCTGGTGAAACGGTTCTGGAATTCGGACGGCGTATCGACAAGCATATCGTCCTGGCTCGGTATTCCTTTGCCGACGCTTCAGAGATCTTCTGCAGGGTCAGGTACGGTGACAAGGAGATAACAGGGGACGACCTGGAGGTCATACAGACCATAGCAAGGCAACTGAGGAAAATACTGCTCAAAGATTTCGGCATAAAGCGCTGGGTGCCTTTGAGGCGGATAATCTACAGGATCTGACCGGTAATTATGGCCTAATCATGTATACAGAATATATTACCACATGTTAATTATTATGAATTTGCCGTTTTTCCTTGTATACAAAAAACATTTGTATTATAATTTTTCTGGGCATATAGGCTATATTACAACATGTATAGTGTATACACGTGAAAGGAGAAAATTCGTTATGGGTGACTTTTTAAAAAGAATCACCGAACGTGCAGGACTCGACAAAAAAACCATAGTCTTGCCTGAAAGCACAGATATCCGTGTCCTCAAGGCCACAGAAATCATACTGAAACAGGGATTTGCCAATATCGTCCTTGTGGGAGACGAAGAAAAGATAAAATCCCTGGCACAAGGAACAGATATTTCAGGAGCAGCTATTGTAAACCCTGAAAAATCAGAAAAGTTTGATGACTTCTGTAATACTTTCTACGAGATGAGAAAGCATAAGGGCATGACCATTGAAAAAGCCCGCGAGATCATGAAAAACCCTCTTTACTGGGGTGTCATGATGGTCAAAAAGAATGAAGCCGACGGTATGGTTGCGGGGGCCGTCCATTCCACGTCCGACACATTGAGGCCGGCGCTCCAGATTCTGAAAACAGCACCAGGAGTCAGGCTCGTTTCCGCATTCTTCATTATCTGTGTTCCCGATTGTGAGTACGGATATAAAGGCACATTTCTGTACGCTGACAGCGGACTTGTTGAAAATCCAAACGCTGAAGAATTGGCTGAAATCGCAATTACTTCGGCGGCTACCTTTAAGAACCTTGTAGAAGCCGAACCAAAGGTAGCCATGCTGTCTTATTCCAGTTATGGCAGCGCCAGAAGCGAACTGATCGAAAAAGTGATAGAAGCCACCAGGATTGCCAAGGAAAGAGACTCCGGATACCTGATAGACGGCGAGCTGCAGGTTGACGCGGCGATCATTCCCGAGATTGCCAGGTCAAAGGCTCCGGAAAGCCCTCTCAAGGGTGAGGCTAATGTTCTGATATTCCCTGATCTGAATTCAGGTAATATCGCTTACAAGCTGACACAGAGGCTGGCAAAGGCCGAAGCGTACGGGCCTGTTACGCAGGGCATCGCAAAACCCGTAAACGACCTGTCCAGGGGCTGTTCGGCAGAAGATATTGCGGGAGTAGTGGCCATTACGGCGGTTCAGGCCCAGGCCACGGGAAAATAAGCCATGGCATAGGGTAAAGTGAGTTTTTTAATATAAAGGGAACATAAAGCAAAAAAGGGGATAGATGATCATGAATATACTTGTTATCAATGCGGGAAGCTCATCCTTGAAGTATCAGCTGATAAATGTGGAAGGAGAAACTGTGCTGGCCAGGGGCGTTTGCGACAGGATAGGAATAAACGGTTCATTTATCAGGCATAAGACCTGTGATGGCAGGTCGATTATCAAGGAAATCGTCATGGAAAGCCATCTGGAGGCTATAAAACAGCTGATAGCCGTACTGACCGATGAAGAGACCGGTGTCATCAAATCCTTGGATGAGATCAACGCAGTAGGCCATAGGGTTGTCCACGGAGGAGAGAAATTCTTCAGTTCGGTAATCATCGATGATGAGGTCATTAAAACAATAGAGGAATGCGAGGAACTGGCTCCCCTCCATAACCCGCCGAATATAACAGGCATCAAGGCCTGCAGCAAGATTCTTGAAGGGGTGCCCCAGGTTGCGGTGTTTGATACAGCCTTCCATCAGACCATGCCGAAAAAGGTCTACATTTACGCGCTGCCATATGAGTATTATGAGAAGTACAGGCTGCGTAAATACGGCTTCCACGGCACATCCCACAAATATGTTTCAGAACGGGCTGAAGTTTTGCTAAAAAGGCCATACGACCAGCTGAAAATCGTCACATGCCATCTTGGTAATGGTTCAAGTATCACTGCCGTGGATTGCGGCAAAAGCGTGGAAACCTCCATGGGATTTACTCCCCTTGACGGGCTGGCCATGGGAACTCGTTGCGGCACTATAGACCCTGCGGCAGTAACCTTCCTGATGAACAAGGAGAAACTGTCCACCGACGAAATGGACTGTATCATGAACAAGAAGTCGGGGGTTTATGGAATATCCGGTGTGTCCAGCGATTTCAGGGACCTGGAGAAGGCCGTGAATGAAGGAAATGAGCGCGCGGAGCTTGCCCTGCAGATATTTTCATACCAGGTCAAGAAGTTTATCGGCGCTTATGCCTGCGCAATGGGCGGCCTGGATGCCGTGGTGTTCACCGCGGGAATCGGTGAGAACAATCCCGACATCCGCCAGCGGGTCTGTACAAACATGGAATTCCTGGGCATAAAGATAGACCCCGAAAAGAACAGGAGCAAGGGGATCGAGATAGATATCAGTACTGATGACGCGAAGGTCCGCACATTGATCATACCTACCAATGAGGAACTTGCCATAGCCAAGGAAACCATACGCCTGATCGGAGGGGCCTGACAAGCCTGTAAATAGCATATAATGATTGACAAAGGATAGGCTTGATATTAAAATCTAAGGATAAAGGGGAAACCCTTTATCTTTTTATTTACGAAGCAACAATGTTCAGCTGCTCGATTGCCATCACGGATCAGCATGTCGTCATGTTTTTATCATATAGGCTTTAACTTTGCTTCGGTTTCCATTGGATTCCTTATCTTAATGGGAATTGGCTGGGAAACGGGATAATCCGATAATGAAAGGCAAGGTATTATATATGAAGGTTTGCAAGTTTGGCGGAACATCAATGGCAAATGCAGAACAGATCAGGAAGATTTGTTCCATCATAACCTCCGACCCGGAAAGGCGTTTAATTGTAGTTTCAGCTCCGGGCAAGCGTTTTGATTCCGATACCAAGATCACTGATCTATTAATCCAGTGCGCCGAAAGGTTTTTAAAAGGCGAAGATTATGAAGAGGTTCTCCAAAACATCGTATCCCGGTTCAGGGAGATCTCGGCGGATCTCGGCCTTGGAAACCAGATTGTTGTTGATATCGAAAACAACCTGAGAACACGGCTTTCAATGGATTATGACTCCGATGAGAAATTCATGGACAGGATGAAGGCTGCCGGTGAGGATAACGCGGCAAGGCTCGTGGCTTACTACTTAAAATCAACCGGGTACCAGGCGCAGTATCTGAACCCCAAGGATGCTGGCCTGTTCCTCAGTGACGAATACGGTAACGCGCGGGTGCTTCCCCAGTCATTCAAGAACCTGCAGAAGATCAGGTCTTTGCCGGGCATTATCATATTCCCGGGCTTTTTCGGGTATTCTCTGTCAGGCGATGTGGTCACATTCCCAAGGGGAGGCTCGGATATCACGGGCTCCATCCTGGCCGCTGCGCTGGAAGTGGATGTCTATGAAAACTTCACTGATGTCAACTCGGTATTCGCCGCAAGCCCGAAACTGATTGAGGATCCCAAGCCCATCCGCGTTCTTACATATAGGGAGATGCGCGAGCTTGCCTATGCCGGGTTTTCGGTGCTCCACGAGGAAACGCTGGAGCCCGTATACCAGAAGAGGATACCGGTGCATATAAGGAACACCAATAATCCCGACGCTCCCGGTACATTGATCACCCCGGCAAGATCGGAATCTGAATGTCCCGTTGCCGGAATAGCAGGCGGAAAAGGTTTTTGCAGTATAAATATCCACAAGTACATGATGAACCGTGAAGTAGGGTTTGGCCGCAAGGTGCTCCAGATCCTCGAGGAAGAGTTTGTTCCGTTTGAACATATGCCTTCGGGTATTGACGATATATCCATCATCATCAGAAAACAGTACATGGACGACGAGAGAAAAAGCCGCATCATGGAAAGGATCGCCAAGGACCTCCGGGTTGACAGCGTGGATATCGAATATGACCTGGGGCTTGTTATGGTAGTGGGCGAGGGCATGATGCATACCGTGGGCATCGCCGCGAGGGTTACAAAGGCCCTGGCCCGAAGCGGCATCAATATAAGGATGATCAACCAGGGATCTTCTGAGGTCAGCATCATGTTCGGAGTATCAGAGGACGATGTTGACAAGGCAATAGTAAGCATTTACGACGAGTTCTACGGATAATTCAGCCGCTGAACCTGGACATAAGCTGTTGTGCGCCTGATGCAAATACAGGGGCCGCAAGGCTGCCAGTGAGGAGATGAGATCATGATTCTGGTACTGAAACCCGGATCTACTGAAGAGCAGAGAAGAGAACTGATCAGAGAGATTGAGAACCTTGGACTGAAGGTGCATGTTTCAGTCGGTGTAGAAACCACTATCATCGGCCTTATTGGCGATGTCTCAAGAATCAACACCTACGCCCTTTCTTCACATGAGATAGTGGCCAATACCATGAGGGTCAGCGAACCCTTCAAAAAGGCCAACCGCATGTTCAAGCCCGTGGATACGGTGATAGAGGTCCGGGGAAGAAAGATCGGCGCTGGCCATTTCGTACTGATTTCAGGTCCGTGCTCAGTGGAAAGCGAGGAGCAGATCGTAAACATCGCCCATGAACTGAAAAAGGCGGGGGCCTCTTTTTTAAGGGGCGGCGCCTATAAACCGCGGACTTCTCCCTACAGCTTCCAGGGACTCGGCCTGGAAGGGCTTGAGCTTCTTAAAACAGCAGGCAGGGAAACCAGCCTTCCCATCGTGTCCGAGATTATGTCCACCGAGGTCCTGGAGCGTTTCCTCGAGGACGTGGATATTATCCAGGTGGGAGCCAGGAACATGCAGAATTTTGTAATGCTGCGTGAACTGGGCAGGACGAAGAAGCCCATACTGCTAAAGCGCGGTCTTTCGGCCACCCTGGAGGAATGGCTGATGTCCGCGGAATATATAATGAGCGAAGGCAATGAAAATGTAATCCTTTGCGAGCGCGGAATACGCACCTTTGAAACCTATACGAGAAACACCCTTGACCTTAGCGCGGTGCCCGCTATAAAAAGGCTCAGCCACCTTCCCATCATAGTGGATCCGAGCCACGGCACCGGCAAATCCTGGATGGTTCTGCCCATGTCCAAGGGGGCTGTGGTTTCGGGCGCGGACGGGCTGATCATCGAGGTCCATAACAACCCCAGGTGCGCGCTCAGCGACGGGGAACAGTCACTAACTCCCGCAGATTACGCCAGCCTTATTCCCGAATTACGGAAACTTGCAGAAATTGAGGGACGAAATATCCAGTTTTAGCCGGAAAAGAAATGAGGCGGGAGGTTGTCCATGGTTATTCAGGTCCGGGTCAATACCCCATCAAAACCATACAATATCGAAATAGAAACAGGAATGCTTGGTTATCTTCCCCAATTGTTCGAAAGGCGTTACCATGGAAGGCGAATGGCCATTGTCAGCGACAACCGGGTATTCTCCCTGTACGGGGAAGAGTTTGTAAGGAAACTCAGGATAAAGGGCTTTGAAACTATTTCGGTCACTTTTCCCGAGGGTGAACCGAGTAAGAATCTCAGGACCCTTGAAGGTATATACAATGCCCTGGCCGACGCAGCCTTTACACGCAGCGATTATGTTGTGGCCCTGGGAGGAGGCGTAACCGGGGATATTGCCGGGCTTGCGGCGGCAACTTTTTTACGGGGGCTCGGTTTTATCCAGATACCCACGACGCTCCTGGCCATGGTTGACAGTAGCATCGGCGGCAAGGCGGCCGTTGACATGGAACAGGGTAAGAACCTGGTAGGCGCCTTTTACCAGCCCGATGCGGTTTACACCGACCCGGGCTTTTTAGCCACCCTGGACGACAGGCAATTATTGGACGGCATGGCTGAGCTGATCAAGCATGGTCTGATATGCGACAGGGACTTATGCGATAAACTTGAAATAATGGCAAGCGACACAGGGGCAGGAGTAATATTTGACGAAATCATCGCCGCAAGCTGCCGGATCAAATCGGCCATAGTCGAACAGGACGAGCATGATACAGGTTTAAGGCAGATTCTCAACTTTGGCCATACCATAGGCCACGCCATCGAGAAGGTCCAACAGTACCAGGGGCTGACCCATGGCGAAGCCGTATCGGTTGGGATGGTGTATATTACCCGTATCACCGAAAGGCTCGGATTGACAAAACCAGGAACATTAAAGAGGCTTACCGGGCTACTGGAATCCTTTAACCTTCCCGTGGCCTTACCCGATGTGAACATGAAGGACCTGGTCGGTGCCATAAGGATAGACAAGAAATCACGCTCCGGGCTTATTACCATCGCATACCTGCGTGAGACAGGTAAGTGCGGATTGGCCAAATGGAGTTTTGAGGAATTGGAGGAGCATCTGTTTGCGCAGCTTGAGAATTGAACCCGCAAAACTTACGGGAAGGATATTCATCCAGCCGTCAAAAAGCATGGCCCACCGCCTGATGCTCTGTGCCCTGTTGGCAAAAGGCACAAGCGAAATAGACAATGTGGTCTTATCTGACGACATTAAGGCCACCATGCAGGCCTGCGAAGCCCTGGGAGCCAGCGTGATGATTGAGGACAGCCCGGTTTTTGACTGCAGGAAGCGGGTTGTTATTTCGTCTCCGGGTGATATCAGGGTAGTCCGGCCTGTGATTGACTGCATAGAGTCCGGTACCACAGCCCGGTTGGTTATACCCATCAGCAGACTGTGTGCAGATCCCGTTACCCTCACGGGCAAGGGCAGGCTTGTAACGCGGCCTTTTGATATATATAAAAGGCTCCTGCCCGGAAAAGGTGTAAACTTCACTGATGAAAACGGCAAAATGCCCATCAGGCTGGAAGGAAGGCTAAGACCAGGTGAGTATGACTTAAGAGGCGATGTGAGCTCCCAGTTCATATCCGGGCTTTTGATGGCCCTGCCTTTTCTTGATGGTGATTCAGAAATCAGGATTTCGGGTCCCCTGGAGTCCCGTCCATATGTTGGCATGACCATTGACGCCCTGGAAAGGTTCGGTATATCAATCGGGCATTCCCATGACTTCAGGCTGTTTAAAATACAAGGGAAACAGAAAGCCGCTGCCTGCTCGCTCGCTGTGGAAGGGGATTGGTCCCAGGCGGCTTTCTTCTGCGTCCTGGGAGCCATCAGCGGCGAAGTAGCCATAGAAGGCCTGAATGAGGCTTCTTTGCAGGGTGACCGAATAATACTCGACATTGTACGGGACATGGGCGCCCGAACGGTGTGGGGACAGGGTACACTATTGGTAAACCCTGGCACCCTTAAAAGCGTCCAGGTGGACGCCTCCCAGTGTCCCGACCTTGTTCCGGCTGTGGCTGTGGCCGCGGCTCTTTGTCCCGGAGTATCAGCCATCACCAACGCAAAAAGGCTGAGGCTCAAGGAATCGGACCGGCTGCGGGCAGTTTGCAGCGAGCTTAACAAGCTGGGAGCCCGCATAGTGGAAAGGCAGGACGGGCTTGTGATACATGGGGTGAACCACTTTACAGGTGCCAGCGTTGATGGCTGGAACGACCACAGGATAGTCATGGCCCTGGCCATAGCATCGTCCCGTACGATGGGTCCTGTGGAAATCAGCGGGTTTGAAGCCGTTTCCAAGTCCTATCCGGAGTTCTGGCAAGATTTTAAGCTGCTGGGAGGTAAGGTTGATGAGCAGCATATGGGGTGAAAGATTAAGAATTTCGCTGTTCGGCGAATCCCACGGCCCCGCCGTTGGGGTTGTGGTGGACGGCTTTCCGGCCGGGATGACCGTGGATCTTGAGAGAATAAATACTGAGATGGAGAGAAGAAGGCCAAAGGCCACGGTATATTCTACAAAGAGGAAGGAAGCCGATGAAGTGGAAATACTGAGCGGCCTGTACCGGGGCAGGACCACGGGCGCTCCCATATGCGGCCTTGTCAGGAATACCGACACCAGATCACGGGATTACGAAGAAACCAGCCACCTGGCAAGGCCCGGTCATGCCGATTATACCGCGTCTGTCCGCTTTGGCGGATACAACGATTTCAGGGGCGGTGGTCATTTCTCGGCCAGGCTTACCGCGCCTTTGGTTTTCGCGGGCGCCCTTACCCGCCAGTTCCTCGAGGTTAAGGGAATACATATAGGGAGCCATATTTGGAGTATTGGTGATATTACCGACGTGGCTTTCGATATGGCCGACATTACCAGGAAACAGCTTGAAAATTTGAGGAGCATGGAGCTTCCTGTAAATGACGCTTCCTGTGCCGAATTGTATTCCCAGCTGATTGACGAGGCCCGAAGGGATCTGGATTCGGTGGGGGGCATAATTGAAACGGCCGTCATCGGCCTTCCGGCCGGAATCGGCACTCCATACTTCTGCAATGTTGAGGGCAAACTTTCTTCCATCCTGTTTTCCATACCCGCGGTTAAGGGTGTGGAGTTCGGCGCTGGCTTTACCATAACAAGAATGAGGGGCAGTAAAGCTAACGACAGCTTCTATATGGACGGGGAGCAGGTCCGGACCAAAACCAACAATAACGGCGGCATAAACGGGGGAATTACCAACGGAATGCCGGTTGTTTTCCGGGTGGCCTTAAAGCCCGTTCCCTCAATCGCGAAAGCCCAGGACACCATTGACATGAAGAAGATGGAGGACGCTGTACTTGAAATAGAGGGCAGGCATGATACATGCATCGTCCCAAGGGCGGTGCCGGTTGTGGAGGCTGCCTGCGCCATTGCACTGTGCGACCTTTATCTGACGCAGTTTGGATACCAGTGCCTGTAAGGCGCCCTGAACCAATTCAAAAGCCGGGCAGCTTTTTTAGCGGTCCCGCATTTATTGCATGAACGGGGAGGGATCCTGGAATATGCCTCCAAAAGATTTTTTGGATACCATAAGAAAAGGAATAGATGAGGTTGACGAAGCCATAACCCAGCTTCTTGAAAAGAGGATGGACCATGTACGGGATGTGGCGGAATACAAAAAGAAGACCGGCATGGCCATACTGGATTCGTCACGGGAGCGGCAGGTCCTGGACCGGATACTTTCACAGGTAAAAAACCCGGAATACAGGGAATCCATCAAATCTGTCTATTCCGGGATCCTGGAGGTTTCACGGCAATTCCAGTCAAGGATCATATCCAGCGCCGCAGGATCGGGTCCGGCAAGGTATGGCCTGGTGGGCGAAAAGCTTTCCCACAGCCTATCCCACAGGATACATTCGCTGTTTTTCAAAGAATCGGGAATGAACGCTGAATATGACCTGATTGAGGTTAAGCCGGAAAAGCTGCCCAACCTGTTGGACAGCCTGAAATCCCGCGGCTACCTGGGGGTCAATGTTACCATCCCATATAAAAAAGAGATCCTGGCTTATCTTGATTCCCTGTCGGATGAAGCCCTCCATATAGGCGCGGTAAACACTGTTTGCCTTTCGGGTGGATACAAGGGATATAACACCGATTACCACGGGTTTGGCATGGCCCTTGAGGAATACGGTGTTAAAACAGCGGGAGCGAGATGCGCCGTGCTGGGCAGCGGCGGCGCTGCGAGGGCCGTCGTGGCATACCTGGAGGATCATGGAGCTTCGGGCATAACCATAGTATCCCGCGATCCGGATAGTGCCATAATGAAATTCCCCGGGCTTAACTGCGCCGACATATCCACTTTCAGGGCCGCGGGCTATGACATTTTGATCAACACCACACCGGTGGGCATGCACCCCCGCATATCCGAAAGCCCGCTTCAGAAAGAGCAGATTACAGGTGTGAAGTTTGTTATGGATCTGATATATAATCCCGAAAAAACTGTCCTTTTAAGATATGCGGAAGAACTTTGCATCCCATGCGCCAACGGCATTTACATGCTGGTGGCTCAAGCCTTGCGCTCCGAAGAGATCTGGCAGAGAAGAACCCTGGATAAGGCCCTTATAAACAAAGCGATAGAGGAGATAAGGAGGGGCTAATGAAACAAAATATTGTTTTAATAGGTATGATGGGATGCGGGAAAACGACAGTGGGAAAGCGTTTGAGTGAGCAACTCAATATGCCTTTCATAGACACCGATGTTCTCATAGAAGAAACCTATGGCCCTATCCCGAAGCTGTTTGAGAGGGGAGAGGACTATTTTCGGGATGCTGAAAGCAAGATTATATCCGAGATCGCATCCTTTGAGGGCGCCGTCATTTCCACCGGTGGAGGAGTTGTGCTGAGGGAAGAGAATGTTAAGGCCTTGAAGGAAAAAGGCTTCCTCATATTTATCGACAGGCCTGTCCATCTCATCGCGGAAAGTATAGATTTTAAAGGCCGTCCTCTTCTGAGCAATGGACCTGAAATCCTCCATGAACTCATGGAAAAGCGTTATCCCCTATACAAGGCCTACTGCGATTACCATGTTGTTTCTGACAATGATATATCCCGTACAGTCAGGACCATTATTGAAATCTTGAAGAATGATGGTGTAATAAGTCCCTGAAAGACATATAAATGACACTGGCAGAACAATATACGGAGATACAGTCTTGAAAGCAAGGGACCTGTTATACTTCCTGGCCTTCATACTCATTCTTAATCTGGCTTTCGTATGTCTTTTCATACCGCCGCGCCGGTCCCCGCCGGAAGACCCGGCCCTATTGACTTCGTTACCGGACATTTCCCGGGACATGACCGTACATACAGGTATAATCTATCCCGATACGTTTGACAGGGAGCAAGCGTTGGCTGTATCAGCCCCGGTCATTAACGCACGGTCAGCCTGCGTGATGGATTTTAAAACCGGAACCGTTCTCTATGAAAAAAATGCCTTTGTAAAAAGACCCATGGCCAGCACCACAAAGATAATGACAGCGATTATAGCGATCGAGAACTGTTCCCTGGACGCGCGTGTACCAATCAGCGGCCGCGCGGCCGGTATGGGTGGCTCTGAAATGGGGCTCAGGGCAGGCTCCAATATCCGGATGGAGGATCTTCTGTACGGACTCATGATGTGCTCCGGAAACGATGCAGCTGTCGCGATTGCGGAGTATTGCGCGGGAAGCGTCCAGGAGTTCGCAAGGATGATGAACGAGAAAGCAAGGGAGATAGGCGCTTATGAGACCAGTTTTTCCAATCCCCACGGTTTAGATGCCGAAGGACATTATACCACGGCTTATGATCTGGCAAAAATAACCCGTTATGCATTGAGCAACCCGGTATTTAACAGGATCGTGAAGACCAGGGAGTATTATTTCGAGGGCAGGACGCTTACCAATACCAATGAGATGCTTGGTCTGTATGAAGGCGCCGACGGTGTTAAAACGGGGTATACCGGGCAGGCCGGAAGATGCCTGGTCACCTCGGCCACCAGGAACAATATGCGCCTGATATCAACGGTGCTTTTCTGCGACTCAAAAAGCCTGAGATCGCAAAGCAGTATGAGGGTCCTGGATTATGCGTTTGAGAGCTACAGATATGTAAAGCTTCTTGACATGGGAAGTATAATGGGACATGTTCCGGTAACGCGCGCCCGTGCCGCGGAAGCCATCCCGGCGGGAGTTGCCGCTGATGTAAAGGCTGTCATAAAGAATCAGGAAATAGACATGCTCTCAACAAGGGTTTCACTTCCCGCGGAATTGCAGGCCCCAATACGAAAAGGAACAATTCTTGGAACGGTATCTGTCTACAAGGGCGAAGAGATTATCGCGGAAAGCCCGCTGATAGCCATGGGAAGCGCAGAAAGAAAGGTATTTGCCGATTACCTCAGCCAGGTTATAGAAAAGTGGGTGCATATTATAAATTGAAGCCTTATTACCTGCTTCATTCCGGTCGATTGCTGGCTTAAAAACCCGGCAACGCTGATCATTGATAATGAATCGCGCGGCTTTTCAACATGCAAGATTTAAAAACAGGCCCTTTCAAGCGGCAAACGGGGAAATTTAAAGCACGTTTGACCTGGGTACCAGATTGGGCGGGCTCTCTGTATGAAGCATGTCAAAAGAGTTTGCAATATCAGAAGAATAAACTTGCATAATGCGTATCGCTCTTATAGAATATAACATAAGTTTATAATGAATGCGCCCAGGAGGAATAACGATGGATGAAGTCATGGAAATGCCGCCAGGAAGGAAGCCGGATATAGATGTCCGGAGGGCATATGAGAAAAAGATAGCCCCTTTAAGCCTGACTGAAAGAAAAGATGAACTCCTAAAGCAATATGAAGAATATAAGAAACAAGGCCTGAAACTGGACATGTCCAGGGGAAAGCCCGGCAGCGACCAATTGGATCTTTCCATGGACCTTTTCAAATACGCAAAGAACCTTGTTTCCGAAGATGGAATCGATTGCCGTAATTATGGAGCCATGGACGGGATCATTGAGGCGAAAAGATTATTCGCCTCGCTGTTCAATCTCTCGGTTGACCAGATTATCGTAGGCGGGAACTCAAGCCTGAACCTGATGTATGACCTTATAAGCAAGGCCCTACTCCTTGGTCTCAACGGCTTTAAGCAACCATGGGGCAAACAGGGAAAACTCAAGTTTTTATGCCCCAGCCCGGGATATGACCGCCATTTTGCCATTACAGAGCAATTCGGGTTTGATCTGATAACAATTCCCATGACATCGGAAGGGCCCGATATGGACATGGTGGAAGAACTGGTGTCAAAAGATCCTTCTGTCAAGGGAATGTGGAGTATCCCCATGTATAGCAACCCTACAGGCATAACCTTATCGGACCGTGTGGTAAGACGCCTTGCGGCCATGAAAACCGCCGCTGATGATTTCATCATCATGTGGGATAACGCATATCAGTTCCACCATCTCTATGAAACCCAGGATACGCTCCTGGACCTGATAGAAGAGTGCCGCAGGGCAGGCCATCCCCACAGGGCTTACATGTTTTCGTCTACCTCGAAGATAACTTTCCCGGGGGCGGGGATAGCCGTGGTGGCATCGAGCCCGGAGAATATCGCATACCTTAAGAAGCAGATCGCCATTCAGACAATCGGCTTTGACAAGATCAACCAGATGCTGCATGTCCGTTTTCTGAAGGACCCGGAAAACTTGAAGGAACATATGAAAAAGCAAGCCGGGTTTCTAAGACCTAAATTTGAAACCGTATTCAACATCCTGGAAAAAAACCTGGGGGGCAAGAATATCGCCTATTGGCACAAACCGCGAGGGGGATACTTCATAAGCTTTAACGTGATGAAGGGATGTGCCCGTCGGGTTGTGGAACTGGCAAAAGAGGCAGGGGTGACCCTGACCCCGGCGGGAGCCACGTTCCCTTACGGAAATGATCCGGATGATACAAACATACGGCTTGCGCCGTCATATCCGCCCATAGACGAACTGGAAAAAGCCATTGAAATACTATGTGTCTGCGTTGAAATAGCCGCGCTGGAACGACTGCAATAAGTATCCTTTTCCTTAATAGCCCGATTATTTTTGTACAGAGTGAATAAACTTAAAAATTCACTCTTTTTTTACTGGATTTTTCTCATGAATAGAGATATAATTACTACCACAGCCATAACATTAACATGATATATTTATGTATTAACGTAGTGACGTAGTAATGTCATGCTTACGTGGTGGTATTTTGCTGTTTTTTTCGGAGGTACGCACTTTGTCCAGGAGCTCTTACGAAAGTCCGTTCAGTTCAAGATATGCCAGTAGAGAGATGCTGGAGCTTTTTTCGCCCGACACCAAGTTCAAAACCTGGCGCACGCTGTGGATTGCCCTTGCCGAAGCCCAGAAGGAGCTTGGGCTTGATATTACCCAGGAACAGATCGATGAATTGAAGGCCTTTCGCGATGATATAAACTACGAGTTGGCTGAAGAGATAGAAAGAGAGACACGTCATGATGTCATGTCCCATATCCGCGCTTACGGTGCCCAGTGCAAAAAGGCGAAAGGGATAATTCATTTGGGTGCTACTTCATGCTTTGTTTGTGACAACACCGACATAATCATCTTTCACAAGGCTCTGAGAATTATCAGGGAAAAGGTCCTCTCAGTGATTCTTAAACTCAGCCGTTTCGCCAAGTCTTACAAGGATGTGCCCACGCTGGGCTATACCCATTTTCAGCCGGCACAACTTGTAACCGTGGGTAAAAGGGCATGCCTTTGGATTCAGGATTTGATGCTTGATATTGAGGAACTGGATTTTGTTATTTCGCACCTGCGGCTTTTGGGAAACAAGGGCACAACAGGAACCCAGGCAAGCTTTCTTGCCCTTTTCGATGGAGATCACGAAAAGGTCAAAGAGCTGGAGAAACTGATAGCCGAAAAGATAGGTTACCATGAGATAATGCCGGTTTCAGGCCAGACATACTCAAGGAAGCAGGATTCGAGGATACTCAACGTCCTGAGCGCGGTTGCCCAAAGCGCATATAAATTCAGCAATGATATGCGCCTGCTGGCAAACCTGAAAGAGCTTGAGGAGCCATTTGAAAGAAAACAGATCGGCTCTTCGGCCATGGCGTACAAGAGAAACCCCATGCGCAGCGAGAGGATTTCAGCGCTGGCAAGATACGTGATCGTGAACGCGTTAAATCCTGCCATTACCGCATCCACCCAATGGCTTGAGAGGACCCTGGATGATTCGGCCAACCGCCGCATAAGCATTCCTGAAGCATACCTGGCCCTGGATTCCATCCTTAACATTTACCAAAACATAGCCGATGGTATCGTGGTCTATCCAAGGGTCATTGAAAAGCATGTCATGGAAGAGCTCCCCTTTATGGCCACAGAAAACATCCTTATGGAGGCAGTTAAGAAAGGCGGAGACAGGCAGGAACTTCACGAAAGAATCAGACAGCACTCCTTGGCCTCAGCCGGCAGGGTGAAGAATGACGGACAGCCCAATGACCTGATTGAGCGCATAGCCGGTGACCCGGCATTTGGCCTGTCACTGGAGGATATTAAGGAAGTTCTGAAGCCGGAAAATTACATAGGGCGCTGCCCGCAGCAGGTGGACGAGTTTCTTGAAGAGCATGTCTATCCCTTGCTGGAAGCCAACCAAGTCACAGATGTACACGTGGACCTCAATTTATAAGAATGTACAAATGTCTTCAAAAAAATACATTAACATCTATTGAATATCTTTCCGATTAATGTTATATTGTCTTTACGTCATTATGTAATGCGATGGAGGGTTTTGGTATGGTAGACATAAACAAGTATAGTAATGTACCGCTATATTACCAGCTGAAGAATCTCATACTTGAAAAGATTGAAAAAGGTGAGTTTAAAGAAAACTCCAAAATCCCTTCAGAGCAGGAATTCTGTGAAATGTACGATATAAGCAGGCCAACGGTACGTCAGGCAATAAATGAACTGACGGCCAGTGGCCATTTATATAAACAAAAGGGAAAAGGGACCTTCGTTTCAACACGGAAAACCCATATCCATATCAAGGACTATACAGGTTTCACCGGTTCCATACTGGACAGCAAGAACCCGTCTGATAAGAATATCGTGTATATGGAGATCATCTCGAGCGATAAGGATAAGAATCTGTCCGAATTGTTCGGGCTCAAACACGATATGCCGGCCGAGTTTGCGGCTATTACCTACATAAACAATCATGGCGAAGAAGTGATCTCGCTGAATATCTCATATATACCGCTGTACCATTTTCCGGATATCTGCGAGGATATCAAGATGAAAAAGCCTTCCCACGATATTCTTCGAGGAAAATATCCGCTGATTCCCAACACATCTAAGAGTATGCTTGAAATAGTCTATACCGACCAAAGGGATGCTGGCTATCTCAAGGTACAGCCAGGGCAGCCCCTGATCAAGGTGAACAACATACTGTTTGCCAAAAACGGCCAGCCCGTTGAGTATATCATCACTAAGTACAGGGCTGACAAATGCCTGTTGTCTTTCGAAAACCATAAATAGAAACCACGGGGGCGGTCCCCGTGATCTTTCAAAACCATGGCAAACCATGACAAACCATGGGGACTGTCCCCATGGTTTTTTAAATAAAATCTTTCATATATCGTCTTGACGGCCAATATACTTATACTGACCCATGGGCCATGCTATTGTTGCATGTGCCCCAGGCTTTAACAGAGGGGGATTGGCCGTGGAAGCTTTGTACAGCATATACAGCGACATTGCGGAAAGGACAAAGGGCGATATATACATAGGAGTAGTGGGTCCGGTCCGGACCGGCAAATCAACTTTTATCAAGCGTTTTATGGATTCCCTGGTCTTGCCGAATATTCAGAACCCGTATGACAGGGAAAGGGCCGTGGATGAGACACCCCAGAGCGCATCAGGACGGATGATTATGACCACCGAGCCAAAATTCGTCCCCAATGAAGCGGTTACCGTAACCATGGACGATAACGTAAACATGCGGGTCAGGCTCGTGGACTGCGTTGGCTATATGGTCAAGAGCGCCGTCGGCCATATGGAAGGCGAAGTGCCCAGAATGGTAAAGACGCCCTGGTATGATTATGACATACCCTTTGAGGAGGCGGCCGCCATTGGTACAAGAAAGGTCATCAGCGACCATTCCACCATTGGAGTACTTGTTACAGCTGACGGTTCCTTTACCAATATCCCCAGGGAAGAGTATGAAGAAGCAGAAGAGCAGGTAATCAACGAGCTTAAGGCTTCAGGAAAGCCCTTTGTGGTACTGCTTAACTCAACATCCCCCGAAAGCGCCGAAGTCAAAACGATGGCCGAAGAATTAAGCAAAAAATACAGCAAGCCGGTCATCCCCGTCGACTGCCTCAATCTGGGCATACAATCCATAAACAGGGTTATGAACGGTATTCTTCTTGACTTCCCGGTGCGTGAAATCAGCTTCAATCTTCCCGGCTGGATCCTTTCCCTGGATAACGAACACTGGCTCAGGAAAGACTTGGTCAACGCAATCATGGATTCGTTCCAGGACAGGTCAACGGTACAGAATGTATATGATGCGGCGGAAAGATTCGGCATATATGATTTTTTAAGCAAGACTTCCATCCAGGATGTCAAGATGGGTACAGGCGAGGTCAGCCTGGAAATGAAGCCATCTGACGGGCTTTTCTTTAAGGTAGTCAAAGAGGAAACCGGCCTTGAAATCGATGGTGAGCAGCGCCTGTTCTCAGTCCTGAAAGAATTGTCGGCTATAAGGGCGGAATACTCAAAAATAGCAAATGCCCTTTCTGAAGTCAGAACAAAGGGTTACGGCGTTGTAACACCCAGTATCGATGAACTGACCCTGGAGCCCCCGGAAATCATAAGACAGGGAAGCAGATTCGGTATCAAACTCAGGGGAAGCGCGCCTTCCATCCATATGATCCGGGCCGATATCGAAACTGAAATCGCTCCTCTGGTAGGTTCAGAAAAGCAATCCGAGGAATTGGTCAATTATCTCCTGAAGGAATTCGAGGGTGCTCCGGAAAAACTCTGGGAATCCAATATATTCGGAAAATCTCTCCATGAGCTGATTTCAGAGGGCCTCCAGAACAAGCTTTTCAGGATGCCGGAAGATGCCCAGCTGAAGCTTCAGGAAACGCTGCAGAAGATCATCAATGAAGGCAGCGGTGGATTGATATGTATAATACTCTGAACCGACACCAAGGATAAGGCCTTTCGCATTTCTGATTCCGGGCGTGTCACAGCCACAGTTCGATGGGCTGTGACCGCTTCTTTATTAAATTACCTTATTTTGCATTGGAAATATTATCACAGGGAATATAATGGTATAATATAAAATGTAATTTTCAGCATCCGATAATACAAATGTCACAGCATAAATGTCATAGTAAAAGGATTCCGGATGGCAGAAAGGAGAATTGAATATGGCTGAAGAGAAAAGAAAACGCGGAAGACCAAGAAAAAACCCGGAAGCTGTTGCAGAACCTCACGAAAAACCGGCTAAAAGAAGAGGAAGACCCCCAAAGAATAAGGCTAATGAAACTGCAGTAAGCGCGAAGAACCTTGTTTATAAACCAGTCAATGCCTGGGATAATAAAACCATGACCGAAAGCAAGATCGAGAAGTTCAGCAAAGGCTATAAGGCTTTTCTGGACAAGGCCAAGACCGAAAGGGAGTTTGTGCGGGAAGCCGAAGATCTGGCCATCCGCAATGGTTTTGTTGACATAGAGAAGATCCTGAGTGAAAAAACACCGCTGAATCCCGGTGATAAAGTTTACCGTATTGTCAGGAAGAAGCTGATGTTACTGGCCGTCATTGGCGAAAAACCATGTGAAGAAGGCACGCGAATGATCGGCGCCCATATTGACTCGCCAAGGGTGGATATCAAGCAGAATCCGCTTTATGAATCAACTGATATGGTATTTCTGAAAACCCATTATTATGGAGGTATCAAGAAATACCAGTGGCTAACAATTCCCCTTGCGCTCCATGGTACCATCGTGAAGGCCGATGGTTCCATCATAGATATCAGCATTGGTGAAGACCCGGGCGATCCCGTATTTACCATTACTGACCTGCTGCCGCATCTTGCGAAGGAACAGATGGAGAAAAAACTGAATGAAGCCTTCAAGGGCGAGGATATGAACGTTCTCGTCGGATCGCGCCCGGATCCTGATAAGGAAGCCAAGGACAGATTCAAACTCAATATACTTAAGATCCTCAACGAGAAATACGGCATTACCGAAGAGGATTTTGTATCTTCTGAACTTCAGATGGTACCAGCCTTCAAGGCCCAGGATATCGGGTTCGACAGGAGTATGATAGGCGCCTACGGTCATGATGACAGGGTATGCGCATATCCGGCCCTGATGGCCATTCTCGATACCGTTAAACCAGAGTATACAGCTGTCTGCGTCCTTACCGACAAGGAGGAAATCGGCAGTGTAGGAAACACCGGCGCCCAGTCCCGTGCCCTGGAAAACTTCCTTGCAGATCTCTGCGCGCTCACAACCGGGGGCGAGTACAGCGACCGCCTGCTGCGTTCCTGCCTGTATAGCTCAAAGATGCTGTCGGCGGATGTTAATGCGGCCGTTGATCCTAATTTTGAAGGCACCCATGATAAGCTGAACGCCGCCTACCTCGGAAAAGGTATCGCCATTATGAAATTCGGCGGATCGAAGGGAAAATCAGGCGCCAGCGACGCGCATGCCGAGTTTGTAGGAGAGATACGCAGGCTTTTCAATGAAAACCAGGTCCCCTGGCATATCACCGAGTTGGGGGCGGTCGACAAAGGCGGCGGCGGCACCATAGCCATGATGATTGCCAACCTGGGCGTGGATGTAATAGACGTTGGCGTTCCGGTATTATCCATGCACGCGCCCTTTGAAGTGGTCAGCAAGGCAGATGTATACGCGGCTTACAAAGGTTACTATGGGTTTGTTAAATAGAGAACAGAGATCAGAGAACAGAAAACAGAGAACAGAGAGCAGAGAAAGTGAGAAAATCGATGGAATGCAGACCCGGATGCGGCGCATGCTGCGTTGTTATATCCATATCATCTCCCATTCCCGGAATGCCGGAAGGGAAGAGGGCAGGGGAAAGGTGTGTAAACCTTACCGAGGACAACCTCTGCCGTTTGTTCGGAAAGCCTGAAAGGCCGGCCGTGTGTGTTTCCCTTGAGCCGACCCATGAAATGTGCGGAGACAATGATGACCATGCCTGGAGATACCTGAACACGCTGGAACATGCCACGAAGCCCTGAGATTACCGCGCTCAGCTTCGCTTTGCTCGCAATGACACTCTTATAATATCATTTATTATTGTCATCAGCTTTGGGTATTCTGGCCTTCTTCTGTGAAGGACCTGTGTAACGTGAAAGCGGATTGCTGTCAACGGCCCTGCGAAGCTGCTCGTCATCCACGTGGGTGTAGATTTCAGTGGTGGATATGCTTTGATGTCCCAGTATGGACTGCAGCGCGCGGATATCCACATTCCCGTGCTTGTACATGAGGGTGGCTGCCGTGTGCCTGAGCTTGTGGGTTGAATATTTCCGCGTATCGAGACCTGCTTTTCCTATGTATTTCTTAACCAGGTACTGGACAGTTTTGGGGCTTATTCTCTGTTTTCTCTCGCTTAAAAACAGCGCGTTTTTATCCTTTACTCCTTCAACAGGCCTGACGCGAAGATATGCGTCTATTGCATCCAGGCATGCCTGGTTCAGGTATATGGTTCGCTCCTTGTTGCCTTTACCAATAACGGTAAGCTTACCGTTGCGGATATTTGAAAGGTTTATGCCCACCAGTTCCGATAACCGGAGGCCGCAGTTGAGGAAGAGGACAAGGATGGCATAATCCCTTTCCCTATTGTTTCCCTCAACGCTTTCCAATAATTGGATACTCTCGTCAATGTTGAGATACTTCGGCAACCGATGTACAACCTTCGGTGAATCCAACTCTGCGGCAGGATTATAATCTATCAGCTTGACCTTGGAAAACAGGTATTTATAGAAGGATCTTAAGGAAGCGACCTTCCTGGCGCGGGTTACGGCCGTATTATCGCGCATGCGGCTGGTATACGACATAAAGCTGTATAGATCGGCAAGATCGATTTTTTTTATGTCATCCAGTGTAATATCCCTGGGATCAATTGTGTCAAAATCCGCGTCCTTAAAACCGGAATGTTTTGTCAGCTTGATATAGCGAAAGAAGGTACGTAGATCATAATAATATTCCTGAACAGTTTTTTCAGATTTGTTACGGATAGTAAGCATATAATTGAGAAACTCAACTGCAATATCAGGCAAATCATCAAAAGAAACCGCAGGCATAAAAACATCCTTTCAGCGGGCGATTGGGAAAAGGCCCTGGTTGCATCCAATTCTTCACTTATATTATACCACTTACCCTTCCTTATTAAACAAAATTATTATTTTGTATAATGTAAAAATATTTTTTGGCGGTGTTTTCTTTTATAAAGGATCACACCCCTACTCCATAATGGTAATCGATTTATTTTTGTCATCCTGAATCATCCCTGACATCATTTATATCGGAATCGGATCTTTAAACTGAAGCTACCTGGATTCATAAACAGCTTATAATACCCATTAGTCAGTCTTCATTTTTATTAACGCCTTAATTTATAAGCATTCCAGGCCTGATATGTTCCCTACCAAAGGCATAATCCGGGGATAGATTTGGGTTTAGCTTTAATATATATAAGACAAAAAATAGCCAGGAATATGATGTGAATACATCTTTACATCTTAACCGCAAGTGTGATTCCGGCTTCACCAAGGTTCACTGTTATTTCCAGACGACGTAATGACAGCTTATCTTTATGCTGATTTAATGGCATCATATCTGGTCTATTCTGCCCGAACCGGCAGCAGGAGCCCGGCCCTGGCAGGAAGCATCAATTGCCTTACTGCCTCTGACAGATGGTCTTCATAGAGCCAAATACCTTTGTTCTCCCTCTCGATCACCACGGGCATCCTGTGGTGCAGCGGGCTTATATCCTCATTGGCACTTGTGGTTACAATGGTAAAACAGGGAATCATATTCCCCTCCCTGTCGGAGAAGAACCAGTATATACCCGCAAGGTATATCAGGCTTGAATCAGGGGGCGCGATGTAGAATTTTACTTTTTCCCTGCCGGTTTCCGCGTCCTTCCATTCGTAGAACCCCCTTGCGGGTATCAGGCATCTGCGGGTTCTAAAAGGATTCCGGAACATGGGCTTTTCCGCAATGGTTTCAGAACGGGCGTTTATGATGAGCTTTCCCTTGCTGGTGGGAAATCCCCATTTCAAAGCATGGACCTGATCCTTCCTTTCTCCTGTTTCAGGACCCGTTCCAGTGCTTCCAGGGGTAATTGCCGGCGCGTAATCGCCGGGATAGATCTCTCCCGCTTTCTTCAATAAATGCTTTTCCACCTGGTTAACCAGAGCCGCGAAGTCATCCAGATCCTTCTCGGCCACATAAAACCTTCCGCACATCACCTGTCACCTGCAATTTTACGCTTCATTCATGTCATTGCGGGAAGACACCGTGGAATACGGCTATTAATTGCTTCGCCGGTATTGCCTTTTCGCAATGACGCACACGCTTTGCTCATCAAATCACATGCAATAAAGCCTCTCCTGGGCAATAATGTAACATAACATTGTTTGCTTTACCCTATTATATGGCATATTATGCCATGATAAGCTTCCATCTTCATACTAAAATGACTAAGTGAGCGCATTTTGCTTCACTTAGTCATCTGTAGTTTTTATATGCAGCCTGGTAATTCGTCAGACTTCCATAATCTCTTTTATTTTAGTTTCAACTATCTGGTCCACTTTATCGATATATTCGTCGGTTATCTTCTGGATGTCCTTTTCCGCAACCTTCAGGTCATCCTCGGTGATCTCCTTGTTTTTCTCCATCTTTCTGAAGTCTTCCATGGCGTCACGCCTGATCTGTCGGATGGCAACCTTGTCCTTCTCCCCTATCTTTTTGACTTCCTTTGTAAGCTCACGCCTTCTTTCCTCGGTGAGGGGCGGGAATATCAGGCGTATAATCTTGCCGTCGCTGTTGGGGTTAATTCCAAGATCCGACACTTGTATGGCCTTAATGACATCATTGACGATCTTTTCATCCCACGGCTGGATGGTGATCTGTCGTGCTTCAGGCACAGCAATATTGGCCAGCTGGTTGATGGGCGTCGGCGTTCCGTAATAATTCACGGATATCTTGTCGAGCAGGCGAGGGTTTGCCCTCCCCGCACGTATCCCCGCAAGCTCATCCCTTAATACCTGCAGGCTCTTTTCCATTCTGTTCTCATATTGCTTGTAACTATCCTTTGTCATAACTAGACCTCCCTTGCTACAAATGTACCAACATTATCGCCATTCAAAACCTTTATGATGTTCTCAGGCTCTCTTATGCTGAACACAACTAAGGGAATGTTATTGTCCATACACAGCGATGTAGCGGTTGAGTCCATGACTCCCAACTGCTTGTTAAGAACATCCATGAAGCTGATCATGTCGTACTTGGCGGCGTTGGGATTCAGTTTGGGATCACTGTCGTAAACAGCGTCAACATTTTTGGCCAAAAGGATTATTTCTGCTTCGATCTCAGCCGCGCGCAAAACCGCGGCGGTATCTGTTGAGAAATAAGGATTTCCTGTGCCGCAGGCAAATATAACGACCCGCCTTTTCTCAATATGGCGGATGGCTCTTCGCCGGATATAGATTTCGGCCACCCTGGGCATCTCCAGGGCTGTCTGGACCCTTGTAGGTACTCCCTTGCCTTCCAGGGCATCCTGAAGGGCCAAGGCGTTGATAACGGTTGCCAGCATTCCCATATGGTCGGCGGTTGTACGGTCCATTATCATGCTGCCTTTTCCCCGCCAGAAGTTGCCTCCTCCTACCACTATGCCGATATCAACACCCATATCATGGGCTTCTTTGATTTTTGAACTGATATTATTGAGTATTTCCTGGTCAATACCAAAACCCTTTTCGCCTGCAAGGGCTTCTCCGCTGATCTTCAGCATAATACGACTGTACTTCAGAGCCATAACCGCCTCCCGGAAACAATATGGTTTATGCGCAATCAAAAGGGTATTTTGAAAAATCAAAATACCCTTTCAGCCACTTACTTGATCTGCTTGGCGACCTCTTCCGCAAAGTCCTTATTCTTCTTCTCCAGGCCCTCGCCCATCTCAAAACGGGCAAACCTGCGAATGCTGATATTCTCGCCGATAAGCGCGATCTTTTCCTTGAGCACGTCCTCAACGGTCTTGTCATTGTCCTTAATGAAGGACTGCTTCAGCAGGCAGACCTCGTTAAAGTACTTCTCGATTCTGCCATTTACCATCTTTTCAGCGATATGCTCGGGTTTTCCTTCATTGATGGCCTGTGTCTTTAGGATTTCCTTCTCCCTGTCGATCACTTCTGCAGGAATATCTTCTCTTTTGATATAGAGAGGATTCATTGCAGCGATCTGCATGGCTATATCTTTTACAAATGCCCGGAATTCCTCGTTCTTGGCGGCGAAATCGGTTTCAATGTTTACTTCAACCAGGACGCCGATACGCCCGCCGCCATGGATGTAGGCATCTACTATACCCTCGGAAGCCAGCCTTCCGGACTTTTTCGCAGCCTTTGAGAGACCCCTTTCCCTCAAAATCTCAAAAGCCTTTTCAATATCTCCCTGAGCTTCAACCAGAGCGTTTTTGCAATCCATCATACCCGCCCCGGTACGGTCACGCAAATCCTTTACCATTGCCGCACTGATTTCCATTTAATCATCCTCCTGAAACTTGTTCTTTTTCGCATATTATGCATCTTCCTTTACTGTATCTTCTGCAGTATTTTCTTTTTCAACAACATTTTCGTCGGACACTTCGGCAGAGGCAGGCTCCTCATTCGAAGTTTCAGCAGCCTCATCGGCAGGTGCTTCTTCGGCTTCCTTAACAGCTGCCTCTTCAGCAGGCGCCTCTTCCTCTTCGGCTGTTTCCTCAATAGCGGCAGAGCCCATCTCGCCCTGCTTTGCCTCGATAACGGCCTCAGCGATCTTAGATGAAATCAGCTTAATTGCCCTGATGGCATCATCGTTTCCGGGAATTACATAATCAACTTCATCAGGATCGCAGTTGGTGTCTACTATAGCTACAATAGGAATTCCCAGCTTTCTTGATTCAAGGATGGCGTTTCTTTCCTTCTTGGGGTCTACTATGAACAGGGCTGCGGGTAGCTTTTTCATTTCGACTATGCCGCCCAGGTTCTTCTCAAGCTTCTCCATTTCCAGTCTGAGCTTGGTGACCTCTTTCTTGGGAAGCACCTCAAAAACGCCTTCCTCTTCCAGCTTCTTAAGTTCGTTCAGGCGGTCGATGCTCTTCCTTATGGTTTTGAAATTGGTCAGCATACCGCCAAGCCACCTGTTGTTCACATAGAACTGGTCGCAGCGCTCAGCCTCTTCCTTGATGGCATCCTGGGCCTGCTTCTTTGTACCCACAAAGAGAATGCTTCCGCCTTCCATGACCACATCACGGATAAATGAATAAGCCTCTTCAATTTTCCTGACTGTTTTCTGAAGATCGATAATGTAGATACCGTTTCTCTCTGTGAAGATGTATTCCGCCATCTTGGGATTCCATCTTCTGGTCTGGTGGCCGAAATGCACACCTGCCTCAAGCAGCTGCTTCATAGAAATAACTGACATGATATTGGTCCTCCTTTTTGTTATTCCTCCGTTGTCTTCGCCTTTGCGGCACACTTTTTAAAAAGCACAAACCGCAAATCGGACAACGTGTGTGATAAAAACACCTGTAACATTATAACACAGGGTTTCAACAGTGACAACAATAATATATGTTGGCTAAGTAGCGCAATACTAAAAGGTTTTATTTAATAAATCAGGCTACTGGCTGATTTGTGGGCCATGCATGGGGTTTCTTTTAACCAGTATTGCCGCCTTGGTTATGGCCGAGATAACATCCACTTCAAACTGGGTCTTCAAGCTCTTGATCTTTGAATAGACCTCGCCCTTCTCAGATACTATGTATTGGGGAGGAAGATCGTTAAGGGCCTTGGCGGCTATGTCCAGCCTGCATTTATCGCATCTGCACATATTTATATCCTTCAGTATATCGTCCATGGTATTCATAACGATAACTTCCATATAATTCTTCATCGACAGCATCGGGCTTCCCTCCATACTGCTTGTTATTTGGATTATAGCACAACCACCGTAACAAATCATTAAAATTTGTCAAGATATTGCTTCCCCCTGAGGAAAGGCTTTTCAAACAGGCGCTTTAATCTGATCATGAATGGTTCGTTTCGGTCAATGGGCTTGATCAGAAGCGTTTTCATTCCCAGGAGGTTTCCGCCAAGAATATCGGTAAAGAGCTGGTCTCCCGCAATGGCCACATCGCACGGCCTAAGGCCCATGTTTTCGATAGCCTGGCGATAGCCCTTTTTTAAAGGTTTTAACGCATTGTAAAAATAATCAACATCGAGATGGCGGCAGAACTGCTCCACCCTCCCCTGCTTCGCGTTTGAAACAATGGCTGTCTTGATGCCGTTTTTCTTCATGTTATCCAGGAAAGCCTTCACCTTTATATCTGCATTCTTCGTATAGGTTGGCACAAGGGTATTGTCAATATCCAGGATCAGCCCCTTTATGCCCATTTTAATAAGGCCCTCAGGGCTTATGGAATAAATTGATTCTATATAGGCGTCAGGGGTTACAAATCGTCCCATTTACTTGCTCTCCCTAAATACATATATTAACTCCGGCACTTTATTAGATTATCATGCCTGTGGCGGCCGCGCAACACAGGTTACGAAGTATCTTTATTTATAATAATTTAATTACTTTTTTTATTTATTTATTGTTCAGCTTACCAATATATGATATAGTTTTTCCAAACGATGTAATAAGGAGGCCTCTTCATGAAACCATCCGCTATTATACTGAAAACCATACCTTTCATGTTGATCCGACTTGCCGCATACCTCGTATTTTTTATCGGTATGTGCATTTATGCATTCATTGTAGTTAAGATCATCGGCGCGATTAATCCGCAAGGGTTCTTTGCCGTCCTCCTGGTAATAGCGTTCAGCGGCGGCGGCTGGGCAATCTATAGGTTTATTCGGGAGTATATCACCTATATGATCAAAGCTGCCCATGTGGCCGTAATTGCAGATATGGCCATTCATGGCAGCGTTCCCGAAGGCTTCAGTATGTACCAGTATGGTGTGCAAAAGGTTAAAAAATTCTTCGTAGCATCCAATGCCCTCTTCGTTCTGGACAGGCTGATGTCAGCGGCTGTCAGGCAGATTCAAAGGGTACTGGGCGGAATTGGTTCATTGTTGAGCTTTATTCCAGGTATCAAAGGCGTCGTAAAAGCTCTTAACAAATTTGTTGATATCATACTCAACTATGTCGACGAGTGCATTCTGGCCTACATATTCCTCCATGAGGGCCAGGGCGCCTGGAGGAGCGCATGTGACGGCGTGGTGCTTTACGTACAGAACTGGAAGACAGTGTTGAAGACTGGCGCCAAGATCTTGGTTTTCCTTATCGCGTTCTATGTCTTGTTCTTCTTCCTTTTCCAGGGCTTATTCACCAATATGATTATCAGTATAGCCTATGAAGATGTGGGAATGGCATTTATCGCGTATATCCTTACCTTCCTCTTTATCACCGTGCTTAAGTGGAGCATAGTTGATCCCATCATCATGACCTATATGATGTGCGGATACCTGAAGGTGGCCTATGGCGTTCAGCCCAGTTATGACCTCTACGGCAAGCTTGAAGGCATGAGCAAGAAGTTCAAGGAAATGCTGGGCAAGGCAAAAGAAGCGCCCGCTGCCGGAGAAAACCCGGCTTAAACCCGAAACATTGCTTATACTTAAGGCAGTACATGTGTGTACTGCCTTATTTTCTTTTCTTATGCTAACAAAAACACCATGATAGGGCGGCCGCAACGCCGCACTTGCCGCGCCATCGCAATGATACCAAAAACATGCTCCTGGCGATGAAAGATGACATGGTATCCCGCGGCGCCAGTACAGGAGAAAACTCAGCGACAGAATACTATATAAACAAAAAGTAGATTTTTTGAATATAAAGGTGTAAGATATTTTCGAAGGAGAGTGACCAGTTATGGAAATAAAGATCGAGTTAACCCAAAACCCAAAAACAAAACCATCATCTGAAAACCTCGGGTTTGGTCAGGTGTTTTCCGACCACATGTTTATTATGGATTACACCGAAGGCAGAGGCTGGCACGACCCGCGGATCATCCCCTATGGTCCGTTGTCCTATGACCCTTCCATCATGGTGGTCCATTATGGGCAGACCGTATTTGAAGGTTTAAAGGCGTACAGGACCAGGGACAACAGGATTGTCATGTTCCGCCCGGATGAAAACATAAAACGTCTCAACCAGTCCTGCGACAGGCTCTGTATACCAAGAGTGGATGAGGAATTAACCCTCCAGGCCATGAAAAAGCTTGTTGACATCGACAGGGACTGGGTACCGGACGCGCCGGGCACCTCACTGTATATCAGGCCATTTATCTATGCCACCGATCCATTCCTCGGAGTCCGTCCGTCCAATACTTATCATTTCCTGATCATAACAGGGCCGGTTGGAGCCTATTACAAGGAGGGGCTTAATCCTGTCAGGATCTATGTGGAACAGAATTACGTCCGTGCGGTTCCCGGCGGTATCGGGGCAGCAAAGACCGCAGGTAACTATGCTGCCAGCCTGAAGGCTCAGCAGGATGCCAAGGAACTGGGATACACCCAGGTGCTTTGGTTGGACGGTGTTGAAAGGAAATATATCGAAGAAGTGGGTACCATGAATGTCTTCTTTGTTATCGGCGACGAGATAATTACTCCCCAGTTGAACGGAAGCATTCTCCCCGGCATCACGAGAAAGTCCTGTGTTGAGCTGCTGAAGTCCTGGGGACTCAAGGTATCGGAAAGAAGGATATCCATCCAGGAAATCTGTGATGCAAATGAAAAGGGATTATTGAAGGAAGCCTTCGGCACAGGAACCGCCGCTGTTATTTCGCCCATCGGCGAGCTCTATTGGAATAATCAGCTCATGACATTGAGCGGCGGACGGATCGGCGAGATCTCCCAAAGGCTCTATGACGAACTGACCGGCTTACAATACTGCGAAAGACCCGATCCCTTTGGCTGGGTCTTCCCGGTGTAATTTGAAACGCTTATTAATAAGACTCAGGGCGGCGCATGTTTTGCCTCGCCCTGTTTTATTTATCTCAGCTGTTTTTTACGTCGCAAAGTAATAAAATGGACTTGAAATGCGGGCATAATCATATTATAATAATCATCGGTCACAAAAGAATATGTTGCGGATTGGTGTAATGGTAGCACGACTGACTCTGGATCAGTTTGTCAGGGTTCAAATCCTTGATCCGCAGCCATATTGAAAGCCGGTTTCCAGAGAACCGGCTTTTATTATGTCATTTTAGAAATGTGAGGTGGGACGTTATCTGATTTCCGACTTCTGATTTCTTACTTAATCTCTAACCTCCAATTTCTCACCTCTATAACTATGGGCATGGCATATGGCTGCAGCAAGCGCGTCGGCCGCGTCATCGGGCTTTGGTATGCTGTCCAGCGACAGCAGTACCTTTACCATGTACTGAACCTGTTCCTTTTTGGCCCTTCCATATCCGACAACAGCCTGTTTAACCTGGAGCGGCGTATATTCAAAAACAGGTATACCGGCCCTTGCCGCTGTCAGAAGCACCACTCCCCTGCCGTGCCCAACTGCTATGGCGGTTTTCAAATTGGTATTGAAAAACAATTCCTCAACTGACATTACATCAGGCTTATGCTGTTCCAATAACGCCTGGAGCCTGTCGCTCAATATTAACAGCCTCCGGGACAGTTCGGTTTTCGCGTCTGTTGTGATAATACCGTAATCGATGGTCCTGAACCTGTTGCCTTTGTACTCAATTACGCCATATCCTGTGATGGCAAATCCCGGATCCACTCCAAAAATGATCATCTCGGCTTCTTCATCCTCTCGTTCCTTAAGGAAAACAGAATTAATAGTTGCATAAATATTCATATATGTGTATAATTATAATATCCTAATGGTCGTCAGCCATTTAGTACAACCGACATTTTAGTTAATTCTTTTTCATTAATATTAGCACAGATTGGAGAGATTTTCATGAGCAGCAGGGAAAAAGTTGTACTAGCCTATTCGGGTGGTCTGGATACATCCATAATCATCCCCTGGCTGAAGGAAAACTACGATTATGAAGTGATCGCAATGGCAGCCAATGTGGGACAGGGCGAGGAACTGGAACCATTGCGCGAAAAAGCCATTAAAAGCGGTGCTTCGAAGATTTACATAGAAGACCTGACAGAGGAGTTCATAACCGATTATGTTTTCCCCACCCTGAAGGCAGGTGCTGTATACGAGGGCAAGTATTTGCTCGGGACCTCCTTCGCCCGCCCTATTATAGCCAAACGCCTTGTGGAAATCGCAAAAAAGGAAGGCGCCGTTGCCATAGCCCACGGCGCCACCGGAAAGGGCAACGACCAGGTCCGCTTTGAGCTGACTGTAAAGGCCCTGGCCCCCGAACTCAAGATTATCGCCCCCTGGAGGATATGGAATATCCGTTCCAGGGAGGATGCCATAGAATATGCGGCCGCCAGGAACATACCCATTCCGGTTACAAAGGAATATAACTACAGCCGTGACAGGAATATTTGGCACCTTAGCCATGAGGGCTCGGAGCTTGAAAACCCGGCCAACGAACCTTTGTACGACAGGCTGCTTCAGCTTTCGGTAACACCTGAGAAGGCGCCTGATCAGCCAACCTATATAGAACTGGGCTTTGAACAGGGTATCCCTGTCTCCCTTAATGGTGAGAGGCTGGGGCCAGTCGAACTGATGCAGGAGCTCAACAGTATAGGCGGGAAGAATGGGATCGGTATCGCGGACATTGTGGAAAACCGCCTGGTGGGCATAAAATCACGCGGAGTTTATGAAACGCCTGGAGGAACCATCCTCTACGCAGCCCACAGGGAACTGGAGAGCATCTGCATCGACCGTGACACCCTGCATTATAAGGATTTGGTCGCCCAGAGGTTTGCTGAGCTTGTTTACTATGGACAATGGTTCTCACCGCTGCGTGAAGCCCTTTCGGCCTTTGTGGATGCCACCCAGAGGTATGTCACCGGAAAAGTCCGTCTTAAGCTGTACAAGGGAAATATCATTCCCGCTGGGATTGAGTCCCCCTATTCCCTTTTCAGCGAAGAACTCTGCACATTCGAAGAGGACCAGGTATATAACCAGAAGGACGCTGAAGGCTTTATCAACCTGTTTGGACTTCCCATGAAGGTCCAGGCAAACATGAAGAAGGCCAATAAGATAATGGATTAAACCTTTACTCGCCTGTGTTGCCGGAAGACAACACGGATGCCCCCCCTTTGGTCCGATTTGTCTTCCGGCAGCGGCATGGCGTGCCGGAAAGTTTAATGCATTAGGAGAGGAAACACATGAAGCTTTGGGCCGGTAGGTTTAAAAAGGATACTGATTCCCTTATGGATGATTTTAACGCATCCATAAGGTTTGACAGCAGGATGTACCGCCAGGATATCCTGGGCAGCGCCGCCCATGTGAGAATGCTTGGAAAGTGCGGGATAATACCCCTGGACGAAGCCGAGCTCATAAGGAAGACCCTGTTTGAAATCCTTGATGACATCGAACAGGGCAGGGTCGAGTTCGACGTGTCGGCTGAAGATATACATATGAATATTGAAAGCATACTTATTGACAGGATCGGCCAGACTGGCAAAAAGCTGCATACCGGCAGAAGCCGCAATGACCAGGTGGCCCTTGATTTCCGCATGTATCTGCGGGATGATATAAAAGCCATCAAGGCTATGCTTCTCGGCCTGGAAAGCATACTGATAAAACTGTCTGAGAATAACCTTGACACCATAATGCCAGGCTATACACATCTTCAGAGGGCACAGCCAATCACCCTCGCCCATCATCTGATGGCCTACTTCCAGATGTTCAGGCGTGACATAGAAAGGCTTGATGATTGCTATAAGAGGGTAAACATCATGCCCCTGGGCTCGGGGGCCCTTGCCTCGACCACCTACCCCATCGACCGGATGATGGTAGCCGAAGAGCTTGGTTTTGACGGGATCACCGAAAACAGCCTGGATGGTGTAAGCGACCGGGACTTCGCCATTGAGCTTGCCTCCTGCCTGTCAATTGTTATGGTCCACCTGAGCCGGTTAAGTGAGGAGATCATTCTCTGGAGCTCAGCCGAGTTCGGCTTCATCGAGCTGGATGATGCCTACAGTACAGGTTCCAGCATCATGCCACAAAAAAAGAACCCCGACGCGGCAGAACTGGTGCGCGGAAAGAGCGGACGGGTCTTCGGAAGCCTCATGTCCCTCCTTACCGTCATGAAAGGACTGCCACTGGCCTACAACAAGGATATGCAGGAAGACAAGGAAGCCCTGTTTGACGCTTTGGATACCGTAAAGGGCTGCCTTGCCGTATTTTCCAGGATGCTGGATACCATGAGAATAAGCAAGTCCCGCATGCTGAGTGCCGCCAGGGGAGGCTTTACCAACGCCACCGACCTGGCCGACTACCTGGTAAGGAAAGGGGTTCCCTTCCGTGACAGCCACGAGATTGCAGGCAGAATGGTGGCCTATTGCATCGACAAAGATATAGCCCTGGAGGATATGACACTGGAAGAGATGCGCAGTTTCTCCGGTCATATATCACAGGATGTATATGACTCTATCAGCCTTGAATCATGTGTAAACGGTAGAAAGGTTCCGGGCGGGCCTGCCGCGGAAAGCGTGCTGGCTTCGATTGATAGCGGAAAAGCCTTTATTGATGAGCAGATGAGGTGATCTTCAAACCATTGCCGATTTGCTTCTCCCTCCACGACTGCATCGGTTACTCGATGCGTCGTAGCCTTATTAAAAACCCCGATTGTTTCAATCGGGGTTTTTAATAAGGCCCTGCTTTCTTCTCAAGGGCTCTTCCGAAGCTATACCATGAGTTCCTGAGCTTGGTGCGCATTTCTTCATCCAGAGTGCTCTCAATAACGCTGTTCAGCTGCCTTCTCATGCGATGGTATTCCCTGATATCGAACTCCTCTGCCTTGAGCAATTCATCCATTTCTTCAAGCCACGCAGCCAGGTATTCGATTCCCATATACTCCTTTGATACCTTTCTCTTAAGGTGAGCGATAACCAGCTTTATAGCTTTCTTTTTAACTTCGTTGTCTTCCATTTGTTTCTCCAGGTTTTTGGATTCGTTAAGTGACATTTATAAAGACCTCCTTTAAATAAGCATGATAAAGGAACTCTGAACACAAAAAATGGCAGAGGATCAGGGAAAAACAAATACCATCCTTATATCATATTGTACATCAATTATTAAAAATAATCAATGTTTCCCAGTCGCCACAGAATCAGTATAGTATAAGGGTTTTGCCGTTGAGGCTTGATTCATTCACCCGGTCCTTCCTGTCTTCAGGAACTACTATGGTATCCGGGTCGCCGTCGCTGACAAACATCCTTTCGGGGGTCATCTTGGGAAGCCACCAGGTCAGGTCCTGGATGACCGGCTCCATTCCCTGCATCCTGATCCTTGGAACATATTCCGGGTTGTAATCCGGGGAGATAGGCGGCTTTGAAGGGTTTGCGCCTACCGCCATGATGCTTTTGTGTTCATAGTGTATACCGTTGTATGTCCCTTCCCTCAAAAGGGCCTTCAATTCGTCGGACTTGGGAAGACTGCCGTAGGGAAGCGCCATCGAGTAAAACTCAAGATCGGGGATAATGGAATATGCCGCCTCCTGGTTCCTGCCGATGCTTTCCAAAACCTGATCCGCGGTTTTTACCCCTGTAGTGAAGTTTACATGCCCCCAGGTGTGGGTGCCCAGTTCCAGTCCATGTTCCAGAAGGAACCTGAACCTGTCCTTCAGTTCGCCGGCTCCATCAAAGGTCTTGCTGCCATAATCCATATTCACATAGAAAATGCCTTTAAGTCCGAAATCCGGATGCTTTTCATTAAATGCCATCATGATGCCCAACGCCGACCTGGGGTTAACCTTGAGGGTACCGTCCTCCTCGATCAGGCTGAATTGTCCGGATGTGCCGTCATCAAATGTAAACACCATGGGCATGGTGCCCGCAGGCACGTCTATGCTGCATTCAATGAAATCGCGCATGCTGATCAGGCGGAAGCCTTGCTCGTACAGTGTTTCCAGCATGGCCTCAAATTCACTGAAAGTAGTTGTGAACTCTTTGTCCATCCCCGGCTCAAAGGCCTCCACAAAATTGTGGAACATGATTATGGGGATCTCCCCTGATTCATTGGGCTGGAAGTTTTCATAATCGGTCCGTATCAAATGTCCCGGCCTCTGCTCCTGGGCAGGTTCGGTCGTATCAGGTGTTTCCCCGGGTGTCGGATGTGGCACGGCAGTGGCAGGCGTTTCATCAGGCGCCCCGGGCGTCTCGGCCGAAGGCGTGTTATCAGCGGCAGGAGTATTCTTGGAGATTTCGCTTCCCGGCCCGGTATTGCAAGCGGTATATAAAACGCCGGTAATAACCATGCATATGACCAATACCAACAGGGCAGACTTGTTTCTTTTGTCCATTGCGTGCTTCCTTTCATGCATTAATCGGTTGTTTTTGCTCCAGCTGGATCAGTACTCAATCCCCCGTCTTGCCTTCACTCCCTTTTGGAAAGGGTGTCTGACAGGTTCCATCCGGGTGATATAGTCGGCTTGGTCAATTAAGGTCTCGGAGGCTTTTCTGCCTGTAAGGATCCATTCGGAACGATGTTCCCGGATCAGGCTTAATACCTGGCTCTCATGGATGAGCTCCAAATACAGCGCATCCAGTATTTCATCCAACACGATCATGCTGAAGGACTGGTCAGCTACCATCTTCTCGATCTGGCTCCAGCCCTGCTTAAGATCATCCCTGGTTTCCTCGCGCTGCCGCGGAGTCTGCTCCCAGAAAAAGCCTTTATGTCTCATGGAGGGACGGAACAGTGTGATCCTGTCCTTCAGTTCGTCCAGGACCTTCAGTTCCCCGGTGTCAGCAGACTTCAGGAACTGGCAGAACAGCACCGGCCAGTTCCAGCCTGCGGCTCTTACGGCCATTCCGACAGCCGATGTGGTCTTCCCTTTCCCCTCTCCAATATACAGATGTAAGAAACCCTGCCTGTTTACCATATCTTACCCGGCTCTCGCCCGCCAAACGCACAGAGCAAGTTTTGTCCATATATAAAACGACAAGAGACAAACATCCCCTGTCATCCATATTATAGCTTATCGTAAGGCCGTATTCAATGACATTATCTTACATTGACCCATATTATACAGGTCAGCCGGTTTTCCCAAGTTTGTATCCGCCCTTTTTGAACCGGCGGGATAGCATGCCTGAACCGCCCTTGTATTTACCGGCTGGCTTTCCTGCCCTGCCTGCCAGGATTCCTCCGATTGCCCCCGTTACCAGCACGATAGCCGTAAATAGCGCCGTATTGCCGCTGATCATAACCTTCCCCTGGATAAGGCATCCTGTCAAATAGGCCAAAACAGCATAGATGACAGCCAGTATCAATGCTGATATGATGCGCTTTTCCGGGTTCCTCCCGGCAAACTTGCTGCTTCCGGCAAGAACACCCAGCACCGTTGCCGCGATGGCCGAAGGCAGCGTGTATTTTTCGGGAAAATCGGTAAAGCAAAGAAGAACAGCCGCTATTACAAGGATCACAAAGGTGAGGATGAATGAAACGGCAACACATCTTAGCAGGCTTTTCAAGAACTGCCTCGCGTTGCTGCCCGAATTGTATGACCCGTCTTTCACAAACAATTCCCCCATTATGTCCGATCCACAGTCTATTCCTATTCAGCAGCCCCGGGACATAGAACAGGAAGTATGGACCAATCGGGTTTTTAGGGCTTCCAGGCCCCTTAATCCATGGCCTGTCTTGTAACCCATTCGTATGGATTGGAATAGTATGTATTGAGTTCAAAAAGGCATGGGAGGTAATTATATGGGATTCTTCAAAGGTTTGGGTGACAATTGCGAAGTCCTTATGTTCATCATCCTTTTCCTGCTGCTTTTCTGGGACAGGGGCGGCTGCTCCAACATATCACCCTGCTGACGAGGTTGGTGAATTGACTTTTCCCGGAAGGAGGTGCCGTTATGGATAACGTCTTGGGAGCAAAGACCGGTTTTGGAAGCGATTGCACCGTACTGTTCTTTATTCTTATATTCCTTTGTCTGTTCTGGGACAGGGGTCTGTTTGGCGGCGGATGCTGCAATTAATAAGCCAAAAGCGGGATGTAATCCCGCTTTCTTATTATTATGCATATTAAACCGCTATATAGCTTTATGATTCAGTCTTTTCCCCAACCTGCATAAAATAATTCCTGATATACATGATGGATGCGAATACAGCCATGCCTACGCATATCCACAGCATCACATCGGTAATCTTCCTGGGAACGCCCAGGAAAGCCATCATGATCGCTATGAAGAACAAAACCGATGTCAGCTTGCCAAACCATTTGGATGACATATCTATATTCTTTCTTATAAGGAAAAGCCCGGAAATCAGCAGGAACAGCTCTTTGAACAGGACCAGGTAAGGTATGATGCGGGGAATCATATCCTTTCGGCCTAAAACGAACAGCGCCGTAAGCTGCATCATCTTGTCGGCGACAGGATCGGCAATTTTGCCGAAAGGCGTTATAAAATTGAATTTCCTTGCGATAATACCGTCGAGAACATCGGTGAATTCAGCAAAAAGAAATACCCATATCGCGGCAGTCCTTTTGTCGTCCATCATCAGCACGTAGAAAACCGGAACCGCTGCCAGTCTCAATACCGTAAGAAAATTCGGGACATGTCTGAATAACGTTTTCATACTTCGGGTTTAACTCCTGTTGCTTCGCAAAACATCGGCTTTAATCTTTCATAAATATCGGGATTATATTTTGAAAGATTAACAGGTTTAAGGTCAGAAGAAGTCCAGGCATGCTCGGTAAAACCCCTGGCACAAAGCTGAGGATCTCCCTCCGCATACACTTCGTAAGAGACAACAAGCCTGACCCTTGTGGCTTCGGATACGCTGGTGCGGATCACCACCATGTCCCCGTAATGGACAGGTTTTTTGTATTCCACTCCCATCCTTATAAGAGGCAGCATGATTCCCGCCTTCTCAAGCTCATGGTAGGGAAGTCCGAAAGCTTTTATATGCTCTGTCCTTCCGCATTCAAACCATACGGGATAGACCGAATGGTGCACTATTCCCATCTGGTCGGTTTCGGCATACCTTACGGGAAACCTGGTTTCTGTAGCCATAATCAAACTCACCTTATAACGCCAGTATTTTACCTATATTTATGAGTTCCTCATCAATGGTTTTCTTCATATTGAGAGCTTCATCAATGTCGTAATCGGTTATTTTCCCGCCCCTGGACGCCACAACGCGGTTGTACTTCCCGTTTTTCAGAAGTTCCACCGCATAAACGCCCATCCTGCTGGCCATTACCCGGTCTGTCATGGTGGGCGATCCTCCCCTTTGTATATGTCCCAGGATTGTTTCTCTTGTAATAATATCGGTTTTATCCTCGATGTACCGGGCAATTTCCTCTACGCGGCCGATCCCTTCGGCTACAATGACCAGGTAGTTCTTCTTGCCGCGGTTTCTTCCCTCAATGATGGGCAGTATTATATCCTTGTCTATGTCAAATTCATGCTCGGGTATGATAACGGCCTCGGCACCGCCAGCAATGCCGCAGTTGACAGCAATCCAGCCGGCGTTCCTGCCCATTACCTCCATAACGCTGCATCGTTCGTGGGAATAAGCTGTGTCACGGATCTTGTCTATGGCATCAAGTACAGTATTCATGGCCGTATCGTATCCGATGGTATAATCGGTGCAGGCGATATCATTGTCTATGGTTCCTGGTATGCATACCACCTTCATCCCCTGCCTGGCCAGGTCCCTTGCGCCCCGGAAGGAACCGTCTCCGCCAATAACCACCAGTGCGTCAATCCCGAAAACCCCGGCCATGGATATGCCCCTGTTAACGCCTTCTTCGGTGGCGAATTCGGCAGAACGCGCCGTTTGTAGAACCGTCCCTCCGCGCTGGATTATATCTCCCACAGAACGAAGGGTCATTTCCTTCATGTTTCCATTAAGAAGACCGTCATACCCCTTATGTATGCCATACACCATGAGCCCGTGGTATATCCCGGCCCTTGTAACAGCCCTGATGGCGGCATTCATGCCCGGGGCATCCCCGCCGCTTGTGAGAACGCCAATGGTGCCCACATTGCTTTCTTTCATTCCAACCTCCAACCTCTCACATCCCACAGCTCACATCTAATTTTGCAAAAGCCCGTGTTTGGAACACGGGCCGACTGCTGTTTTAATACATCGTTTTGATCTTTCTGTTATAAACCACGTCTGCATCCAGTATTGACCAGGCCTGTCCGTAATTTTGGCACAGCTTCGCGCTGAAACCGAATGACAGGCCGAAAGAGGCGTCAGAAGCCTTTTTCTATAATAATGCCATGCGCTTCTTCCACCTCGGCCTCAGGAACCGAAACCTCAAAATAATCGTCTGCCTTTTCTTTACGGCTGATGGGGTTTATCCTGACCAGTATACCACTCTCTTCAAGGATAGATTTCAGCTTTTCAGCCATCTCCTTGTTTTGTGCCATGTAAACGACCGTCCACATTATGGATGCCCTCCCTGTTTGCTTCCGGACTCAATTACGCCATGACTGCAATAGATCTTTGCCTTGCCTCTTACCTTAATAGCTGAAGTATTCTCGGTAAACTGGGCGATCAAAACCTCACCTTTATCCAGGATCTCGGTATGGTGAAGCCTGGTATCCCTGCCTCTTGTAAGTCCAATAACATTGATCCCGTTTTCCTCGGCGACAATGGCTATATAATCGGAATGAGACCTTTCACATTCAAACTTTTCCAACCAATCACCCCAGATTAATATATATTATTTTAGCTAAAAGTGCAAGTAGAACAATTCCCCGGAAATTGTCCTAACATAGTTTTACGAGGTTATTCCCAAGTATCTCGGTTAGCTCTGACAAAACTTCCGCGTTTGCCCGGGTATTCATCTTCAGGGCAGGTTTTGACGTATCCTGGATATAGATATAGGCCTTATCCGGACCCTCAAAATACTTCAGCAGGGAAAGCACTGCATTGCGCTTTTTTTCAGGCACGTCTTCGGTGAGCATGACCTTTATTATTCTGGCGCGGCGGGTTTGGTCCATATCGGCAATATTGTCCTGGCAACCGGCCCGGTAAGGCATGTAGTCTTCTCTTGCAACCTGTCCGCCCTTTTGATCAGCAAAGTCCTGGCCTGGGACCATGGGCTTTATCTGGTTGGCCAGGATCTTGGCCTGTTCATCCTCCTTCAGGTTTATGCGGCCTTCCACCCAAACCTGGGAATCCGAATCAAGAAACCTTGAGCATTCCTCGTAGACATTGGGAAACACCACCACCTCCACCTGGCCGTAAAGGTCTTCAACGGTGATAAAGGCCATAAGCCTGTTGTTCCTGGTGCTGATGGTCTTAATATCGGCCACGATCCCCGCTATGCGCACGAACTGGTTGTCCGAAAGCTTGTTCTCATTGGGCTGCCCTTCCTCCGACATCTCGAATTCATAAGAAAAATGCGTTACATGCTCCCTGATCTGGTCTTCAAAAACATCCAGTGGATGACCTGTCAGGTACAGCCCCAGCATATCCTTCTCCATGGCAAGTAAGAGCCTTTTGTCGTACTCCTCCATCTGCGGCCACTCTATTTCGGCTGCCCTGTCTTCTTCAGGCATGACATCAAAGAGCGAGAATTGGCCTGCCATCATGTTTTTTCTCTTTATGGACACGCGCTCGAGGATCTTCTCATATGAGGCCATAAGCCGCGACCGGTAGATGCCGAAACTATCGAAGGCGCCGCATTTGATCAGGCTCTCAACAGCCCGCCTGTTCAGATCCCTGCCCTCCATCCTTTCGCAGAAGTCGATGAAATTCTTAAATGGGCCGTTTCTGCCCCTTTCTTCTATTACGTTTCTCACCAGGCTTTCGCCCACATGCTTGACAGCGGTGAGGCCAAAGCGTATTTTGCCCTTTGAAACTGAGAACCCGCCCATGCTTTCATTGATATCCGGCGCCAGGACCTCTATCTTCATCCTTTTGCATTCGTGCACATACTGGGAAACCTTGCTCAGGTTCCCGACAAAGCTGTTCAGCAGCGCTGCCATGAATTCCACGGGATAGTGGCATTTCAGCCATGCGGTCTGGTATCCCACATAGGCATAGGCGGCGGCATGGGATTTGTTGAAGGCATAGCTTGCAAAATCCATCATTTCGTCGAAGATCATGTGGGCTATTCTTTCATCCACGCCATTGCGTATTGCCCCGGGAATTAGGACGTTCCCCTCCTGGTCGATGGAGCCGTAGACGAAGTTCATCCTTTCGGCGTCCATCACATCCTTCTTCTTCTTGGACATGGCCCTTCTCACCAGGTCTGAACGCCCCAGGGAGTACCCCGCCAGATCCCGGCAGACACGCATGACCTGCTCCTGGTAGATCATGCATCCGTATGTTACGTCAAGGATGGGTTTTAGCTTCTCAGTAGGGTATGAAACCAGTTCAGGATTCCTTTTATTCCTGATATACCTGGGTATCTGGTCCATGGGACCCGGCCTGTATAGGGAAATGCCGGCGATTATATCCTCCATGGAGGATGGCTGGAGCTCCCGGAAGAACTGGGTCATTCCCTGGCTTTCAAGCTGGAAAACCCCGGCGGTTTCTCCCCTGCTTATCATTTCGTAAACGGCCTGGTTCTCATAGTCAATTTCATCCATATCTATGTCTGCTCCCCTGTGGGTCCTTATGAGATCAAGGCTATCCCTGATTACCGTTATGGTGCGAAGACCCAGGAAATCCATCTTCACAAGCCCCAGCTCCTCCAGGGTGTTCATGGGAAACTGGGTGGATATAAGGTCTTCGTTGCGGTAGAGCGGGACTATGTCTGTGATGGGACGGCTTGAGATAACCACACCAGCCGCATGGGTGGACGCGTGGCGGGGCATGCCCTCAAGGCTTTTTGCCATATCCAGCATCTCCTTTACCACGCCGTCCTGGTTGTAAAGGTTCCTAAGTTCGGGGTTGGTTTCTATTGCGTTTTCTATGGTTATATGCCTGCCGGGCATCATGGGTATCATCTTGGCCACCTTGTCCACTTCATTGTAGGGTATGGCCAGGGCTCTTCCCACATCCCGTACGGCAGCCCGGGCAGCCATGGTCCCGAATGTGATTATCTGGGCAACCCTGTCCTCGCCGTACTTCCTTACCACATAATCGATAACCTCCTGCCGCCTTTCATAGCAGAAGTCGATATCTATATCGGGCATGCTGATGCGTTCCGGGTTGAGGAAACGTTCAAATATAAGATCGTACTTTATGGGGTCCACATTGGTGATCCCCAGGCAGTATGCCACAAGGCTTCCGGCAGCCGATCCCCTCCCGGGCCCCACCATAATGCCGTTGTCCCTGGCATATCTGATAAAGTCCCATACAATGAGGAAATAATCCACGTACCCCATCTGGCTTATCACCGACAACTCGTATTCAAGCCGGCTGTAATGCTCGTCGCTGTCGCCGTAGCGGCGCCTGTAGCCCAGGTCGCACTGGTGCTTGAGATACTCAAAGGACGTATATCCTTCAGGTACATCAAAGCTTGGAAAATGCAGTTCCCCGAAGGTAATCTCCACATTGCAACGCTCGGCTATCCGTACGGTGTTTTCAAGGGCTTCGGGAAACGCGGCGAAATGATCCCACATCTCATCGGCTGACTTGAGATAAAAGGCATCGGTTTCAAACCTCATGCGGTCCGGATCCTCTATGGTTTTCCCCGTCTGGATGCACATCAGGATCTCCTGGGTTTTCGCGTCTTCCCTGTTGATATAATGCACGTCATTGGTAGCCACGAGGGGAATTCCCGTTTCCTGCGACATCCTGGCAAGCTGGGCGTTTACGGTCTGCTGTTCCCGAAGGCCGTTTTGCTGAAGTTCCAGGAAGAAACTACCCTTGCCCATGATCTCCTCAAGGCGCAGGGCAAGCTCTTTTGCTTTTTCATATTGATGATCGAGTATAAGCTGGGGAATGTCTCCTGCCAAGCACGAGCTTAAGGCTATCAGTCCCTCCGAGTGCTCGGCCAGCTGGTCATAGTCGATGCGCGGTTTATAGTAGAAACCATCGGTAAAGCCTAAGGACACAAGCTTTATGAGATTTCGGTAACCCCTGTTGTTTTCGGCCAGGAGGATCAGATGTCCCTGGTCCGCATCAAGACGCGGGTCTTTATCCTTATGGGACCTTCTGGCCGTGTAGATCTCACAGCCTATAACAGGCTTGATGCCAGCTTTTTTGCAGGCTTTGTAAAAGTCTATAACACCATACATGACGCCGTGGTCGGTAATGGCCAGGCTTTTCATCCCCAGCTCCGCAGCCCGTTCTACAAGCTGGGGGATCCTGCAGGCGCCGTCCAGAAGGCTGTATTCACTGTGGAGATGCAGATGGACAAATTCTTTCAACCCTCATACCCCTTATAGCTGACTTTACTCTATTCTACCATATGAACCGGCCCTTTTGAGATACATGAATGATTTGCTTCTCTGTAATTATCAAATCCGCCGGCTTATCAAAATCGTCGGCGGGGATTTGGTCCAGCACCTGGAAATCATAGGCTGGGGCCAGCAGGATACAGTCCTTTTTCAGATGTGTTATGAACCGGTCATAATAGCCCGCGCCAAAGCCCAAACGATGCCCTTTCCTGTCGAATGCGATTCCAGGCAGGATTACAAGGTCGATGGTCCGGGGATCAGCGGCGGGCATGGATGGATGGGGCTCCATGATGCCCAATGCTCCCTTTATAAGTTCCGAATCGGGATTCACGACGGGAACGGCCTCCATCCTTTCCGAATCAGCCACCCGCGGCAGGAGTATTGTTTTTCCCATGGCAAGGCCTTCACTGATGATAAACCCTGTCCTTACCTCGTTTTGTATGGGCATATAGGCCATAATGACGGGGCATTCCTTAAAAAACCGGCTATCCAGGATCTTTCGCTGGATGGCGCCGGACAGCTCCAAAACCGAATTATGGTCCAATTGTTTTCTTCGCTCAAGCAAGGCTTTGCGCATCTCTTTTTTACGGTCTTGCATCTTATCTCACCCGGGTAAGCAAATAATTGGGTCTTATTTCTCAGCAAAAAATAAAGCGGCCAAAGGCCGCAGGTTAAGTCTTCCCGGTTATTCCTGGGCAATCTTTGTACCGCATTTGGGGCAGAACGCATTCTGCTTGTTCACCTCTGTTCCACAGCTGGGGCACTTGGAAGCGTTTTTAAGCTCAAGAACCTTGTCGCTGAGTTCCTTGATCTTGGCCTCGATTTCGGCTATCTGGCCGCACAACTCGCCATAGGTGCTTTCACCGCTGTTTTTATAATCCTCGTAAACCTGTTCGCCTATCTTGCGGTACAACTCCTTGATGTTTTCCTTTTCAGAGTTGATCTGGGAATTTAGCTTGGTAATTTCTACAATGTCTTTGCCCTTATCAGTCAGGTTTCTTCCAAACTTTTTTACATCGTCAAAGAATGACATAATCAAGACCTCCTTAATGGGTTTGTTATTGGGATTTATAATCCTGCTGCCGCAACAGCTTTATTCACATTACTATCATACCACAGGTTATTTCATGATAACATTAAAAATTTCTAATGTTTGGATTATAACACGCTTAGCGCCTGGCTATCCGTCCGTCTTTGCCGACCTCCTCCTTAATATGCTGTTTACGGGAAATGGCAGTATGCCCCCCAAAAATACCTTCATCTGCGGATGGGGCGCCGATTCTATTCTGTTCCCTTCCTCATCATATAATTCCTGCAGCGTCAATTCTCTGAAAGGGCCTTTGGGCGGAAGTATCTCCACTGTTTCGCCAGCTTTAAAATGATTCCTCTGCTCTATGATGAGCCTTCTTCTCGTCTCATCATAACCCGTGACAAGGCCTATGAAATCATAGCGGCGGATATACGAGGAGGTTTCGTAGTTATGTGACCCGGGACCTGGCTTTCCAAAGAGAAAACCTGTTGTGAAATCCCTGTTGCTGACTTTACCCACTTCCTCCATCCATGGCCCGGCATCCCACTTATGGCCTTCATAACAGGCGTCGATGGCTTCCCTGTATGCTTTCACCACAGTTGCCACGTAGTAGGAGCTTTTAACCCTTCCCTCGATCTTAAGGCTGTTCACCCCGCTTTGGATGAGCTCAGGCAGGTGCGGCAGCAGACAGAGGTCCTTTGAATTGAAAACAAAGGTTCCGGATGCATCCTCCTCAATTGGGTAATATTGCCCGGGGCGTTTCTCCTCCATCAGGTAATATCTCCACCTGCAGGGATGGGCACAGTCCCCCTGGTTGGCATCACGGCCGGCCATGTAATTACTTAAGAGGCATCTTCCCGAATATGATATACACATGGCGCCGTGGACAAAGATCTCCAACTCGGCGCCGGGCACCTTTTTCCTTATCTCCCGGATTTCTTCAAGGGAGAGCTCCCGGGCCATGATAATCCTCTTTGCTCCCAGCCTGTGCCAGAACTCCACGGTCCTGTAGTTGGCCGTGCTGGCCTGGGTGCTTATATGGATGGGAATATCAGGCCGAATCTCCCTTATGGTCTGGAATATTCCTGGATCGGATACGATGACCCCGTCAATACCGGTTTCAACGGCTTCCTCAAGGAAGGACGCGGCCTGGCCTATGCTGTCATTATGGGCGATGATATTCATGGCGAGATAAGCCCTCTTCCCGTGTTCATGAGCATAGGAAACGCCTTTCTTCATATCCTCAATGCAAAAATTGCCCGAAGCGGTGCGAAGGCCGAATTGTTTCCCCGCAAGGTAAACAGCGTCGGCCCCGTATAATACTGCCATCTTCAGCTTTTCCAGATCGCCTGCCGGAGCGAGAAGCTCCACTTTCTTCTCCAAGGCACAACCTCCCATAATTGAGGTGAAACGAATTCCTATCATGTCATTGCGAGCCCAGCTTCGCTGGGCGTGGCAATCTCTTCGCTACCTGAGATTGCTTCGTCGGCTTCGCCTCCTCGCCATGACATACCCGTACTGTTATTGCCGACGTTTATAACTCAGCGCCAGTCCATCGCCGATGGGTATTATGGCCGTATCCAGCAAGGTATTTTTGCAAAGGCTTTCAAGGTATTCTCTCAGCCTTACGGCAATGGTCCTGTGCTTATGCTCCACATGGCCTTTGCTGGCCACCAGTCCCCTGTAGAGGACATTGTCCGAAAGGATGATCCCGCCTTCCCTGGCCAGCCTCATGCACTCGGGCAGAAATTCCGGGTAGTGGCCCTTGGAGGCGTCCAGGAATATCATATCATAGGGCGTTGTCAGGCACTGCAGAACCTCAAGGGCGTCGCCCCTCAGTACGCGGATGCGGCTTTTAAAGCCCATCTTTTCGATATTCCTTTCAGCGAGGATTGCCATCTCTTCATCTATTTCAATGGTGTCAATACTGGCGCATCCCCCTGACGCGGCGGCCATGACCAGGGCAGAATACCCTATGGCCGTACCCACCTCCAGGATCCTTGCCGGCTTGTGTATCTTCACCAGTATTCTAAGCAGGGCAGCTGTTTCCGGGGCGATGATGGGTATATGGTTAAGGCATGCGTATTCCTCCATCTCCTTAAGAACACCATCTTCCCGGGCCATGGTATTCCTTATGAATTCATCGATCTCGGGATACCTGATCCTGTCCTCCAAACCCTTCTCACCTTTCCGCGGCACAAAAGCCAAAACAGGCGCCCAGTGACTTAAGGCGGCTGTTTTTTGCCGCCTCAATCTCACTCATATCCGCTTACGCCGTATATTTGCTGGTCTCTCATATGCCCTTCGAATGTTTCGTTGTATATATTTATGCCATCAGGTGTGGCGAAGAAGTAATAGTAATTGGTTTCCTCGGGATACAACGCCGCCACGATGGCATCCGCCCTGGGCGAGCATATGGGACCCGGCGGAAGCCCTAAATGCTTATATGTGTTGTACGGGCTTTCAATTTCAAGATCCTTGTGAAGAACAGCCGTTGTCCTTCCCAGGCCCTGGTATATCCTGGCGTATTGTATGGTGGCGTCGCATTGCAACATCATGGGCGGATCTTTTTTAAGCCTGTTATGGAAGACACTGGAGATCTTCTTGAAATCGGCAGGGTATTTTGCCTCCATCTCTATGAGGGACGCCAGCGTTACAACCTCATCTATGGTCATACCCAGTTCCTTGGCCCGTTCATAGTATTCATAGGTAAATACCTTGTCGAACTGTAACAGCATACGGTCGATGAGTTCTTGCTCGGTCCATCCCTCGTCCATTTTGTAAGTATCGGGATAGAGGTAACCCTCCAAGGGGTACTTGCGATCGGGGGATACTGCCAGTTCGTTCATGAACAGGTATTGGGTCGGTATTCTCTCGCACAGCGCCAGGAAATGGTCGCTATCGATATACCCCTGCTCGGAAAGGATCTGGGCAGTTTCCAGGATGGTCTTTCCTTCAGGGATCATTATATCCTGGGTAGGATTCTTCAACGGTTCCCCTGTGAGCGCCAGCATCAGGGCATAATAGTTCATATCCTCTGTCAGGACGTACCTGCCTGCTTTATATACACTGTCAAAACCCATGATCTTGGAGATGACCCTGTAAAGCCATGTATTGCTGATAAAGCCCTGTTCCTTCAGGGCATCGGCAATTTCTGCCGTGCTGGATCCGTAAGCCACCTTAAAGACAATGCCTTCCCCTTCGGCCAGGGGCATTTCTGCCTGCTGATAACCCTCCATGATATAGCGGTATCCATAGAGGGCGTTGATCATGAATATAATCATGCATATAAGGATGAAAAGGAGCGTTTTCAGGAAAATATAGCGCTTTTTCCTGGGTTTCTTCTTTTTCCTTATAACCGGCTTTGCGTCAGGTTCGATGGTCTTGTGGACGGTTCTGCCTGTTTGCACTGTTTCTCACCTTAGCTCTCTCTGTCAGGCACTGATACGGCCTTTCAATGGTTTGTGAGCACTCAAAAAAGCATGATTCATTATATCATTTCCCCTGTTATCAGTCAAAAAACAACAGGTGGATTTTTTTTATATTTGTTTACTTCAATCGGTAGTGTTATAATTTCAAAAACGGATCTATTTCCAATTTCTTGGTCAGGCAGGTGAACGGCCTGTACGGGGCTGGATCTTCATGGTAAAGAATAGCTTGGCTAAAATAAGTGCCGCAATAAAAAAAGCAGTGAGCATGGGTGTTTATCACAGTCCGCCCGCCATCATCGCTCTCACATATCTTACAGCAAGCCTGATTGGCAGCGTTCTTCTGATGCTTCCCGCAGCCTCGGAGTCAGGAAACCCCACGCCGTTTCTTGACAGCCTCTTTACATCGGTATCAGCAACCTGTATCACCGGGTTTGCGCTGTATGACACGGCTCCCTACTGGTCGGCCTTCGGTGAAATCGTGATACTTATCCTCATGCAGCTGGGCGGCCTCGGTTTCATAACATTTGCCACCTTCTTTCTCTCCATCGCCGGAAGGAAAGCCGGCCTGAAGAATATGAAGCTGGCGCAGGAATCCCTGAACACCGTCAGCATACATGATACTATCCCACTGATCAGGCAGATGCTGGTCATAATATTCATTGTTGAACTGGCAGGAGCCCTGGTACTGTCTGTTGATTTCGTACCTCGCTTTGGCCCCGTCGGTTTTTACTACGGGATTTTCCATTCTGTTTCCGCCTTTTGCAATGCCGGATTTGACCTTATGGGCGGAGAATTCTCCAGTATGGCGGGTTTCGCAGGAAGCCCGCTGGTCCTCTATACCATATCATTTCTGGTCATTATCGGCGGCCTGGGTTTCATGGTTTGGAAGGACCTGCTGGACTACCGCAAAAGAAAAAAGCTGACGGCCCATACCAGGATTGTACTCATCCTTACACCCATCCTTCTTTTTGGAACCGCATTGTTCATTTTCCTTATGGAAAGCGGCCGCGCCCTTGAGGGCATGACCCTGGGACAGAAAATCAACACATCATTGTTTTTATCTGTCAACACCCGCTCTGCCGGTTTTTCAACCCTTGACGCCGACTCGCTCCACGGACTCTCCAAGGTATTCATCTCCCTTATGATGTTCATAGGCGGCGCGTCGGGTTCGGCCGCTGGAGGCATTAAGATCAATACCCTCGGTATCATGCTGGCGGCCATCGTATGCGTTATCCGGGGGAAAGAAGAAACCATACTGTTTAAAAGGAGAATACCCAACCGTACGGTTCTGAAGGCATTCTCAATCGTTTTGCTCGCCCTTGTCCTGGTCTTCCTGTTGACCTTCCTGGTCCAGATCCTGCAACCCGGCGCCACCCTGATAAACGCCTTTTTCGACTCGGTGTCGACCCTCGGAACCGTAGGCCTTACCACAGGGGTTGTCAATAATCTCGGCGGTTTTGGCAAAGTCCTGGTGATCCTGTGCATGTTTACAGGACGAATCGGCCCCATTTCCTTCGCTCTTGCGCTGACGCCGAGAATAAAGCATACCGACCATACCATATATCCCGAGGGCAAGTTCGTCGTGGGCTGAATGTATGTATGCTATTCCCCAAACAGGTATTTAGCGAATGGCGAGGCGGAATCAATGATTATGGTCGTGTCTTCGTCGATGACGCTGTTGTAGGTCTTTAATGTTTCCCAGAAGCTGTAGAACTCGGGGTCGGTGTTGTAAGCCTCGGCGTAAATCCGCAGGGCTTCGGCATCCCCCTCGCCCCTGATCTTCTGGGCCTCCTCATAAGCCTGGGCTTCTATGACGGTGGCCTTCCTCTGGGCTTCAGCGGTAATGGTCCTCGCCCGTTTCTGGCCGTCGGCCCGGTATTGGGTGGCAACAGCCTGCCTTTCGGATCTCATCTGCTCGTATATACTGGGCTTGGTGGAATCCGGGTATTCGGTCCTCTTGATCCTGATATCCATTATCCTGATTCCCATGGATCCCATCTGGCTGTTCAGGTAACCCTCAACATTCTGGAGCATACCGTATACATAATCCTTGTCGGCCACCAGCGTATAGGCGTCTATCTTTCCTATCTCCTCCCTCATCTTAGAATAGATGAATTCATCTATCCTCTGGTTGGCCTGGGATATATTCCCGATGCTCACCATGAACAGGGCGGGATTGCTGATACGCCACTGGGCATAGTTGTCCAGCATGATGGTCTTCTTATCCAGCGTAAAGACTTCCTCGGTCTGGGTGTCATAGGTAAGAAGCTGGTTGGGAAAGCGCTTTACCTGCTGGATCAGCGGTACCTTGAAGAACAGCCCCCTGCCCTTCTGTATCCTGACATTTGCAAACCGCGGATTGCTCTTAAGCTCAGCGCTTACAGCGTCATATGAGTCTTCGTCCACAATAACCCTTACGATTTCCTCGAACCGGGTTATAACCACCTGCTCCCTTTCACCCACAGTAAACATAAAAGACCTTAATATAAGAATAAGGATGATCGCGGCGCCTATGATAACACCCACAGATTTCAGAAAGCCGGTAAGTTTATCGGGGATCTGGTGTTTTTGCTTCTTCTGCTCGTTATATGCTTGTTTGAAATCATGGAACGGATTCATGCGACTACCCCCTTTACTCCTGGTCATTATTCACGCTTGCCGGTTCCGTGCTGTCGTATCGGCCGGAGGCGGCAGAAACCGCGGCTTCCTGGCCCAGAGGCAACAGCCTCAGTGTTTCTCCCCCATCCTTCATGATGTATATCTTTGCCTTGGGGAGAACCTCACGCATGGTTTCCAGGTACATCCTGGTCCTGGTAACCTCGGGACCCAGGGAGTATTTTGCCAGTACCTGCCTGAAGTTTTCCACGTCTCCCTTGGCTTCGGCTATCCTCTTCTCCTTGTATGCGTTAGCCTCGTTTAGGATCTCCTGCTGTTTGGCCTCGGCGGCCGGCACGATTTCGTTGGCCTTCTTCTGCGCTTCATTGATATAGCGGTTCATATCCTCACGCGCCTTTATGACATCGGTGAAGGCATCGGCTACCTCTTCCGGTGCATAGACATCCTGCAGGGCAACCTTTATAATCTCTACTCCCAGGCCGTACTCATCGCAGATGGTTTGCAGATCGCTGAGTATCTCGGTTTGGATGGCATCCTTCTGGTCGGTTAGGACATCGTCCAGGTTATGGTTGGCAACTACGCGCCTGACAGAGGCTTCGGTTGCCATCTTCAGTGCTTCCGGAGCCTGGCGGACGTTGAAGAGGTAGTCGGCCACATTCTTAATCCTATACTGGATAACGGTTTCAGTATGTACCAGGTTTTCGTCACCCGTGATCATCAGGGATTCCTCCTGAACTGCCGCATAAACAGGCTGCTGATCTATTCCTCCCGTTTGCTGCGTCCTGTAGCCCAGTTCAAGACTCCTGATCACATCACACTTTACAATCTCCGCGGTCTCGATCGGGTATGGTAAATGCCATTTCAGGCCTGCTTCATCCTCGGTGCGGATGTGCCTGCCAAAGCGCATAATGACTGCCTGTTCGCCGCCGTCTGACCTGAGTGTGTAAAAGCCTGTCAGGCACCAGATGCCTATGATAAGAAGCAATGCCGGAACGAACAGCTTAAGACCAAGCTTTTTCATACCATTCTCCTTTCTGTAAATAATTTTTATGATATTCTGCCAATAATCTACCTGCTGACAGAATCCCTCTTATAAAACGCATTAACGCTATATAAATAATACATAAAACCGCCTGTAAATGTCTGAGGGCGTTTATTAATGTTCATTCGGGCCGAGGCGGACTGATTGCTTCCCTGATAACTCCGAGGGCCCTTTCGGCCATTTTGCCGTACTTCTCCTTTTTATTCCTGATGCGTTTATCCAATGGTTCCATAATTCCGAAATTGATATTCATTGGCTGAAAGCCGGTGTTGGCCGGGTTGGATATATACCTGGCCAGGGCCCCGATGGCGGTGCTTGCCGGGAAGATAAGATCATCCGCTCCCAAAAGCTGCCTTGCGGCATTGATGCCTGCCATCAGCCCGGAAGACGCCGACTCAACATAGCCTTCCACCCCGGTTATCTGACCGGCAAAGAAGATGTTCTTCCTTTTCCTGAGCCTGTACGCGGCGTCCAAAAGCTGAGGCGAGTTGATAAAGGTGTTCCTGTGCATTACTCCATAACGTTCGAATTCGGCGTTTTCAAGCCCGGGTATCATCCTGAAGATACGTTTCTGCTCCCCCCACTTCAACCGAGTCTGGAACCCCACCATATTGTATAGGGATCCCGCGGCGTTATCCTGCCTGAGCTGTACAACCGCCCATGGCTCACGTCCTGTCCTGGGATCAATAAGGCCCACAGGTTTCAACGGCCCAAACCTCATGGTGTCAGCCCCTCTTTTCGCCATGCTCTCGATGGGCATGCAGCCCTCGAATATCCTGTGATCCTCAAAATCATTCAATTCTGCGGTTTCTGCGTTTATCAGCGCTTCATAAAAGGCAAGGTACTCCTCCTGGTTCATGGGACAGTTTATATAGTCGTCATCCCCTCTTCGGTAGCGGGATGCCCTGAACACGATATCGTAATTGATGAAATCGGCTCTTATAATAGGCGCGGCAGCGTCAAAGAAGTACAGGCTGTCCAGGCCCAGCATGTCAGAGATGGCATTTGCCAGGGCATCGGTGGTCAGCGGCCCTGTGGCAATTATTGTTATGTCGTCATGACATAGTTTTGTAACCTCTTCGTTTATCACCTCTATTAGTGGATGCTGCAGGATGGCTTCGGTCACCATCCGGGAAAAACCTTGCCTGTCCACGGCAAGCGCCCCGCCGGCAGGCACCCTTGTTTTGTCGGCACAGCCGATGATAAGGGAATTAAGAAGCCTCATCTCTTCCTTTAGAAGGCCAACCGCGTTCTCCAGCCTGTCCGACCTGAAAGAATTGCTGCAGACCAGTTCAGCAAAACTATCGTTGTGATGGGCCGGTGTCTTCTTATCAGGTTTCATCTCGTAAAGCCTTACCCTTATTCCCTGCCGCGCGATTTGCCAGGCAGCCTCGCAGCCGGCAAGCCCGGCGCCTATGACGTTTATCTTTCCATCCTTCATCTGCCGCACCTCTATATCAACCTGCCAATTTGTTCTGTCCTGGTATTCTCCATCATACCATAAATTATCATGGTATTTCAGGCAGGCTTATACCACTTCCGGTTTATTCATGGTATTCTCGTTATTCTTTGAGTTCCAGACCAATATGATTATGCTATAATATATTTTACCTATGCGGCTTTGGACATACCTCATGCAGATTTTCGCCCGGGCCGGGCCAGGAGGAAACCTCAAATGAAACATAACATTGTTATTTTTGTTCTAATATTTGTGTTATTTATGCCGTCATGCGGCCAGAATGGGATGATTTCATCCAATACAGGGCCCGACCTTCCAAAAGACACGCCCGTATCAAAACAGGTCTCTCCTGAGATCATGCCATTGCCATCTCCCGAACCAACCCCTGAGCCCACTCCCGAGCCGCCGAAGACTGCCGTACTCATGTCGGCAGGCGACTGCGTGCTCCATAAGCTTTTCCAGGATTCGGCATATATCCCCGGAGAGGACCGTTACGATTTTTACAGTATATTCTCGCCCATTGAGGAGTATCTGGCCGAAAGCGATGTATCCATCATAAGCTTTGAAAGCGCTGCCACCAACAAAAGAAATGATTATACCGGGTATCCCCTGTTCAACTGTCCGCCCGAGATTTTCGACACCTTTAAGGCTGTTGGCTTTGACATCGTCAATAACTCCAACAACCACCAACTGGACAGGAAGTTATCCGGCATGTTTGAAACCCGTGACAATATAAAAAGCAGGGGTCTTGATGTCCTGGGCGTATACGACGGTGAGGAACCCCGGTACCTTATAAAAGAGGTAAATGGCATCAAAATAGGCATCATGGCCTATACCTACAGCTGCAACATGAACGAACTGGCGCTTTCCGAAGAACAGCGATACAGGCACCTTGCGCTGATCGACAGGGAAAGGATCAAAGCCGAGCTGACCGATATGGAGGAAAACGTGGATGTTTCGGTAGTCTGCATGCACTGGGGCGTAGAATACCGCCAGCAGCCCACCGAGGAGCAGAAACAGCTTGCCATGGATATGGTGAGTTGGGGAGCCGATGTGATCCTGGGTTCCCATCCCCATGTGGTGGAACCCAGCGAGATGATAGAACACGAAGGCGAACAGAAGTATGTCATCTATTCCATGGGTAATTTCGTATCCAACCAGAGGCGCGGTGCCGGGGGCTATCCCCTCACCCACAAGGAGCGCGCCGAGGACAGCATGCTGGTTAAGATAGTATTTGAGAAGAACCCTGAAACCGGTAATACCATCATTAAGGAAGTAACCCATATCCCGACCTGGCTTTGGCGATATAGTGAGAACGGCGTTTTCAGGTTCAGGATCATACCCGTTCCATACAAGGACTTTTATCAGAACAACGAATACAGTGAGGACGTGCTTTACGAAGCCTACCAGTCATATGACAGGACCATGAGCCTGGTTAAGGACTTCAGGCATGAGCCATAAAACCAACACCTGACCTCTTACTTCTCGCTTTTATTCTTCACATGCTCTTCCGAGTGATCGCACTCCGGATTGGCGCATTTAAGGGTTATGATGCCGCCTTTGGTCTTTTGCGTCATGAATGTGCCGCATTTGGGGCATTTTTTATCAGAGGGCATGTCCCATGAAAGGAAATCGCATTTGGGATAGTTCCCGCATCCCAGGTATTTCCTGCCCCTCTTTGTCCTGAGGATGATGGCCTTTCCGCCGCACTTGGGGCACTTTACGCCTGCATCCTCAAAGATCGGTTTTGCATTCCTGCAGGACGGATAACCCGGGCATGCCAGGAATTTTCCATATCTTCCTGTCCTGATCACCATGGTCCTGCCGCATTTTTCACAGACCACATTGGACTCCTCAACAGGCATCTCCACCTTTTCGATCACCTGTTCGGCCTTTTTGATGGTTTTCATAAAGCCAGGATAGAATTCCCGCAATATCTCCTTCCAGGAAACCTTGCCTTCTTCCACACTGTCAAGCTTGCTTTCCATTTCGGCGGTAAAATTCACGTTGACTATACCGGGGAAGTTCTCCACCATTAACCTGTTTACCATTTTGCCAAGTTCTGTGGGCTTCAGCTGCTTCTTGTTCCTTACAACATATCCGCGGCTTATTATGGTGCTGATGGTAGGGGCATATGTGCTGGGCCGGCCTATCCCCTTTTCTTCAAGGGCCTTGACCAGCGTGGCTTCGGTGTAGCGCGGCGGAGGCTCGGTAAAGTGCTGTTCCGGTTTTATCTCCTTCAAACCGAGAGCCTCACCCTCCTGGAGGGGCGGCAGTTGCTGTGATTCTTCTTTTTCTTCATCATCCCTGCCTTCCACATAGAGCGCCATGAAACCGGGAAATATAAGCCTTGATCCGCTGGCCCTGAAGTTCAGAACCGGACTATTGTCCTTAGCTAAGGAACCCTCCTGGGTTCCTTCTATTTCAACCGAAATGGTATCAAAGACGGCGTTCTCCATCTGGCAGGCAATAAACCGTTCCCATATCAGTTTGTAGAGCTTATACTGATCGGATGTCAGCATGCCCTTCAATGATTCCGGCTCCTTCTCCGCATAGGTGGGTCGTATGGCCTCATGGGCATCCTGGGCCGCCGATTTGGTCTTAAAAACCCTTGGCTTTGCCGGAAGGTAATCCTTCCCGAACCTTTCCTGTATATAGGTCCGCGCCTGTTTTATGGCGTCATCGGACAACCTGACCGAATCGGTTCTCATGTATGTAATCAAACCGACCGATCCTTCACTTCCCAGCTCCACACCCTCGTAGAGCTGCTGGGCTACCATCATTGTCTTTTGGGCACTGAATCCCAGCTTGCGTGAGGCCTCCTGCTGCAGTGTGCTGGTGATGAAAGGAGGCGCCGGTGACCTCTTTTTTGTGCCTTTTTTAACGCCCGATACTGTCCAGAACGCTGTCTTCATCAGCGCCGTAATGGCATCGGATTCTTCCTTTAACTTTATTTCAAGCTTCTTGCCATTCTTGCCGTAAAAGCGCGAAGAAAATACGCTGCCGTCTTCTTTAGAAAATCTGGAATCAATGCTCCAATACTCCTTGGGCACGAATTCCTCGATCTCTTTTTCCCTGT
>JAAYFY010000045.1 GCA_012728015.1 Clostridiaceae bacterium | reverse complement strand
ATGAGTTTCAATACCCGCGGTTTGTTCAAAGAAGGTATGGCAAGGAAGTCAAAGCTTTCAATCGTTTTGATAACAGGAAAGCCTGCTTGACGGATCCCTCTCTGAATCCGGTTATTCTCCCGCTGATGTACCTCCTGTTCCAGCACACACAGCAGGTATTCTTCATAATCCAGATTATTGTCTGCGGCTTCTCTTGCCAGGGATTCATAGGTTTTTGCCACCTGAGGCATTTTTAGCTTCTTCAAGTAAGTTTCGATAAGCATTTTATTGACCGGCATTATTGCCCACCCCCTGACATGAGAGCGCTGTATTTGCTGAGATCAGGAGGTACTACAACAACCTCGGGGATGCCCTGAAGCTTGTCTTTGCTGACAGGAGCCGTCTTAGGACTACCTGAGACCAGCAGCTGTCCTAATATGTTAAATACACCGTCATAACTGTATACATTGTATGCCATAGCTATTTCAATAGCTTCTGTCACCAATGCCGTGGGGTAATCCCTGTGCAGCATAAGTATCTTTACGAATTCCCTGTTACCCTTCTGACTTCTGACATTTAAACCCCTGCGATACTGCTCATAAACGGGTGCCAGCATCCTGGGTTTATATACTTTTGTGTTGCCCAGGGCGCGTGATTTTTGCAGCAGTAGTTCCAGATAATGATCAAGCTTTATCTGTTCCTGGTATCGTCCGTATATTCTTGGATGGCTTGCTATCATTGCTCCTTTGTATAGTATTTTTACTTCATCTGCCGTAGCTTTAACAGTGACTTTCTCTCCCACATATATCGTGGGGACAGAATACCGGTTCGTTTCAAACTGTACCATAGAATAGCGGTTTACCTTTGCCTCTATATACCTTGCGCCATCAAACCTTACTGCCGGTAATGGCCTCAATGCAGCCCTTTCCGCCTCCCATTTCGGATTGCTTTCCAAAAGCTTTATGCATTCGTTGTGCAGATATTCATTCAACTCTTCAAAGGAGTCAATCTCAGGGTAGGGAACGAAGAACCTTCGCACAGCCTCTTTGCCTGCATTCTCCACACCGCCTTTATCGCTCCCCTTTGCTGGCCGGCAGAATGAAGATTCATAAAGATAATGGGTACGTAAGGCGATAAATTGCTCCTGCTCTTCTCTGTTGCCGCCTTCGAGTATCTTCTTCACTGCCGTTTTCAGATTGTCATATGCTATCTTATATGGTACACCGTTCATAAACTCAAAGCACTTGATATGCCCATCAAAGAACGCTTCCTGTTTCTCGAAAGGATACGCTCTTACATAGAATCCGCCTGATCCTCTCAACTTCATTACAAACAAATGTGCCTTGGTTTCCTTGCCTTTCAGATAAAAGTATGCTTCTGTCCAGTCAACTTCTGCATAGGCCCCCAGTTCGAACTCCAGTGGCAGGAAAGCTTCCCTTTGTTTTCGGTATTCCTTTCTCAGGTAATCCATTACAGTATTGTATCCTCCCAAGAAGCCTTCTTTTTTAAGTGTCTCAAATATTTTAGTCCCTGTGTGACGCTGCTTGCGAGGCCTTGTTTTATCGTCTTCTATTATTTGCTTGATCATTGGTATGTACGGGCCTAATACCGGATGGCTACGTTCTTTTGTCAACTTATATTTCGGCGGTTTTGGTTCATCCATGGAAATATATTT
>JAAYFY010000004.1 GCA_012728015.1 Clostridiaceae bacterium | reverse complement strand
CGAGAAGGCCGCAAACGCGATGGATACCAATTCCGAGCTGGTCAGGAATGGCCTGTCCCTGATCAATGAAGCCGGCAGCGTGTTTGAACTGCTATCCCGGACTGGTAAGGATATGCACATGAAGATTTCGGAAGTCAGTCAAGCTACAAAGAATGCGGCTGCAGACAGCAGCAAGATTGTTGAGATAGTTGAAGGGGTAAGGGATCTTAACAGGAAGAACCTTGCCGAACTGCAGGAGATCGCAGCCGCTGTTGAACAGCAGCTGGCATCCATGCAAGAGGTGTCCGCATCGACAAGCAGCATTGAAGATATATCAAAGGATCTTCTGGAGGTCGTGGAAGGATAGCTCCCCGGGCTGAAACCGCCGCATGCGGCTACAGGTTGCCCGTATATACATATTTCAGATATTCCCTGGCGACGCTGACCAGGGAATATATTGTTTGCGGGGGAGTGGGCGGCCTGTCCAGCATCCTGTAGTTCGGGAAGAAGCGCGAAAGGTGAAGGGGTATTTCAGGGTTTATCGATGCCAGCCAGGCGGCAAGCTCCTTCATCTCATCCGGGCTGTTGTTGAGGCCAGGGATGATGAGCGTTGTCACCTCCACATGACAGGATTCTGCCGCCGCCTCTATTGTGTTTTTTACATACTGGGGAGAGCCTCCGCATATCTTCGTGTAAAACTCATCTCTGAAGCTCTTGAGGTCTATGTTTATGGCGTCGATATAGGGCAGAAGCTCTAAAAATGGCTCCCGGCTGATATACCCATTGGTCACCAGGGCATTTTTCAAGCCCTTTTCATGGGCAAGCCTGCTGCAGTCATACACATATTCATAAGAGATCAGGGGTTCATTATAGGTGTACGCGATTCCTATGTTGCCCTCACTGACAAGGTCCAGGGCTTTTTCCACCAGGTTTTCCGGCGGGATATATACCCATCTTCGCCTGCCTGTGAGGAAGGGGTCCTTCCTGTCTTCCCGTGTTCTTTCCATGGAGATGGAATGGTTCTGGCAGAAGCTGCATTTTAAATTGCACCCGTAGCTTCCCGCGGAGAGGATATAGGAGCCGGGATGAAACCGGGAAAGTGGTTTTTTCTCAATGGGATCAAGGGCCAGGGCAGTGATTCTGCCGTAGCTTTCCGCGATGAGGGTCCCGTCATGGTTATACCTCACACCGCAGATCCCGGTGTGCCCTGAGGGAATATTGCAGTTGTGAGGGCACAGGAAACAACCGACCCTTTGTCGGTCAAGCCTTTCATAATACATGGCGGGATGCTGTTTTGCCTCGACCATATATGCCTCCTTAAGCCGTTCCGGGATGGCTATTTATGCCGGACCACTTCAAAGCGTTCCAGGGTATAGGGCTCATCCCTCCCAATGCCCGCCTTCTGCCTGGCAATATCTATCTGCTGCTCTACGGTATCTACGCCCTCCAGGTTGGGGAGAAGCAGCCCGCGTTTGTACCCATAGCTTACGATGACCCCATACCGGATCACATCCAGCTGGCTTATATCGTCCACAGGCTCCGGCTTCCCAAGGACATCCACGCTGTAAACTATATCATCAAGCTCATTTTCCTTTATCGGGTTGAACCTGGGGTCCTTTGTCCCCGCACTGATGGCATTCTGGATGATCTCATCGGCGATACAGGGACAGGTGGGGCCTATGGTTCCTATGCATCCCCGGAGCTGGCCATATTTTTTAAGCGATACGAATACTCCGGCCTTTTTCTCAACCATCTCGCGGGGAAGCCCGTAGGGTTTGGATATTGTTTTCCCCGTGCGGACATATGTTTCCAGGGTCTGCCTTGCCAGGGCCACGTAGGGATCCTCGTTGTCCCTGATCTCCTTCATCTTCTCAGCCAGGGAACGCTTCTCCCTGCTTATAAGGTCGCGGTGGGGATTGGGCTGCCCGATACCGACCTCCGCCACCATGTAGCCTACTCCGAAGGGTCCCTCGTAGGAGTGGACGGTTGTTGAAACGTCAAGGCCGTTTAAGGCCCCGGCCAGCATGATGAATGACCGCAATCCGCACTCCCCGGCCCTGTAACACAACCTCTCGTCCATATTGAGAAGTTTTTCAAAATCAGCGGATCTTACTGCATCCACCAGTATCCGGTCGAATTCAGGCCCATGGGGGTCAAAACCATAGGGGCCATCATCCTTCAGCCTGTGGGAAAGGTCGCCACTGGCTACAAATATTGCCCGGAGGTCCGATTCGGCGACTGCCTCGGCGATGCACCGGCCGAACCTGTACAGGTCAAGGGCAGGCAAACCGGCAATGGATATTCGGACCAGCTTGAAACGCTGATACTCCTTGGTGATGAAATAGAGGGGAACCAGTGCGCCATGGTCCAGGAACTTCTCGGTATGTCCCAGGGTACCTGCGTCGATTCCTGCTTTTTCCGCCTTATCAATGATGTTCTTAAGAAGGCTGGTGTCGTTCTGGAAAGAAAGCTTTACGCCGGATGCGTCGAAGGCCCTGAAATCACCTGCCAGGACGGGATCGGGAGAGATATGGATGTAGTCCCCATAAACCGTTCCATGGGGCGTGGTTATTATGATTACATCGGGAGCGAGATCCCTGATCTGTCCGGCTATGGTTCTAAAAGCGTTTACAGTGGCGGCTGCGGGAGCTTCCTGCCCTCTTCCCACTTCAGGAACGACGATTGGCGGATGCGGAACCATATAGGCTTTGATTATTTGACCCATAAAAACACCCCGGCTTTCCATGGCTATGCCACTGTTTTATTTACTCACCATTATTATACCAGTTAGCAGACCTATGATACAAATAATGCCATCACAGTATACCTTGGCCTGACAAGCGAAATTATCACTAATGCGCCGACGGTCCCGGACATACAAATATATAAGACCATCGAAGAGTTCACAGGGGTGATCGGTATGAGCGATACTCAAAAAATACCGGCTGACGTTTCAAAATGGGCCGAAGACGTCATTGAATGCCGTGAGATCAGGATTAGCCCTGCCGGTACATATGAGGTTTACAGGGCGCCGTCGGCTGTTGCCGCGAAAGAATTTCTCAGCAGGAAAAGCCTTCCCGATTCTGACGCCCATATCATCGTTGAAACACCTGAGGGCAATTGGTGTTCCGACTCCGGGGGGATTTACCTGGAGAAGCTGCTGCCATTCCAGTTATCCCTTGAGAGGGCTCAATGCCGGGGGCGGATAAAGGCACGGCCATCAGGCCTTGGTCTTAAGATGGCGGCGCTGGGGCTGATGGATAATTTCACGGTAGATGTGAAATGCGGCCGGTGCGGTCATGTCTGGCTTGACGGACTGCGCTATAGGGATAAAACCCTGGTTCAATGCCCGCGGTGCCGGGCGCTGAACCTGGTGGACAGCAGGCGCTGCATATCCAGGCCTAAGCCCAGCGACGCCTTTTTGAAGCCTTAAAGGTCGGGGGAAGCTGTTCCCGTGAATTCCGCGAACCCCGGAGCTTGTCCGTGTCATATCATGTACTATGATTCGACACGAAGGAGAGGCGGATTCATGATACGGATAGGCGGCGCGCGGGTTCAGGATTTGTCCGGGATCGGGCCATACAGGCCGGGGAGCCTGAAAAGGCAGGTACTTGACACATTGTTCAACAGCGGGCATACCTATGACTATTCATCGGTTAAGGAGCTCCAGTTCGAGCTCGACCTGAGAGAGAAGATAGTCCGGGCCGCGGAGAGGCTTAACTCAACCCGGTTCGGCTTCGAGGTCTTTAAAAACTCAAGATGCAACCAGAATTACTGGAAAAGAACGCCCGAAGGCGGATTCCTGGTAAGGTCCGATGTCAGCCCATTCATGGCCATAAGGGATTTTTACGCCAACAGCCATCTTTATGGAACCGAGTGCTCAACGGCCATAGTCATCGTGTTCTACCTGGCGCTGACCGAAATCCTGCCCGAAGGTCTGTTCAACAGACTCTTTTCTGACATCTATCTGATGAACTGGAAATACCTTGATAAAGACCTGGGGATGCGTTCCTATGAGAACCTCCCGGATTACCTGCCCGGGGACTGCCGCTATGTAAAGAACCCCGACGTGAACCCGGAAACCATGGAATGGCAAGGGGAGAATACCATCCAGCTGCTCAACGGATACCATTGGGGACATGGTGTGGGGATACGGACCATACCCAGCATTATAAGCGTGCTGAACAGACATAGAAAGCCCGGCGCCAGAAGATCGGCGTATTTGATGGATCTGGCAATCAGACCAGGGTATAAGTATCTTTATAGGGCATTCAGTCAGTTCCAAGACGTATGATGACAACTGCAGGAAACTCCAAGGGCAGAGGCAAACT
>JAAYFY010000044.1 GCA_012728015.1 Clostridiaceae bacterium | reverse complement strand
TTCTGGCGGTTGCGTTCTGCATGCTCTTAAGGTATGGTCTTGTCTTCTATATATACAAGTGCGGGACCGAGGCGTCGGGCACCGACGGTCTGATCTACCACGAAGTTGCAAAAAGCGTTGCGGATCAGATAAGATCCGGAGTCCCAATATGGAGACTGGAGTACAAGTATACCTGGTATACCGTCCTGATGGGGCTGCAGTATGCGGCTTTCGGTGTAAACCGCTACGCGGCTTCTTTTGTCAATGTCTTCATTTCGGTGCTGTCGAGCTTCATCCTGTTCAAGCTTGCCCATGGCCTTAAATTCTCATGGAAGAAGTCCGCCATCATCAGCCTGGCTTACCTCTTCATGCCCAGTATGACGGTATGGACAACCGATACCAGGAAGGAAGCAGTAACCTTCTTCATCATACTCCTGGTCTGGTACCTGGCTTTGAAGGCATTGCGGGAACGCAGCCGCAACATGATAAGGCCAATCCTTTACATGGTGCTGATCTGCGTTTTTCTTTGGATCAGTACCCTGCTTAGGATCTACATGCTGTATACCCTGGGCGGCGGAATCCTGGTGGCCCTGTTTTTTTACTACCTGAAAACCAAAAGAAGGATTACACTGGTTTTCGGGGCCATGATCCTGGTCACCTGCATCGTTGTGACCTATACCACCATAATAGTCCAGATGGATGGCTACCATGCGCTGCCGCTGGACAGGAGCAAGGGCGGCGATGAGAACATCGCCGATGAAATTGGATCGATACTAAATATAATAAGGAGCAAGAACATACCCGAGGCCATAAACGGTTTCCTGACACAGCCCTATCTGGCGAAGGTCAGCAGGATCTCGGATATAAGCGGAAACTGGTTTGCCATCACAGCTGTCAGGATAGAGCAGCTTTTATGGCACCTGTGCCTGGTTATTGCCATATTCGGCACCATAAACGCCATATTGGAAAGGAACCCGTATTTGCTGGGGCTATTGGCGTTTATAGTCGCCTACAGCCTGATAAACGCCCTGATCTGCGAGGATGTGGGCGAAACCTATTACCGCTACAGGGCCGCCATAGTTGGGCCCATCCTTTTATTAGCTGATTACAGGCCGCTTCTTGAATCAATCAGATCTATAATCAGGGATCGGAGCAGGGCCATCGGATAAATGCGTTTAGGGGGTTGCCCGGTGAAATCAAGCCGATTTGCCAGCAATGCTATAATAATTATAACAATGCTTTTTCTCAGCCTTTCGGGAGCTTATTACGCTTTCGCCGCCTCGGATGATGAGTACCTGGTCGCGGCGTACGATGTGGCGGTCAATATCAACAGCGACGGATCGGCTGATGTCAGGGAGCGTATAGATTTCACCTTTTTCGACGGGTTCAACAATATCATGATCCCCATTTCGAAAAATGAGGGTGAAGAGATAGAGATCAGCCGTGTCTACATGCAGCGGAAGGACGAGCTCATAGAGTGCAGACGGCTTTTGGCGGGGCAATGGGATGCCGAGGTCTTTACAGGGACCTACAGTGTCATAGACGAGCCGGATTATGTGAAGCTGAAGATCTATGGTTCTTTCTACAGGTCATCCGGAACGGTTTTCATATTTTACAACGTGAAAAACGCCATAAGGCGCTACCAGGATATTGCCGAATACCAGCGCGTCCATATACCGGGATTATGGGAAACCCGGGTTTCAAACATCAGTATAGCCATAAAGCTGCCGGAACTCACCCGGTCAGATGACGTAAAATTCTGGCTTCACGGCGTAATTATTGGCGCCAAGTCGTTTACAGATAGTCAGACAGCCCGGTATGATGTGCCGGATACCGTTCCCGGCGAGTATGTTGAAACCCGGATCATCTTTCCGCAAAACCAGGTCTCGGACTGCCCGCTGGCCGAGGACCTGCCCGCTTATGACCGGATCATTGACGAAGAGATGGTATACATGGCCAGCGATAAGTCGCACCTGCTTAAGGCAAGGGAAGCCGCCGCAAGGAAAGCCGGCCAGAGGGCTTCTTATGAGCGCATGAAGAAACGGGCAAGGAATCTTTTCAGCATCCTTTCCCTGCTGCTGATCCTTGGTGGGCTGTATTTTGTTCTGTTTACGCGCAGGAAGCTGGGTAGTGGCAAAAAAAAGCCGCTGCCCGCCGACTTTCGTGGTATAGACAGGCTTGACCCGGCAGAGGTCAGGATGCTTATTAACGGCCGGAAAGCAGACCCAAGGGCTATGCTGGGGAAACTCATGGAATTGGCTCTTAGGGGATTTATAAGCCTGGGGGTCAGAAGAAGCCTGGACAGCAGGTTGCGGTTTACCTTCAAAGTGGTAAAGAGAATAAATGCCGATGAACTGAATGAGGCTGAAAGATATCTTATCGACTGGATTTACCAGCTTGCCTCCGACCATGAGTTTGATCCCATCCAGCTTCAGGGGTACATGGATTCAGACGAAAAAGCCGCGAAGCTGAATTCTATGTATGAGGGATGGGTACAAAGGGTGAAAGAATCCTTCGGTGGCAGGAATATCCTGGACAGCGGTATTGCCGGATACCGGAGGTTTGGGCTGCTTTACAGCGTTCTGCTGCTTTTCCTTGGCCTTATGATGCCCGTTGTCTTTTCGGTTGCCATGTGCTTTGCGCTGATTCCCGCGGGTTTTCTGATACTTGCGTACTCGTTGAACATCAGGAAATACACAGAATACGGGGCAGAACAGCTCAGGTTATGGAAAACCCTGTGTCTCAGGATGAAGAAAGGCTCTGTGGCGGCAGAGGATCTTCCTGAATGGATTTGCTCCTGTACGGCCATCATGGGCTATGGAACGGTACTGGGCATTGAAAACCCGGCGGCGCGATGGATTGAGCAAGAGTATAAAGCCTGCCCGGCAGACTGCCCTTTATGCGGGTTGAAAAAGTCCGGGGAGCTTGGGGATTACGGGTTTTACAAGGTTGTAAAGAACACCCTGAACATGATGGAAGAGGCCATATCATCGGTTCAGGATGCATGAGGCTCTGCAAAGGATACAGCAGGGGGAGGTAAACTACAGGATATACATAAATATTATGGGACACAGCATGTCCTGCGCGGTGTTTCCCTGGAAATCCATGAAGGGAGCAAGACAGGACTTATCGGGAGGAATGGCGCGGGAAAGACGACTTTATTCAGGTTGATTTCCGGGGAAGAGCCTTATGACAAGGGTGAAATACAGATCGCAAAAGGACTGAGGATAGGCGTCCTGGATCAGATACCCCAGTATCCGGATGACGCCACGGTGTACCGGGTATTAGACTCGGCCTTCATGGACCTGAGGGAGATGAAGAAGAGCATAGACGCGCTGCAGGCAGAGCTGGCGGCGAACCCCGGCGCGTCGGTTATGGGAAAGTATGGGGCCTTGCTTTCGGAATTTGAGGCCAGGGGAGGCTATGAAACAGAAACACGCATAAAAAGGGTATGCACCGGGCTGGATATCGATCAGGAAATGCAGGATAAGCTGTTTTCGGAACTGAGCGGCGGCGAGAAAACCAGGGTAAACCTTGCCCGCATAATCCTGATGGATCCGCACATCCTGCTCCTGGACGAGCCCACAAACCACCTTGATATAAGGGCAGCGGAATGGCTGGAGGAATACCTCCTGTCCTTTAGGGGAACGGTTTTGGTGATCTCCCACGACCG
>JAAYFY010000043.1 GCA_012728015.1 Clostridiaceae bacterium | reverse complement strand
AGGCTTATCCGGTGCCGCCCAGGCTGCCGAACTATATGGGAGATGCTTGTTGTCAAGGGCGTGCCCGTAGAGGACCATTCCAGGATACATCTACCCTCAAATTCCCTACAGTAAATTGACGCTATCAGTTTTAAACGCCTGATTGATTTTTGCAAAGGAGTACTGTATAATCGCTTTGTCGGGATTTTAGCTCAGCTGGGAGAGCACTACACTCACATTGTAGGGGGCACTGGTTCGAGTCCAGTAAGTCCCACCATAAACCCCCGGAACACCGGTTCCGGGGGTTTATTGATTTCTTTCCGATCTCACGCCCGTGTCCGCAAACTGTTTGACCGGTGCTCATGCCACTCTGAAGCTGCTTATGGAATCGCTGAGCGCCCTGGCGATGCCTTCAAGCTGCTGTGCGTATTTTGATAACTCCTCAATACTTACAAGCTGATCCTGGGACGATGCTGTCATCTCCTGGGTTGAGGCGGCGATTTGCTGGGATACAGAGGTTATGTTCTGAATGGCCAGCAGGGTTTCATCCTTATAGCTCTCCATGTCGGCGATACCGCTCAAGATATTTTCAACCTTGCCGGTAAGCTGTTCCATGGAAGCTGATATCCTGCTGAATGCCTCCGATGTGTCCGCAACCGCTTTATTCTGTGATTCAAAAATATCATTGGCAAAGAGGGCTCTTTTTGCCACCATGGCGGTCTGGCTGCGGTTGTCCCTGATAATTCTCGATATCTCGCGTGTTGCCGATACAGACTGCTCTGCCAGCCTTCTGATCTCCTCGGCGACCACCGCGAACCCTCTGCCTGCCTCCCCAGCCCTGGCCGCTTCAATGGCCGCGTTCAGGGCAAGCAAGTTGGTCTGGTCGGCGATCTTGTCTATAACCTCTATGATGCTGCCTATGGACATTGAGTTTTTATCCAGGGTCTGGATATCCGAAATGATTCCCTGCGTAATTTCGGTGCTTTCCCTTGATGCTTCTTCAAGGTTCTTCATCCTTGACAGACCCTGTGCTGTAAGATGGGCTGTCTCAGCGGTGAAATCGCCTATTTCCCCGGCATACTCTGAAACAGCATTGATCCTCTCTCCCAAATCGTCCATTTTCTTATTGCACTGTTCCGCCTCACCAGCCTGGTTCGCGGCTCCAGCGGCGATTTCCTCCACGGCTTTCGCGAACTCACGGGCAGCCGAAGCGGCCTCCCTGGATGTAACCGCTATTGTTCCGGCTGATTCGTTTACATTCATGGCCGACTCCGAGATGTTCCCTATCATGCTCCTCATATGCTCCAGCATGCGATTGAACGCCTTTGCCAGGATGCCGAACTCGTCCCTCTTCCCTCCGGTGTAACTGACGGTCAGGTCCCCTTCGGCAGCCCTGTTGGAAGCCTCTACGATGTTCCTGATAGCCTTGCCTATACCAATAGCCATTAAAAGACCGACGGTGATTGCAAACACCGCCGCCAGTACGGTGATTATAACGGTAAGGTAACGGATGTTTTCTGCCATAGCCGAGAAATTGGATGTTGGGACAAGCCCAGACAGAACATACCCGGTTTCCCCGATTTTGCTGTACAGGGCCAGGTGCTCCTCACCCTTGTATTCGGTTATTTCGGATCCGTCCGCATCCTCACCTGAAACAATCCTTGAATACAGGCTGGTGCTGACCACCTGGTTCTCCGGGAGTGATGTGTCCAGGTCGTGGTTCTCCCCGTCCAGCATGCGATAGGCGATATCCCTTCCCTCCGGACTGATGAGATGCAATTCGCTTCCGCTGCCCAGGCTGATATCCTTTATGGCATCTGATACCAGTTCGGGTTTCACGGTGATTACGATGATGCCCGCGGATTCTGAAGAGTAAGGATTCTTAACAAGCCTTGCCGCGGCCATCGAATAGGGAGGGATACCCGCTATCTGATCCTCAAGTTCATAAAGGGATCCGGTCCAGAACATAACGCCGTCTTTCTCCAGGGCCAGACCCATCAACCGGCCTTTTCCTATGTTTTCCAGGGCATTCTTGTCCACCTTCCTGTCCGAGGCCAATATGGGCCTTTTGCCTTTAAGCAGTATGATGATATCGTCAATGAAGGCGTTCTCCCGCTTTACGCCCTTGACCAAAGCATTGACTTCCGAATAGCTTATGATATCATCTTCCGCTGATACTAGGTGCTGTATGAAGGCATCACTCATGACGACCTGGTTGCAGTTGGAGGCAATGCCCGACAGGGATAGCCGGAAGTACTTGCCGAACTGTTTAATAGTTTCGGCGATAGAGTTTTCAGCGGTCTGCCTTATGGATTTAAAGGCGCTGTTACAGGAAAACAGACCGAGGAAGAAAATCGGAATAATCATGATGGCGACTGCCCCGATGAGCCTGGTCCTGATGCTGTAGATCCAGCCTGAACGACCGGTTTTCTTTCTGCTGAAAAGACCCGTTATGGATTTGAAGTGTTTCATAGTGAGTCAACCCGCTTTCTGTGAACTTGATGTAGCCTTAGCTGCACATTTGACCAGTTATTTATACCACCGTTTACCGGCTATTAATCAAGTATTTCCTGCGTCAGGAACAATCCTGGAAGAATTTTTGCAAAAACAGCCCGGGAAAGCCCTGCCATGGGTCTTCCCCATGCGGCTTCCCGGACTGTCAGTTTATAACAGGACACATCCCATGCACTATGTTAATAACAGCAGGCTAATTGCCATTACCATCATTCCTGCCACCATACCATAGATGGAAAGGTGGGCCTCCCCGTACTCACGGGCTGTGGGCAGAAGCTCGTCCAGGGAAATAAAGACCATGATGCCGGCAACCGCGGCGAAGAGGACCCCGTAGATCACATCGTTAAAGAACGGGTACAGGATCAGATACCCTATGATGGCGCCCACAGGTTCGGACAAACCCGACAGGAATGAAAGGGCAAATGCTTTTTTCCTGCTGCCGGTGGCATAGTATACAGGCACCGATACCGCTATCCCCTCGGGGATATTGTGTATGGCAATGGCAACGGTAATGGCTATACCGAGGGCCGGATCCCTGATTGCTGAGGTAAAGGTCGCAAGACCTTCGGGGAAATTATGGATGGCGATGGCCAAGGCGGTGAACATGCCCAGCCTCATCAGTTTACCCTCACACTTCGCCCTCGCTTCAGGATCCAGGTCTTCGATCTTGCGGCATTCATGGGGGTTCTCAACCGAGGGAACCAGCTTGTCTATAACTGTGATCACAAGAATCCCGCCAAAGAAGGCCGCCACGGTTGCCCAGGAACCTGCCTTTACCCCCAGCGCGCCGACAAGGGAGTCCTTAGCCTTGGTAAAGATTTCTGTCATGGATACATAGATCATAACACCGGCAGAAAAGCCAAGGGCCACTGACAAAAAGCGGGTATTGGTCTTCTTGGCAAAGAAAGCCAGGGCGCTTCCAATTCCCGTGGATAACCCCGCGATAAGGGTCAGGCCAAAGGCAAACAACAGGTTATTCCAGCTGAGATCCATAGATTCCACCTCCGAAGCGTAACCATAAACCAGGCTGAACGGTTGAATGCCGGTAAACTCCGCGGCACCCGATGGTGCCGCCCGGCATCAGCCCGATGGGGACCTGGCCACCGAATACTCGGAAAGGAGCCTGTCTTTGGTGTCCCAAAGAGGTTTGGACAGGTCCACATAATACTTGTGTGGGTTTTCAAACCGTTTCACTTCATCCCACAGGGTGTCGACCTGCTCCATACAGTATTCTCTTATCTCATCAAGGGGCGGGCTCTCGTATACGCACTCGCCATTTATGAATATGGGGGTTAACAGTTTCCTTGCCCGGAAGTTCACAAGGGTCTTGCGCTTCCAGGTGAAGTCAGGGTCAAATATCTCATAGGGAGCGGTATCATCAATGACCTCGTCATGATGTGTCAGGACATCTGCCAGCGCTTTTCCGCTTTCTCTGTCGTACAGCCGCCAGACTTGCTTGAAGCCAGGGTTTGTTATCTTCTCTACGTTTTCGCTGACCTTGATCCTGGGTATGATCCTGTCCCCATCGGTGATGGCCACAAGTTTGTACACCCCGCCGAATACCGGCTCGGAGCGCGATGTGATAAGGCGCTCCCCGACCCCGAACTGGTCCACCTTTGCCCCCTGGATCAGTATATCATGTATAATGTATTCATCTAATGCGTTAGACGCGATAATTCTGCAATCAGGGAAGCCGGCCTCGTCCAGCATCTTTCTGGCTGCCCTTGACAGGTAGGTTATGTCGCCCGAATCTATGCGTATCCCCTTGGGCCGGTAGCCCATGGGCACTACCACCTCGTTGAATGTGCGGATGGCATTGGGAACACCGGACTTAAGGACATTATAGGTATCCACCAGCAACACGCAGTTGTCGGGATATACCCTGGCATAGGCCTTGAAGGCCTCCAGCTCGGAGTCGAACATCTGGACCCAGCTGTGGGCCATGGTCCCCATGGCAGGGATATTGAATTCCCTCTCGCATATGGTGCAGGAAGTCCCGACACATCCGCCTATATAGGCAGCCCTGGCTCCATAAATGGCACCGTCATACCCGTGAGCCCTTCTTGATCCAAACTCCATCACCGCGCGTCCTTTTGCGGCACGCACAATCCGGTTGGCCTTGGTGGCGATAAGCGACTGATGGTTGATGGTCAGAAGAATCATGGTTTCGATGAGCTGTGCCTGGATCACGGGACCCTTGACCGTGACTATGGGCTCGCCGGGAAATATGGGTGTGCCTTCAGGTATCACCCACACATCGCAGCGGAACCTGAAGTTTTTCAGATAGTCCAGGAAATCTTCGCTGAAACCTTTCTCCCGGAGAAAGACAATATCCTCGTCTTTGAACTTAAGGTTTTTCAGGTAAGTGATCAGCTGTTCCACTCCCGCCATAATGGCAAAGCCGCCCTTATCCGGAACCTTCCTGAAAAACATATCAAAGACAGCCGTTTTTTCCCCGAGGCCGTTCCGGAAGTACCCATTGGCCATGGTGAGTTCATAGAAATCGGTGAGCATGGTAAGGTTAATACTATCCATCATCCTGTCCATTTTTTTGCGCCTCTTTTCTTTCAGTCATCCTCAATTCTTTTAATTACCTCAACGCCATTACCTAGCATACCATATAAAGCCATACAATTCATCAGGTATCGGTTATGCGGTCCCAGGTCAAATGTGTCCACAGCGTTCAGGGGCACGATAACCCTTGATTTTCTGTCCTGCCTGTTGAACCAGGTCTTGAGGGTTACCGCAAACTGCTGGACACAAATATCTGTGCAAACCCCGACAACGATGAATCCATCAATGCCCGGATTATTTGAAAGCCAATCCTGGAATTCCGGCTCAATAAATCCGTTGGTTGAGTTCTTGGATATCAGCTTAAATTCCGCAGAAGCCTTGAGTTCGTCCACCACCTCGCTCTCGGAAGAACCCGCAAGACAGTGTACAGGATAGGCGTCAAATTCGGGAGATGCCTGGGTATGGGTATCCGCAAAGGCGATGATGGGGATCCCCCTGGCGCTGCACAGCTTCATCAACTTGGAAATCTCTGGTATTAGTTTTTCAGCATATTCGCTTTTCAGCGAGCCTTCACGGACAAAACCGTTAATCATATCAACAACCACAAGCGCCGTGCATTCCGGCTCCAGTTCAGTGATTTTCAGAGCCGGCAGGCTGCTGAGCTGGTTGTGAATTTGTCCCAGAATATTCATGCTTTCCTCAAGAAATCTTTCCCTGTCAATGGTCTTCATATCATCTTTCCCCTTTCCCTGCCTCTTGGCATAATCAGAATTCAGGATAATAGGTGTAGAGCTTGGACGGCCTGTGGCCGGCGGCCGTTCTGTAACGGTTGGTCTCCTTGACCCTGCTGGCTATCTTTCTTCTGAAGTTGGCCTTGAGGAGTTCCTTATCCAGTATTACCTCGTACACCTGCTGCATATCGGTCAGCGTAAAATACTTCGGCATAAGGCTGAAGGCGATATCGGTATACTCAACCTTGTTCCTGAGCCGTTCTATGCCATAGGCGATGATCCGGGCATGGTCAAAGGCTATTCCCCCCGGATCTTCAATCGTGGTCTCCCACCGGCCCAGCTTTCCTTCGGCTACCAGGGTATGCCTTAGTATTGCTGAAAGGCTTTGGTTCTCATGCCGGAGCGTAAGCCTGCTGAATCGCTCAATAGTCCTGTCCTCGCCGTCCATGGTCTTCTGTTCACTGAAAACCCTGTAGGTTACCGTGAACCAGCATGCATCGTCAGCATCGTCGCTTGCCTGGATGTTCAGGCCTGAGCTGTCGGCCAGCGAAAGGTAGGAGGTGCTTATCACCCGGGTCCTGGGATCCCTGTCCGGATCGCCCCAGGTATACAGCTGCTCAAGGTACACGTTGTCAATACCGGTCTCCTCCTTAAGCTCGCGGTACGCTGCCTCTTCCAGGCTCTCGTCCATCTTCACGAATCCGCCCGGAAGGGCCCACTGCCCGATGCAGGGATGCTCCGCCCGCTTGATCATCAGCAGCTTCAGCGCTTTCTCAGGAAGCTTCCTGTAATTGTCGCTCTCAACATTGGTTACCGTGAAGATGAGCATGTCTACTGTCACTGACGGTCTTTCATATTTTCCCGGGTCATACCGCGCCAGGAATTCCTCCTCGGTAAGCCCCATCCTGTCACGAACCTTGTCATAGCTCATAGTCATTTATTCCCTTCCCTGTTATTATCAGATTGATAATATCATAATGTTATTATCATTATAGACCCACTGGTTGTCTCCGTCAAGAGTTTTCCAAAAAAGAATGCTTTTTAATGCGGATGTCCATCCCACAGCCGTGGGGAAGCTGCCGCATGAAGCGCCATATGCATGGGAAGAGGAAAATGCCCTCCCTCCGGGGATGGATGCAAATAGCCGGACGGTTTGGTAAGCGGTTTGGCAGCGGTAAAAAGAAAAGAGATGCAGAGGCTCCGGGGAGCCAATGCGTCTCTTTCTATAATGAATGTGGACTGCTAACAGATATATACCCAGTTTTATGCCTTTTTCAATACCAGTCGGGATAATAGCGTTCAACTTCTAACATCCAGGCTCATTCTTCTGTATTGTTATAATAGCCGCGCTCCACTTGTTCCGTTTAGGTCCCCAGTGATAACTCAAGGGTTTCAGCTGAACAAGTCTATGAACTTCTGCCAGATGCTTTTCTTCACGGTGTTATTCACAGGTACTTCCTTTTCCTTTTCAGGCATTTTGATGCCAGGGGTCCTGATAACAAACTGGACAGAACTTGCCATGCCCTTTTCGGGGGCGACAAAGGATACGACCTTTTCATCCTTGTCATCATGGCCAATCATTTCTGAAACAGCGTCATTGGCGGCATCCGTCCCTTCCTTTATGGCCAATCCGCCGTCGACCAGTTCCTGGGCATGGCCGGGAAGCTCTTTCACGTTCCCGTTCAACTCGGCCATTCCCGAATCAAGGGCAGATAACCCTTCAGATAGCTGTTTCCCTCCGTCCGCCAGGATTGAGATGCCCTGCTGAAGTTCTCCCGATGCCTGGGCAAGGGCCGAAATGCCCTGGTCAAACCCCTTGTATTCCTCCGACAGTTCCGCCACACCCTGGGTATACTGGGAAAGGGCGTCGTTGAGGGCGGAAAGATTCTGGTAGATCTGTTCAAGCCCGGCTATCTGCTCGAGCAGGGACTTGGCCATGTTCCCTGCCTGGTAGTATGGGCTGTCCGGGATTGCCGCGTATTGAGCCAGCATGCGAAGCTGTTCCTTCTCGGCCTCCCCCGGCAGCTGGACCTGAATACCCTGCGCCAGCCGCTGGTAACCGGAAAGGATGGACCCGCCGCCCGCCGAGAGCTCCGAAAGCCCGACCATGATGCTCCCTGAGCCGAGGGAAACTCGATCCAGGGAATCGTCAAACTGTCGGAAGCCTTGTGAATATCTTTCCAAGCCACTATGCAGTTCCCTGCTCCCCGCGGATATATCCTTCAAACCTGAGGACAGTTGGCCCACACCGTCTGACAAATCCACAAGACCGCTCTTAAATGCCTTTGCCCCTTCAACCCAGTCTTCCATGCCCTGGCTCAGTTTCCTGAATCCATCAGCCAGGTCCCCGGAAGACAGGACACTGCTATAATCGACAGCAGATATGCCGATATTGATGCTGTCCATTTCAAAGTCCCTGGCGTCCAGGACCAGCCGGTAACTCCCTGATGATCCCGGAAGAATGGTATATGCCAGGGTATTGGTGCTGCCGGCTATAACCTGGGTGGCGCCATCAGCGGAAATAATGGCTGCCCGGTTAAGGTTTACAGGAACCTGTATCTGCATGGCAAATCTCTCCCTGAAATATGAGGGCGCAGATTCGTTGGGGGTTACCGACAGATCAATCTCCACTTTCCCGCTCTTACCGGCCAGATCCTGAGCCTCCACCCTGTTTTGGTCAAGGTAATATTCGATCTTGAAGATCCATGGCAGATGGGCTCCGACCAGTCCCCCCTGGTAATAGAAATCCCCGTAGGACTCCTTAAGCTCCCAGATTATCCTGTCGCCCTCTATCCGTGGCAGGATATCCTCGCTCAGGCTCTCAACCTTTTCATAATTCCCAAAGTCAACATATGTGCCATCCTCCGGCACCTTGATGTGGTTGACAACGTAGGCCGAGCGAAGCGACCCGTCATCATTCAAAAGGGCATACACCGTTTCATCTTTTATAACAGGCCGGCTCCCATCTCCCGGGTCCACCGCAGTATTTCCGAACGAGCCCGATACTCCGGCGGGTATGGCGCCTCCGGCCATAAGCCCCGCTGCTGTCAGGGCGGCCATCAGCGCGAAAACCACCATGACCGTTGCCGCGATAATAGTTTTTGTCCTTAATCTCATGGGGACTGTTCCTCCTTTATATCAGACTTATCCCTTTCTCTCGATTTGAGGGTTGTTTTCCGTATAACACCGTCAAAAATAATCAGCAGTTGAGGAAGCAGCACGAGCACAAGCACGCAGCTTATTGCCGCGCCCCTTCCCAGCAGAAGAATCATTTCCGAAACTGCCCTGATGGAAGAAGCTATTCCAACGCCCATACAGGCGACAAACAGTATCAGGGCCGATGTGATGACGGACCATCCCGAGTCTGTCAGCGCTTTTACGGCAGATTCCTTCTTGCTGAGGGTCTTCCGGTTTTCCATATACCGGTTGGTCAGCAGGATGGCATAGTCAACAGTGGCTCCCAGTTGTATGGCGTTCACCACCAGGTACCCGATGAATGACAGGGTTTCATCCATGAAATATGGCACCGCCATATTGATCCATATGGATGCCTCGATAACCAGTACCAGCAGCACAGGGAGGGACAATGACCGGAAAGTGAAAAGTATGATCAGTCCAACCATGGCTATGGAAATCCAGCTTACCGTTGAGAAGTCCCCGTCCACTACCTGCTTGATATCGGATACACTGCTTGACTGGCCCAGCATGTAATAACCATCGCCATAGAGCTGTCGGGCCATCTGGCTTATCTCATCCACTGCCTGGAGGGTGGGTTCGCTTTCCTCCAGCAGGTCAAGGTTTATGATCATTCGGGTATAATTGTCCGACAAAAAGCTCCTGCGCACGTCATCAGGCAGGATCTCCCTGGGGATGGCCGGATCGGCCAGGGTAACAACAGTCTGAACCGATGTGACATAATCCTTTTCCATCAGTTCATCAGCCAGCCTGACCTCGTCCGGGATGCTCCCGCCCGGCACGAGCAGGACAAGCGGATTGTAATTTCCAAACTTCTCATTTATTCTTTCAAGTTCCTTCCCAAAATCGGAATCCTCGATGGAAAGCATTGAGTTCTCGCCATAAAGGAATGCATTGGCCGACTGGGCGAGGTATGCAGGCACAATAACCATGGCAAGAAGAATGATAACCACTGCCCCGAAACGCACTACACCTTTTCCAAGCTTTGCGAGTGACGGCAGGAAGGATTTATGCCTGGTCCGCTCCAGCAGCCTGTCGGTAAAGAGGGTAACACCGGGCAGCAGGAAAACCACTGTGATGAGGCTCAGGAGAATCCCTTTTACCAGGACTACACCCATATCCAGGCCGATCGTGTAGCGCATGAACATCAGGGCCACAAAACCCGCAACCGTTGTAAGACAGCTTGCCCCGATGGACGAGAAGGAGCTTTTTATAGCCATTTTCATGGCCAGTTCGGCATCCATGCCGTTCTCCTTCTCCTCACGGAATCGATGGAGCAGAAAGATGGCGTAATCCATGGTTATTGCAAACTGGAGAAGGGCTGAACTGGCCTGGGTGATAAAGGATATGCTGGGGAACACCACGTTGGTTCCCATATTGATGATCACCGAAATACCCATGACCATGATATATAGCAATGGTTCAAACCATGAAACCGAGGTCAGAAGCAATATGATGAGTATAACAGGCGCCGCGATGATGGCAGCCGAAACGATCTCCCTTATGGTACTCTCCCGCATGTACTTGGTGGTTACTGCCGATCCTCCGACCGCGCCCCTGTCGCCTAAAATGGCCTGGATCTCGGCTACGGCTTTTCCGGTGTTGAGACTGTAGTAGGAAAATTACCATCAGGAATTGACTGCTCTTCT
>JAAYFY010000042.1 GCA_012728015.1 Clostridiaceae bacterium | reverse complement strand
CGTTGCCGCGATAATAGTTTTTGTCCTTAATCTCATGGGGACTGTTCCTCCTTTATAACAGACTAATCCCTGTTTCTTGCCTTAAGGGTTGTTTTTCCTATGACTCCGTCAAAAACAATCAGCAGCTGTGGAAGCAGCACGAGCACCAGCACGCAGCTGATGGCCGCGCCCCTTCCCAGCAGGAGAATCATCTCCGAAACCGCCCTTATGGAAGAAGCTATTCCAACGCCCATACAGGCGACAAACAGTATCATGGCCGACGTGATGACCGACCATCCCGAGTCTGTCAGCGCCTTTATAGCCGATTCCTTCTTGCTGAGTGCCTTCCGGATTTCCATGTACCTGCTGGTAAGCAGAATGGCGTAGTCAACAGTGGCTCCCAGCTGTATGGCATTCACCACAAGATAACCGATGAAGGACAGGGTTTCATCCATAAAATATGGCACCGCCATATTGATCCATATAGAGGCCTCGATAACCAGGACCAGCAGTACGGGAATGGTCAATGACCTGAATGTCAGCAGGATGATCAGGCCAACCATGCCTATGGAAATCCAGCTTACCGTTGAGAAGTCCCCGTCCACCACCTGCTTGATATCGGATACGCTGCTTGACGGGCCCAGCATATAATAGCCATCTCCATATAGCTGCCCGGCCATATTGCCGATCTCCTCCACCGCCTGGATGGTAGCCGCGCTTTCCTCAGGCAGGTTAAGGTTGATTATCATGCGGGTATAGTTGTCTGAGGTAAAATTCTTACGCACTTCATCAGGCAGGATTTCCCTGGGAATGGCCGGATCGGCCAGGGTAACGGCGGTCTGAACCGAAGTGACATAATCCTTTTCCATCAGTTCATCAGCCAGCCTGGCCTCGATGGGGATGCTGCCTGCAGGCACGAGCAGGACGAGCGGATTGTAGTTTCCAAATCTCTCATTTATTCTTTCAAGCTCCTTCCCGAAATCCGAATCCTCGACCGAAAGCATGGAGTTCTCACCATAGAGGAATGAATTTGCCGACTGGGCAAGGTATGCTGGCACAATAACCATGGCAAGGAAAACCATCACCACTGCGCCGAAACGCACCACTACTTTCCCGAACCTTGAGAGTGACGGCAGGAAGGATTTATGCCTGGTTCGCTCCAGCAGCCTGTCGGTAAAGATGGTAACACCGGGCAGCAGGAAAATCACTGTCAGAAGGCTTAAAAGAACCCCTTTTACCAGGACCATTCCCATATCCAGGCCGATGGTATAGCGCATGAACATCAGGGCCACAAAACCCGCAACCGTTGTAAGGCAGCTTGCCCCGATAGACGAGAAAGAAGTTTTAATGGCCTTTTTCATTGCCTGTTCGGCATCCATGCCGCGCTCCTTCTCCTCACGGAAGCGATGGAGCAGGAAGATGGCATAATCCATGGTTATTGCAAACTGGAGGAGGGCGGAACTGGCCTGGGTGATAAAGGATATGCTGGTGAACACCACGTTGGTTCCCATGTTGATGACCACCGAAATACCCATGACCAAGATATATATCACAGGTTCAAACCATGAAACCGAGGTCAGAAGCAGTATGATGAATATTACAGGAGCCGCGATGATGGCAGCTGAAACAATCTCCCTGATGGTGCTCTCCCGCATGTACTTGGTGGTCACCGCCGATCCCCCCACCGCGCCCCTGTCGCCCAAAATGGCCTGGATCTCGGCTATGGCATTTCCGGTGTTGAGGCTGTAGTCGTCCTCGGCAAATTCAACCATGAATAGGGCTGCGCCATCCTTGTAATAGCTTTCAACCGTCTTTTTGTCAAGGTAATCCAGCGGCTGACAGATATCCGCCACATCATCAAGCCATATCACCGATTTGACGCCTGCCACCTGTTCCAGGCGCTTTTTGATTTCGGCGGATTCGGTGATGGATACATCCTCAACCATTACGCGGGCTGAACCGGTAAGGGAAAACTCCCTTTCCATGATATCCATAGCCTGGCTTGTTCTCAAATCAGCAGGCAGGTACTTGGCCAGGTTGTAATTTACCTGGACCTCGGGGATAAAGCAGGCACACAGGACCGCAAGCAGAATAAAAACCAGGAATATGGGTTTTCTTCTCTTTACAATGACATCAGCAAGTCTGTCCATAACTATCTCCCAATACTAAACATTAATAAACATTCGTTCATTTTTTCTTCCAAAGACAGGCTATTATGTAACCCATAATAGCCTTTACCAGGTCCGGCCAGTTGTCTTTTAAGTTTTACAGCCGTTTATGCAGGTCCTTGACCAATACTGTTATAGTCTTTTCCATCAGGGCCTCCACCCTGTCGAAATCGT
>JAAYFY010000041.1 GCA_012728015.1 Clostridiaceae bacterium | reverse complement strand
TTGATAACATCCAGGTTATGCTCAATGACCACCACCGTGTTGCCCGTGTCCACCAGCCGCTGCAGGACCTGTATGAGCCTGTGGACATCAGCCATATGGAGGCCGGTGGTGGGTTCGTCGAGGATATACATGGTCCTGCCGGTGGCTTTCCTGGACAGTTCGGTGGCCAGCTTGACGCGTTGGGCCTCACCGCCTGAGAGGGTGGTGGCGGGCTGCCCCAGGCGTATATAACCGAGCCCTACCTCATGCAGGGTCTTTAATTTCTTATGGATCCTGGGTATATTCTCAAAGAGCTTTAGGGCTTCGTCCACCGTCATGTCCAGGACATCGGCTATACTTTTTCCCTTGTATTTCACGTCCAGCGTTTCACGGTTGTAGCGCTTGCCCTTGCACACCTCACAGGGAACATATACATCGGGGAGAAAATGCATTTCAATCTTGATGATACCATCGCCGGCACAGGCCTCGCATCTGCCGCCCCTTACATTGAAGCTGAAGCGTCCGGGCTTATATCCTTTCATCTTGGCATCCACAGTTTCGGCAAAAAGTGCGCGGATAAAGTCAAAGACCCCGGTATAGGTGGCCGGATTGGAACGCGGAGTCCGCCCGATGGGGGACTGGTCGATATTCACCACCTTGTCCAGATGGTTAAGGCCTAGTATATCTCGATGCTGCCCGGCTTTTGTCTTTGCGCGGTTCAGACTGCTGGCCAGCTTCTTGTATAGGATTTCGCTGATAAGCGAACTCTTGCCCGAACCGGATACGCCCGTCACACAGGTAAAGACCCCAAGGGGAATATCCACGTCCACGTCCTTGAGGTTATTTTCCCTTGCTCCAAGGATCCTTAAGATCTTCCCGTTGTAACTCCTTCTTTTCCGGGGCACCTCTATTTGGACTGCGCCGCTCAGGTACCTCCCCGTGATGGAGTCGGGGTTCTTCTTGATTTCCTCAACGGTTCCCTGGGCGATGATTCTCCCGCCAAGCTCCCCTGCGCCGGGACCCATATCGATAATATGATCGGCCGCATACATGGTTTCTTCATCGTGCTCCACCACCAAAAGCGTGTTCCCCAGGTCCCGCAGGCGCTTCAGGGTTGCGAGAAGCCGCTGGTTATCGCGCTGGTGGAGCCCGATGCTGGGCTCGTCAAGTATATACAGGACCCCCATAAGCCCGGAACCTATCTGGGTTGCCAGCCTGATGCGCTGTGCTTCCCCGCCGGAGAGGGTTCCCGCAGAACGGGCAAGGGTCAGGTAATCCAGGCCCACATCCATCAGGAACTTCAGCCGTGTGCGGATCTCTTTGAGGATCTGCCCGGCTATCGCGGTATCCCTGGCTCCCAGCTCCAGTTGCCGGAAGAAATCCATACACTCCTGGATCGACATGAGGGTGATCTCATGGATATTCTTTCCCCCCACAGTGACGGCCAGGCTTTCTTTTTTCAGCCGCTTCCCCTGGCATGCCGGACAGTGGATCTGGCTCATGAATGATTCGTAGTATTCCTTCATCCCGCTGGACCTGGTTTCCCGGTAACGCCTCTCCATGCTGTTGATGATCCCCTCGAAGGTGCTCATGTAGCTCTCTTTGCCATATCCCCTGTCGTACTCGATCCGTATCTTCTCCCCGTTGGTGCCGTAGAGGACCTTGCGCAGGATCTCGTCCGGCAGGTCCTTCACAGGCGTATTAACACTAAAGCCATAATGTTTTGCCATGGCGTCCAGGTACATCCTTCCGTAGGAATCCTCATCGGCGAAATTAAAGCCGCCGCTTACAACGGCACCCTCCGCAAAGGATTTAGCCTTGTCGGGGATCACCAGGTCGGGATCTATCCTTAGCATCATGCCCAGCCCGTCGCAATCGGGACATGCGCCGTAGGGGTTATTGAAGGAAAACATCCGCGGCGTAAGCTCCCCAATGCTTATGCCGCAATCAGGGCAGGCATAATTCTGGCTGAACAGCAATTCTTCCTTTCCCATTACATCTATAACCAGAAGGCCGCCTGCCAGGTTCAGCGCGCTTTCTATCGAGTCGGTCAGCCGTTTTTGGAGACCTTCGCGGATTATGAGCCTGTCCACCACTATTTCAATGGTGTGCTTCCTGTTTTTATCCAGGCGGATCTCATCGTCTATCTCCATAACCTCTCCGTCAATACGGATGCGGATATACCCATTTTTCCTGGCATCCTGGATGAGCTTGGTATACTCTCCCTTCCTTCCCCGTACAACAGGGGCCAGGACCTGGATGCGCGACCCTTCCTGCAGAGTCATTACCGCATCCACCATCTGGTCCACGGTCTGCTGGGAGATCGCCCTGCCGCACTGAGGACAATGAGGAACCCCTATCCTGGCAAACATCAGCCTTAAATAGTCGTAGATCTCGGTAACGGTCCCCACGGTGGAGCGGGGATTCCTGGAGGTTGTCTTCTGATCTATGGATATTGCCGGGGAAAGGCCTTCTATGGATTCCACGTCGGGCTTCTCCATGAGCCCCAGGAACTGCCGGGCATAGGACGAAAGGGACTCCATGTATCGCCTCTGGCCTTCCGCGTAGATGGTGTCGAAGGCAAGGGTGGATTTGCCCGAACCGCTGATGCCTGTAATTACAACAAGCTTGTCTCTGGGTATCTCAACGTCAATATTTTTAAGGTTATGCTCGCAGGCACCTCTTACTATGATACTGTTCCTCATCATTGATTCCTTTCCTGCTGTGTGCGCTATAGCATGTATTCTTTCCATGACTTTTCGGGGCATACTTATTATACCGAACATATGTACGGAACACAATAGATCATGAAGTCAAAATAATGAGAGCGCATAGGTATGATTTCCCATGCGCCCCGCAATGAAACGGCCTGTTATTGCTTTATGAGTATTTTGCCGCGTCAGGCCTCTTTTGCCCCCAACGCGTCCTTTCTGAACCTTCTGGATCTTGAGAAATACACAAACCAAATGGCGCTGAAGGCAATGGTATAGATCATCGGATAGATCAATACCATTGTTGTAAGTTCCTCGGTGCTCCTGAACTGCCGAGGGCCGTTCCCTATTAGGGTTTTACCACCGATGCTGTGCATATACACCGCCATTATGCACAATGCGGTATACAGCGCCCGGACAACAAGGTAAACCTTCGCCGCCTTCGCCGCGCCCTCTTTCAGCCTGTAGCAGTATATGGCGGTATAGAGGATGTACATAAGGAAAATCGCCCCCGCTGCGATAAAGCTGATACCCGCCGCGGGAACAGCCTTTAATATGCCGTAAACCTGAAGAGTAAGCGACGCGGAGACCGAACCGTCTATAACGGTGATCATTATGATGAAAAGGGTCAGCAGACCCCGCTTCTCCTCCTGGTATTCAAAAGGTTTCCTGAATTCGTCCATGGAAAAATCACCCTCTGTTGTATTAGAATATCAGTCGTGTTTCTTCCGGTCAAGAATTTTCTTGTGGATACTTCAGAACCTGCGTCTGCCCGTCTTAACCGGATCATAGTATCGCGCATTCCCCTGGCTTGACACAGGGAAAACCGTATTGATATAACTGAGTTGGCATGAAGGGGGTATGATGCGTGGCAAAAATTTATCTCAGGTTTCCCCGGGGCCGGGCCAAGGCCCTCACATTGAGCTACGATGACGGCGTGGAGCAGGACATGCGCCTGGTTGAGATCCTGGACCGGTACGGGCTCAAGGGCACTTTCAACCTCAACAGCGGACTCTATGCTCCTGAAGGCACGGTTTTTCCCTGCGGGCAAATACATAGAAGGATGACCGAAAAACAGGTTCTCAAGACTTTCCAAGGCTCCGGGCATGAGGTTGCCTGCCACTCTTTGACCCACCCCTATCTTGACAAGCTGCCGCCGGCCATGGCTGCAAGGGAGATTATAAAAGACAGGGAGAACCTGGAGAGGCAGTTTGGTACCATTGTCCGCGGGATGGCCTATCCATACGGCACCTACAGCGACAGCCTGGTTGGAATACTCAAGTCCTGCGGTATAGTCTACGCAAGGACGGTGGAATCCACCAACAGCTTTAAAATACCCGCAGACTGGCTACACCTTGCGCCCACCTGCCATCATGATTCTCTAGAGCTTATGAATCTGGCGCGGAAGTTTTCAGAGGAAGAGGCCACCCGCGATCCCTGGCTATTTTACCTGTGGGGTCACAGTTATGAGTTTGAAGCCAACGACAACTGGCATGTAATAGAGGAATTCGCCAAATACACGGGCGGCAGGGATGATATCTGGTACGCGACAAATATCGAAATCTACGATTATATCCATGACTATAACAGGCTCCAGTTCAGCGTTGAATGCACCCGGGCAAAGAACCCCACTGCAAGAACGCTCTGGCTTGAAATGGATGGAAGGCTTTTTGACATAGCCCCCGGCCAAATCATGGAGATATCATAAAGAACTACTGAAAGCGGGATGTAACATGTGGAACATCCCGCTTTTCTCTTCTCATTTCTCGAAAATCGGATAGGTCTGAAGATACCCCAGTGAAAACCCTCCATGGCTTGTGAAGAAGGCAATCCCGTATCCGTCCCTTCCATCCCTCACCCTGAAAGGGACCCAGCCTTCCACGATGGAATAAGGCTCTATGGTATAGGGTAAACCTTTCTCTCCCAAAAGGGACATATCCTCTTCGGTGAAGTCCACCC
>JAAYFY010000040.1 GCA_012728015.1 Clostridiaceae bacterium | reverse complement strand
ATGAGAAAAGGGCGGCTGCTGTTTGAGCGAAGCGAGTTCAGCCGACCCTCATTCGAGTGGTTGATGTTTCGCAGCCGTGCAGCACAGCGGCCGGGCTTTACGGGATTCCTGCAAACATTTTGATTCTATATTTTCGTACAGTCTGCCGTCCACTGTGTATATCATTGCGAGCGCGGAATCTCTATTACGCGGCAATCTGATTTCGCTGCCTGTAATGAAATTAAAAGGTTCAGGCCTTGACAAAGTATAATTCCCCGCTTTATTATAGATTTGTAATTTGTGCCATGCACATTAAAAGGTGTTTGAATGTCGGTTAGTTACTTGGCTTAATGCAATTGAAAAGAGTTGAAGCCTGGCGTCCGGGTCGTATGGCCCTGTTATTGCTATGCTTCATATCAATTCTTAAGTCAAGGATCAACGGCTTCCATAAAGGTACTTTGCCGTTCTGACTTAACAGGAACGGTTTTTTCATCCCCTTTTTGGATACTGGACCGGCGTTCGTTCAGGCAGTTCTTTTGGCTGCGCCCGTTTCTTTGACGGTGCGCGGCCTTTTTTGTTGGCTTAAGAATTCCCGGAAATTCAAACAAAAAGGAGTGGTTTTATGTGGAGCATTGAAGAAGTTTATACCTTTTCAAGTTTCATAGCAGAAAAAGAATTATTGGAGGTTATCAACCATGAACCAGACTGCGCTCGAAATACTTGAATACCTGACGATTATTGATATGTTGGCAGAATTCACGGTTTCGGAGATGGGACGCAACCTGGTCAGGGCGCTTAAGCCCGAAACCGATGCCGTCATCATCAGGAACTGGCTGATGGAAACAAGCCAAAGCAGGGCGCTCCTGGATAAAGGGGCATCAGTCCCGTTGAGCAACCTCAACGGGATAGGCAAGGTTATTGAAAAGCTGGGCAAGGTGACGGCCTTGCAGCCCGAGGATCTGGCCATTATACGAAATGTACTGGTTGGAGCAGGCCGCATTATAAGCTACATGAAAAGCCGCACCGAACTGGCGCCCCATGTGGCCTCATATGCCGCTTCCATGTTTACGCTGGAAGACCTGGCTTCCGAGATCGACCGCTGTATCCGGGATGGCAGGGTTGATGACAGGGCTTCCCCTGAGCTGGCACGCATAAGAAAAAGGATAGCCCTCGTAGAGGCAAGAATTGCAAGCAAGCTGGAAAGCATCCTGCGATCACCAGCCTGGCAGGACAAACTGCAGGACCAGGTGGTAAGCATCCGCGGCGGAAGCTATGTCATACCGGTCAAACGCGAGCACAAGCGCTCAATTGAGGGCACGGTGGTAGACACCTCGTCCAGCGGTTCCACCGTGTTTATTGAGCCCGAGGCTATACGGATTTTGAAAAATGAACTGAACCTTCTAAGGATTGAAGAGGAGAAGGAGGTATTCAGGCTGCTCTCCTGGCTTACCGGAATGGCGGAGGGATACAGAAGGGAGATCATGATAAATGTCCAGACCATGGCCTATTACGATTTCCTGTTTGCCAAGGCAAAGCTGTCCAACACCATGAAGGCCGTCTGCCCGGAGATCAACGAAGACAGGCGCATAGTGATCATAAAAGGCCGGCACCCCCTCATCGGTGATCATGCCGTTCCGCTTGATTTCCAAATCGGCGAGGATTACCAGGCCCTGATAATTACAGGTCCCAACACGGGAGGCAAAACCGTTGTCCTGAAGACTGTGGGGCTCTTCTGCCTCATGGCCCAGTCCGGGCTCCATGTGCCTGCCGATGCCGGAACAAGCCTGCCGGTTTTCCGGGATATCCTTGCGGACATAGGGGATGGCCAGAGCATCACCCAGTCTTTGAGCACCTTTTCTGCACATATCCGAAATATCATCAGCATCATCCGCTGCGCTGGCCCAGACACACTGGTGATCATCGACGAACTCGGGACAGGAACAGATCCGGCGGAAGGCATGGGGCTTGCAATAGCTGTCATGGAAGAACTGAAGCGAAAGGACAGCATAATACTTGCTACCACCCACTACAGCGAGATCAAGGATTTTGCCGGCCGGACCCCGGGCTTTGAGAACGGGTGCATGCTGTTTGATCCCGACACTCTGATGCCGCTTTATACTTTGAACATTGGCATCCCGGGAGAAAGCAACGCCTTCCTCATCTCCCTCAGGCTCGGTATGGACCCGGAAATCATTTCCCGGGCCCATGAGATCACCTATAAGGAGAAGAAGGTTTACCAGGTCCCCGTGAGGCAGCCTGAACAGGGCGTGGACCGCGATTCCGGCCGGGAAGCTTTCTGCCCCGCCCTTGTAAATGCCGACATGATCGAATACGGCGAAAAAAGCGCCCGGAAGGCCGAACAGCGCCGGGAAGGCCGTAAGAAGGCTGAAAAGCAACGGATAGAATCCCCCTTCAAGGTCGGAGACTGCGTGTTTGTCAGCAGCATGAACCGGACGGGTATCGTATGCGAACCCGAAAACGCACGGGGCGAGGTGGGCGTGCTGATCATGAAGAAACGGTTTCTCATCAGCAGGAAAAGGCTGCGCCCTTTTATAGACGGCAAGGACCTGTACCCCGATGACTACGATATGTCCATAGTCCTGGACTCAAAGGAAAACCGCAAAAAGCGCAGGATTATGAGCAAGAGGCATATGGAAGGCATGACCATCCGGATCTCTGAAGATACTTTTCCGGAATAGTACCGGGGTACGGACAGTCACCGGATTCATAGCGCGAATAAGAACGGGAGGCGAATGGCAGTAATTAAAACGAAGTCACTTACAAAGGTCTTTAAGAGGATAAAAAACAGGAAGGAAGGGTTTACGAGGGGGTGGGTAACTGATGGAGAAGATCATGCGCCATCTTCGCCTTCTTAAGAAGCCGCAAGGATATTATTGCGAAACAGCGGGACGTATCTTGCCACATAATAACAGGCAGGGTCTTGTCTTCCTCCTGGCAAGGCCCTGCCCAATATAAGCAGCATGAAGTGTCCCTATGTTAATGCGCTCAGCAAAGCCCGAATTCCCTGGCCAGTTTTGTAAAGGCCGGCAGGCTTCTTATTATCATGGCCGTGTCATAGCAGTAGGCTATGCGCACATACCCGGGGCAGCCGAATCCTGATCCGGGAACTATGAGCAGGTTGTATTTCTGTGCCGCTGCGCAGAACGCCACGTCGTCCTCGATGGGCGATTTCATGAACAGGTAGAATGCCCCTGAAGGCTTTACGCACTCAAAGCCAACCGAGGTGATATGGTTATACAGGATATCCCTCTTTTCCTGGTAGAACGCAGTATCGACAGCCACGTCCAGGTTGTCGGCCACAACCCTCTGGAAAAGGGCGGGCGCGTTGACGAACCCCAGGGTCCTGTTCAGGGTTATCATGGCGGCCATGAGGGTGTTTACGTCATCAATGCGGCTGCTTACGGCCACATACCCTATTCTCTCACCGGGAAGGGCATGGGATTTGCTGAAGGAGTTTATCACTATGCAGTTTTTGAAGATTGAAAGCATATTGGGTAGTTCAATTCCATCATATACAATGCTCACATAGGGTTCGTCCGAAAGTATGAATATGCTTGTGCCGAATTCTTTTTCCTTCTCCTCAATTACTCTTCTTAACCTTTCAAGGGATTCCCTGCAGTAAACCACACCTGTAGGGTTGTTGGGGGAATTCATGATGAGGCCTTTCGTCTTCGGGGTAATGCTGCTTTCAAGAGCTTCCACATCGATTTGGAAGGTATCCTTCCTGGTCTTTACGATAACCGGCTTTCCGCCGGCATTGTCTATATAGGACAGGTATTCCACAAAGAATGGCGACAGCACGATTACCTCCTCGCCCGGGTTGAGAAGGGCCTTGAGGGCGACATTCATGCCGGCCGCCGCTCCGCACACCATGAGGATATTATCATGGGTAAGCGGCACCCCGCTCTTTTTCTGAAGGTGTTCGGCAACCTTCGCCCGGACGTCCTGGTATCCGGCATTGTTCATATAATGGTGAAGTCCCGGGATCTGGCTGTTTACATACTTTTTTATGGACTCCTGCACCTGGATGGGAGGTTCTATGTCGGGGTTACCCAGGCTGAAATCAAAGACGTTTTCCTCGCCGTATTCGGCCTTGAGCTTGGCGCCAGCCTCAAACATGGCCCGGATCATGGACGATTTACCCAAGCTCGCAACTATCTTCTGGTTAAACATAAGGCATTGCTCCTTTATTGAATTACTCCGCGTTCAAAGAACTTAAAAGGTCATTGAAAAAAGAAAGAGCCGGCTGTATACGCTTATCTTACACCATCTTAGCCTTTCTTTTCAATAAAGAAGCGGGCTTCATGCCCGCATTTTTCTTACAGGTTATACCCGCTCCTGAAGGCCTCAATATTCATATCGACAAACTGGGGCTTTACCGTTTTCCGTATGGAATCAATCCACTTTTCCTTCGGAATGCCTGTCTTTTTGGCCAGGACGCCTATCATAACGACATTAACAGCCTTGATGCTGCCGGCGGCTCTGGCCAGCTCAAGGGCGGGAACAGCCACCACGTTCTTATACTCGGCCTTTATTCTCTCAATGATATTCTCCGGGTACTTCGCCTTCCCTGTTATAACCGGCATGGGATCAATTCTTTGGGTGTTGATTATGATGGACGCGTCCTTTTTCGCGTAATCAATCCAGCGCAGGGCTTCCAACTCCTCAAAGCAAAGCAGGATATCGGCTTCACCTTTCTCTATAACAGGCGAGTGAACCTTTTCCCCCATCTTGACATAGGTTACCACGCTGCCGCCCCGCTGGGACATCCCGTGGACTTCCGACACCTTCACATCAGTACCGGTGCTGATGCCCACATTGCCAAGAATCCTGCTGGTCAGGAGGGTTCCCTGCCCGCCTACTCCAACTATCATGATCGATGTACTACGCATTTTCCCCCACCAAGCCTTTCAAACGCATTAAAACGGCATACTTTTGTACAGAGGTCGCAGCCCACGCAAAGGGCGGGGTCCACTTCAATATGGGTACCCCTGTCCACAACGGCTGGACAGCCCAGGCGCATGCATATCCTGCACCTGGTACATTTATCGGTGTTGATCCTCAATACCCCGCTGAGCTTAACATGTTTAAGCAAGGCGCATGGTCTTTGGAAAATGATCACAGAGGGCTCATCAGCCGCGGTTTCTTCCTTTATGACCCTTTCTGCTTCCGCAAGGTCGAATGGATCGCAGACCCGCACCCTGTCCACACCCACCGCCTGGCATAGCTTCACAAGATCCACCTGGCGGGTGGGCTCGCCCTTGATGGTTAACCCGGTGGCCGGATTATCCTGGTGCCCTGTCATGCCGGTGGTGGAGTTGTCCAGTATTATAACCGTCGAGGTTCCCTTATTGTAGACAATATCGATCAGGCCGGTTATGCCGGAATGGATGAAGGTGGAATCCCCTATAACCGCAACGGTCTTCCGGGCGGCATCCTGCCCCCTGGCCTTTTCCATACCGTGGGCCATACCTATGCTTGCCCCCATGCAAACGCAGGTATCCAACGATTCAAGGGGCGAAAGAGCGCCTAAGGTATAGCACCCTATGTCCCCAGTCACTGTCAGTTTCAGTTTTTTAAGCACATAAAAGATACCGCGGTGGGGGCACCCCGCGCACATGACCGGCGGGCGGACAGGTATCTCTTCATCTATGCTATTGGGCTTTTCCTGCTTCTGACCCAGAACCCGCTCGCGGATCAGGCTGGCGCTGTATTCGCCTATCACAGGCAGCAAGGCCTTACCCTTAACTTCAATGCCCATTCTCAGGCAATTGTTTTCAATAAAGGGCTCCAGTTCTTCAATGACATACAGGGTTTCCACCTGCGCGGCAAACTCCCTGACCAGTTTCTCCGGCAGCGGGTAAACCATTCCCAGCTTAAGGAAGGACGCGTTGCCGAATGCCTCCCTTGCGTACTGGTAAGCTATTCCGCTGGAGATTACACCAATCTTTTTATCTCCCCATTCAATGCGGTTGAGGGTTGTGGCGTCCGAGAACTCCGAAAGCCTTGCAAGCCTTTCCTCTACCGCGACATGGCGCTTTCTTGCCATGGCCGGCATCATGACATACTTGCCCGGGTCCTTTACATAGGGCTTCAGGGGAATGCTATCCCGCTCGCCCAGTTCAACCAGCCCCTGTGAATGGGCAACCCGGGTGGTGAGCCTTACAATGACTGGAGTATCATACTCTTCGCTGATCCTAAAGGCTTCCTTGGTAAAATCCTTACACTCCTGGCTGTCCGAAGGCTCCAGGACCGGCACCTTCGCAGCCCGTGCGATGAGGCGAGTGTCCTGCTCGTTCTGTGAGCTGTGCATGCCAGGGTCGTCTGCCACAAAGATCACCAGTCCGCCGTTCACACCGGTATAGGCTGCGGTAAACAGCGGATCTGCCGCCACATTCAACCCCACATGCTTCATGGCGCATGTGGACCGCGCTCCGCCCACAGAAGCGCCGATGGCTACCTCAAGGGCAACCTTCTCATTTGGGGCCCACTCAGAATAGATTTCGTCATACTTTGCTATGTACTCGGTTATCTCGGTGCTGGGGGTCCCGGGATATGCCGTTGCCACAGTTGCTCCGGCTTCATATACTCCTCTGGCAATAGCTTCATTGCCAAGCATAAGCTTTTTCATTATCCTTCTCCTCACGTGTCTTCCCAGGCACGGGCAGCATAACCGCTCCCCGCATGGACAGCATCATATTGTTTTTACAATATTAAATATTATAGCAGTATTGTTGCTGCAATGTCCAATATGGATGTGGGAAGGACGGGATATGCTATTTATGCCAAATAATATTTTTTATTGCAACAGGATGTTGATGACCAGTTGAGAAAATTTATAATATTACTTCTCATTATGATGTTTATATTTACATCTCATTTATTTGCTGTTGAATACTATTACGGATCTGGAAATTACGTAAGCGCGGCAATTTATAAACCCGCTACTACCGGTACAGTACCGAATATACAGCACGTGTTTCACAGATTATCTATTTTCCTGCCTCTAAACCAGCCGGCACTATGGCGACAGGCTGGTTTTTGCGGAAGCGTACTACATATGGACATATCCGGATGGTAAAAAACAGCTTGTCACGCCTTCTTTAGTGAAACCCGCCGTTAAGGGGAATGAATATCTTTTATTCCTGAGATACCAAGAGCAAACGCGAGTCTATTATGCAGTCTGCGACTACCAGGGGATATATGAAATACCCTCCGACGAGATAAAAGCGAAAGGTAAAATCGATACGCTGGACGAACTGGACATGGATCGCTATTATGACGGGGAGCCCTTGTATTTTCTGCTTGAGATCTATAATGAAGTGCTTGAAAAGTATATTAAATGAAAGACGCAACGGCGCAAAGGCCGGGCCTTCTTGCAATGACGTACCGCTTCGCAACTATCAATGACATCTGTGCCTTCATAATAAAGCCAACAAGTGAGTCGCATGATGATACAAGGAAAGCATACAAAAAACAACAGGGGATTTGCCTGATAGGGGGGCCAGGCAAATCCCCTTTAGTACATTATGATCTTTATTCAAGCGGCAGTTCTTTCTGTATCGAACACCTTGCTTATATGCGCCTTGCTGTATTTCTTCGTCACAAGGCTGACAACGGGCACCACTACGAGGGATGCCAGCATGGCTATAGCACCCAGGCCAGGTACGAACACCTTGCTCATGTCGAAGCCGACTTTCGGAAGCTCGATTGCAAGGCCGATAGCCATCGCCGCAAAGCCGGTGAAGAACCCGGACCAGGCGCCGATTCGCGTTGTCCCCTTCCACAAGAGGCCGTACAGGTAGGGCGCGATGAACATTCCCGAAATCACACCCCAGGACAGCGCCATAAGCGCGACAACGGTGGGATTCTGCCAGATGGCCATAAAGTATGACAGAACCACGAAGATAAAGCAGAAGAAGCGCATCAGCAGCACATTCTTCTTTTCTTCAATGTTCGGCTTTATAAATCCCTTTACTAGGTCTATGGAAATCACTGAGCTTGAGACCAGGACCAGCGATGACAATGTGGACATGGACGCCGACAGCATCAGTACGATTATAATTCCCAACAACACATCGGGCAGCGCATTTTCAAGCATTACCGGAACGATCATATCCACGTTGTTGCCAGGCATCTGGTTATCAAGCATAACCCGCCCGAAAGCCCCTGTAAAGTATGCGCTGCCACCGATGATCAGCGAGAAAAGCGTGGAGATTACGGTCCCCCGCTTTATGGCTTTTTCGTCCTTTACGGTATAAAACTTATGGAGCATCTGCGGAAGACCCCAGGTACCGAGGCTGGTGAGCAGAACCACAGCTGCCAGGCTCAGGGGCGCAGGGCCAAAGGCTTTGGCCAGGCCGCTGTCGATGGAGGAAAGCTTGGTGATACTCTGGGTCAGCCCGCCCACATTGGGATGGGTCAGTATGTACACCACCATCATAATGGACCCGCCGATCATGATGACCCCCTGGATCAGATCGTTGAGGGCGGTGGCAACATACCCTCCAAGAATGAGATACAAGCCGGTGACGGCGGTCATTATAAGTATTATAGTGTTCATAGGAAGCCCGAAGGCACTCTCGAACATGTAGCCCAAGCCTTTGTAAATAGAGGCGGTATAGGGCACCAGGAACACAAAGATCACAACAGCGCTGACCACCTTCATGCTCACGCTGTCATACCTGGCCGCGAAAAACTCCGGCATGGTGGAAGCGTTCAGCTTATGGGTCATGACCCGTGTCTTTTTGGCCATGATGATCCATGGGAGAAGGCAGCCGATGATGGCATTCCCGATACCGATCCAGGTAGCCGATAAACCATAGCTCCATCCAAACTTCCCGGCGTAGCCAACAAACACCACGGCCGAAAAATAGGAGGTACCATAGGCAAACGCGGTTATCCACGCTCCCATCCTTCTGCTTCCCAGAAAGAAATCATTGACTCCATGAATCCTTTTTCTGCTGTAAATGCCGACACCAATCGTGACGAGGATAAAAAGCACAAGAAGAATAATCTTAACAGTCATGACAAACTACCATCCTTCCATACTGCAAGATTGAGATGTTCATTCCATATAAAAATGAAACCTCCGTACTGCCTTGATGCGGAAATTCCGCATTCCTGCTCTACCTATTATACATTATTATTACGCGTTGTAAAGAGTGCTTTTGCGGAAACCGGGCAAGGCGCTCCCATCAGCCAAGCTTCACAATAGTTACCCCGGTTTCTCCCTCGCCGTATTTTCCGGACCTGAATGACTCAACCTGACCGTGTTTGCGAAGAAGCCCGGCGATTGCCTTTCTCAGCGTGCCGGTGCCCTTGCCGTGGATCAGCGTAACCTCGTGGAGCCCGGCGATTACTGCATCATCGATATATTTGTCCACCCTGTCCAGGGCTTCCTCGACATTAAGGCCTCTCAGGTCGAGTTCCAGCCCGATGGGTGACGCCTTGACGCCGGCCGTACCGACCCTCTGCATCTTTACAAGGGCTTTTTGCTGTTCGTCCACCCGGGACAGCTGTGTCACATGGACATTGACCTTCATTATACCCGCTTGAACCAGCACTTGCCCATCCCCGTCAGGTTCTTCCAGTACGGTCGCCTTCTGATTGAGACTTAGCAGCATCACGGTCTCACCGGGCTTCAGGTCCTTGGGCGGCTCGGCATGGCTGGCCCTGGTACCAATTCCATCCATATAGGACGATTCCAGATTGTCGAGCTTTCGCACACCGGCCCTGGCCTCCATGAGCTCTTTCGTGCTGTTTGGCCCAAACCCTTCTTTTTCCAGAGTTTTTAGGCGTTCCAGGACTTCCTCCGCCTCATACCTGGCCTCGTTGATGATCGCCCGGGCCTCCTCCCTGGCATTGGCGATTATGCGGTCCCGCTCCCTGTTTATCTTCTGCTGTTCTTTTTCCGCCTCGCGCCTGATCTCCTCGATTCTTCGCCTTAAGGCTTCGGCCTCTTCCTTTTCACGCTCGGCCTGGGCCCTGCTTCTCTCTATATCAGACAGCACGTCCTCAAAGCGGATGCTGTCCTGGGACATAAACTCCTTTGCCCTGTCAATTACATCCCTTTTAAGGCCCAGCCTTTCTGATATGGCAAACGCGTTGCTCTTTCCAGGAACGCCCACCAGCAGCCTGTAGGTGGGCCTTAAGGTCTCCACATCAAACTCACAGCAGGCGTTTTCCACCCCCGGGTTCTTCATGGCATAGATCTTAAGCTCGCTGTAGTGGGTGGTGGCGATGGTACGGATCCCCCTTCCGGTCAGGCCGTCCAGGATGGATATGGCCAGTGCCGCCCCCTCGGTGGGGTCGGTTCCTGCGCCCAGTTCATCGAACAGGACAAGGCTTGATTCATCGGCCTCGGCAAGAATCTTGACAATATTCTTCATGTGGGACGAGAAGGTGCTCAGGGACTGCTCTATGCTCTGTTCATCACCTATGTCGGCAAACACATTTCCAAATATTCCGAATTCGCTGCCTTCCTTGACGGGCAGATGCAGCCCGGCCTGGAGCATCAGCACAAACAAACCGACCGTTTTCAGTGTTACGGTTTTCCCGCCGGTATTCGGACCGGTGATCACAAGGGTGGTAAACCTGTGCCCCAGTTCGATATCTATGGGCACAACGGTCTTCCTGTCAAGGAGCGGGTGCCTCCCTTGCAGGATCTTTATTACCCTTGAAGAGGATATCCTGGGGCATACGCAGCTGAGATCCCTTGAGAGCTTCGCCTTGGCGAACATGAAATCCAGCCTGGATACGATCTCCACGTTGGTTTTCAGTAAGTCCGCAATCCTGGCTACCATTCCGGTAAGCTCCATCAGAATTCTTTCGATCTCCTGCTGCTCCCTGATAACCAGCGACTTGATCTCGTTATTGGTTTCAACAACCGACAGGGGCTCTATGAACACAGTTGCCCCGCTGGCGGACATATCATGGATCAGGCCGGGAACCATTGACTTGTATTCCTGCCTGACAGGGATGACATACCGGTCGCCGCGCATGGTCACAACGGCATCCTGCATGAACTTCCGGTAATCCGCCGACCTGATTATGGCGTTAAGCTTGTCCTTGATGCTGTCCTGCTTCTGCCTTATGCTTCTCCGGATGGACGCAAGGGACGGGCTGGCATGATCCGAAATCTCATCTTCGCTTACGATTGCCCGTGAAATCGCATCCTCCACTTCCCGGGAAGGCGCGATCATTCTTCCCATCTCCAGCGCAAGGTTGCCTTCCCAGTCGGAGGGCACATCATTGGTAAGGTACTGCTTTAAGATACGGCAGCACCTGAGCATGTCGCCTATCTTTAAGAGCTCGGGTATCCCGAGCACGGCGCCGATCTCCACGCGCTTTATGGAAGGTCTGATATCATGGACCCCTCCGAATGGCGCCTCGCCCTTCCTCCACAGGTATGCGGCGGCATGGTTGGTTTCCATTAGCCTGTATTCCACTTCCCGCGGATCCGCCGATGGGATCAGCGCTTCGGAAAGGGAACGGCCTAACCCGGAGGCTGTCCTTTCGCTCAGCATCTTTATGATCTTGTCATATTCAAGCAATTTAAGCGCCCTTTTATCCATAAGCATCTCCTTTATTCCCGCAAAGACCGCGCTTTCAGATCTGTCATGCAATCCTACCCGCAAAAGCGGCCGGCATTGCCGTTCCTGATTAAATTTCAGGCCAGGCAAGAATACCGGCTATCGCCTTTTTATCCTGGGCGCTATTTTCTCAGTATAAAAGCCAATCCACAAGGTAAAAATCCAGTCGTAAAGCAGGAACAGGACCTGGAGAACCGCCCCCGCGGCCGGAACTCCCCATCCCCTTGTAAGTGTTTCAGGAAGGAATGTTTTGGCCAGGCTCCAGGCCGGCCAGAGAAAAAGGTTGAACGCGCAGAGCTTTAGAAGGATCTCGAGCCATACCTTGCGAAGGCCTTCTATGTGGTATTTGAGCAGGGTGTAGATGCCGAAAAAAGCGATATAGGGTACGACGCTGAGCTTTTCGGGAACGGCTACAAAGCCCGCCAGGCTGGTTACAACATAACCAGCCCAGCCAAACTGTATGCCGCATTCAAGGTTAATCACCGACAGCACGAACGCGGCTAGAACATAAAACCCCAGTCGCCCTGTCGGCGCTATGGACTCAAGAACCAGCGCGATTATGACAATGGCCGACAGAATCCCCGTCAATGCCAGCTTCCTTGTGTTCCCTGATGCGCGTTCAGCCGACAACTCCATTCCTCCGAATGATAATGATCAGTTTAACTAACAATGGCCTTTAGCAGCATCTTATCAAGTCCCCGCCCATGCACTCGCAGCAGCAGTCGGCAAACCACAAGGCTCCGCATATCTGGCACATGTCGTTATCTCTCCGGTACATGCCATGATGGTATGGATTCTGTCTGTAACCGTAGTATTGGTTGTTAAGGCTGTTCAGCGCGTTCCTGTACTCGTAATTGGTGGGGTCCATGTTCACTGCCCTTTGTATGTTGGTATAACCCCTGTCATACCAGCCCCTTCTTAAGAAAACCAGCCCCTGGAGGTAATACCAGTTTGCATTGCGGACACGCATCCTGTCCAGGATCCGTTGCGCCTCGTTGAGATTGCCGCTGTTTATATGAGCCCGGACCTGTCTTTCCAATTCAGACTCGTCCGCGTACTCCTGCCGGGCCTGATAATGGCCGCTCTGCTGGCTTTGATGCTGGGCCCGGTAGGATCCGCCCCGGGAAGCATTGCTGCTTTCATGGCCATATGATTCGCTCTGATACTGGTAAGCTCCCCCCGCGTTCTTCATGAGATATTCGTAAGCCTCGTTGATCTCCCGCATCTTTTCATCGGCAAGATCAGCGAGAGGATTGTTGCGGTACCTGTCGGGATGGTATTTCTTTACCAGTTCCCTGTATGACCTTTTTATCTCGTCATAACTGGCTCCCTCTTTGACCCCCAGAACCTTATACGGATTCTTTCTCATGCTTCTTGCATCTCCCCTGTAAAACCTTGTCAGTCTTCACAATAAAACCCGAATATATAATGTTATCAAGAATTCCTGTGTTCTTCACCGCTCCCAGGAGCGCGTAGGCTTTTTCACACTCGCTTAAAGAGTAAGTCAGGCTAAAGTCCAGTCTTTCCTTAATTTTTGCCCTGAATTCATCAAGGTCTCCGCCATCGTATTGAAACTGCGTCACGATAGGGTTATAGCTTCGGGACTTGATGTCCTTTTCCAGATCATCCCACGCGTCCAGTATGTAAATCCATTTTCCGATATTGTAACCCAACCAGCCCAGCACCTTGCGCCTGTCTTCACTTTCCACATATGGGCACTGGAAAACCTCGCGCATGATATTGGCAAAGGGTTCGGCCGCTTCATCAAGGGAAGGGCATTTTTCTTTCTCCAGCCTGTCCAGCTCACCCAGAAGGCTTTTTATCCTTTCGGTTTTTTCGCCGTACCGCTTTGCGGCTTTTTTAAAGGCGCCACTGAAAGCCGCGGAGCCGAAAGCTCCCAACAGGTTTTTCTCATCAGTCCATTTATCCCTTAAATTATAATACGTTAAAACTATGTTCATGTCTGCCGCATAGTCAATAAATCGATTGTGCCTGATGACACAGCGTTTTCTGATGGGATGGACGATGCAGCGTTCAATCTTTCCATCGGGCATTTCACCACTTATGGAATCCAGCAGGACAGCAAGAAATGCCAGGTCGTAGTTTAAAGACAACCTGGACACCTGGCCGTACCTTTTGCCCATGCTCTTGCAAACACCGCAGTAATAGCCCCGGAAAAGCTCGAAATCACGGATCTTCAATTCGGGCTTGTCAGGCTCAACATAACCGAACATTCAGCACCTCAATCCTGCTTCGCGGAAGCATCGGTCTTTTGAGCCTCTTTCGCGCTCTTATCAAAGCTGACGCCCTGCACATGTATGTTTATGGCACTGACATGCATGCCTGACATGCCTTCTACCGCGGACTTGACACGTTCCTGGATCTTCCAGGCCACATCCGGAATTCTGGCTCCGTAATCCACCACGATATAGAAGTCTATGACTACTCCCTTGTCGGTAATATCCACCTTGACGCCCTTGGATGATGTCCTGCGTCCCAGTACTGAGGATATATTATCCGCTATACCGGAACTCATGCTTGACACACCCTCTACTTCACTTGCCACCGTATGAGCGATAACCGTAATGACATCGGGTGATATCTTGATCTCGCCAACATCCTGCGAAGTATCCAGGCTGAGTTCATTTTCGTTCATACGGGTACCTCCGTTCATTCCGATCCCCCCGGATGGCGCCATCCTGGAAAGAACCATGATACTCTCTCAGGCATTTTTCAATGCGCCACATGTTATAATTATTATACCTTCTCCGATTTTTCATTGCAACTTTGCGCCCCTCCCCGAATATCTATTACCGAATCCTGTTTATCAGAGCGGACATGAAGGATCACGGCAGCCTGTACAGAAAATGTGTTGTTTATATTTTCCCGGCATTGGCGCTTATGCTGGCCCTCTATGCGAAGGAAACTTCGGAAGCGGCAAGGGATGCCATTTATCTGTGCCTGGACGTGGTGATACCCTCACTCTTCCCATTCTTTGTCCTGTCGCGCCTTACCGTGCCCTTTTTGAAGAGCTTTTCCTGCCCCAGGCACCTGAGGCGTCTTATTCAGGGTCTTACAGGCCTTCCCTGTTATGTGCTGCCCGCTATTGTCCTTGGGTATCTCAGCGGCTATCCTACTGGCGCTAAGCTTGCCAGGGATATGCTGGATGAAGGGTTCCTGGACTCTAGCCAGGCTTCAAGGGTAATTGCCATCGCCAATAACTGCAGCCCGCTGTTCATTATTGGCACCGTGGGCGCCGGCCTGTTCAGGAGCATACGGATCGGCTTCATCCTGCTGGCTGTTCACTGGGTATCCGGGCTCCTGGCCGCATTGGCGCTGAACCTTCTTTTGAAAAAAAGGCGATCCCAGGCAAACGCTGGAACAGTTGTCTTCCAGGGCAGCAGAATTGAGAATAAAAACAATAGGGGCATCGCTGCCCTCATCCCGGGGGCTATTGAGGATGCCGCCGTTTTGTCACTCAAGGTTTCAGGCTATATCGTACTGTTTGCCGTACTGTCCGAACTCATGCATAAAACAGGATTCTTCAGCCTTGTGGCCAACGCGCTTTCGGCGATTCTTCCCGGAAGCCTTGCTGGAAATACCATCTCAGCCCTGCTTAGGGGAATCATGGAGATCGCTTCGGGATCCAGCGCCATCGCCTTAACGGTCAATTCGCCGGTTATAGTGCAGCTTTCCCTGGTCTCCTTTATCTGCGGATTCGCGGGGTTCTCGGTACATACCCAGGTCATGGGGATAATGAAGGGAACCAAAAGCCGGTATGGGGTATTTTTGCTTGGAAAAGCCCTCCACGGTATCATTGCCTGCATACTAACCATTGCTGTCTTAAAGCTGCTTCCGGTAAGCCTTGCGGCATCCGGCTTCAGGCCGGCGATAACGGGTATTCCCCCCGATTTCAGGATATTCACCATCATGACGCTGATTATGGCTCTTCTGGCAAGCCCATATGAAAATGGCGGAAGAATCCGCCATCCTGATAAATCATAAAGAGAGATGATACCTATGTACTATTTAAGTTCCTGCCTGTTCATCTTGATAATGTCCAGTGTTTCGTCCAGGATTTCTTCCACCTTGCCAAGTATGTTGTCGGCATACTCCCTGGTGCCGAGGCGTATCTCCCGCGCGTTCTTCTTCGCGTTGGATATGATAACTTCGGCCTGTTCATAAGCCTTCTTTGTTATCTCGTGCTCATCAACCAAGGCCGCTATCCGGCTTTCCGCGTTATCCAATATGTTTTCGGCTTCCTGCTTGGCTTCGGTGATAATGCGCGCCTTTTCCTCCACTATCCTCTTGGCCTGCTTCATATCATCAGGAAGCCTTAAGCGGATTTCCTGAATGATCTCAAGCATCTCGTCCCGGTTGACAACGCATTTCCCTCCGGAAAAAGGGATACCAGTCCCGCTCTCGATTATTTCCTCCATCTGTTCTAAGAGTTCCAAAAGCTCCATCATTCAGCCACCCGCCTTTTAAATTTTTCATATATATAAGGAGCAATGGAATGAGGAACATAATCCTCTATCCCGGCACCAATCCTCGCAAGCTCTCTGACAACGCTGGAGCTTAAGAAACAGTTGTCGATACTGGTCATCATGAACAGGGTATCGATCTCATTGTCCAGCTTCCGGTTCAGCAGGGCCATCTGCATCTCATATTCAAAATCCGAAACAGCCCGCAGGCCTTTGATAATGGTTTTGGCATTGACGCTCCTCATGAAATCGACCAGGAGACCGGAAAAGCTGTGTACCTCGATGTTTTTCCTGTCCCCGATAGCCTCTTTCAGCATCCTGATACGCTCTTCCATGGTAAACGTCGAGGTCTTGCTATGGTTCACAAGCACGGCCACAATCAGCTTATCGCATATCTTCGAAGCCCGCTCAATAATATCCATATGTCCGTTTGTTACCGGGTCAAAGCTGCCGGGGTAAACAAGTAGTTTCAAGTCTTATGCCTCCCCATCCTCGCTATTCATGACATAAAAGGTAAAAACAGTGTCTCCGTAATGCTTCGAACGAACCTTTCCCAGCCTCCCAATCCTGTCGGGCAGGGGTTCGCTCTCGATATGCTCCACTGCAATCAAACCATTTTCGATTATTATATCATTTTCTACGATCATTTGCAGTGTTTTACAGACAAAATTTCGTGAATACGGGGGATCCAGAAATATAATGTCGAATTGCCGTCCCTGGAAAGCAAGATCCAGGATGGCTTTACAAGCGTCCGACCTGATCACCCGCGCCTTGCCGGTCATTCTTGTCCTCTCTATATTCTCCTTGATTATCTCGGTGCATATTCTGCTGTTATCCACAAAAACGGCAAAGTCGGCCCCCCGGCTCAGTGCTTCAAGCCCCAGGCTTCCTGAACCCGCGAACATATCCAGCACCTGGGTACCCGGGATATAGGGCTGAAGGATGGAGAAAACCGACTCCTTTACCCGGTCCAGCGTGGGCTTTGTTTTTTTTGTGGGAGGGACCTTTATAGGGATTCCACCCGCAATTCCAGATATAATCCTGACCATGTTTCCGCCGCCTCTTTTAGAATCGGTCCATTTTAGTTCATGGACAAATCCTTTAGTTTTTTCCTGACTATAAGTTCCACCCTCCTGGCCAGAGGCCGCCATGCCTCGTCCTTTTCAAGAAGGTTTTCGGATACTATCTGTTTGGCAGCCTTCTGCACATCCTTTAGAACATCCATATCGCGATAAAGGTTGGCAATCCTGAACTCGGGAAGGCCGTGCTGCCTTACTCCAAAGACATCGCCAGGACCCCTCAGTTCAAGGTCTTTCTCGGCAATGGCAAAACCGTCGTTTGACATCGCCATGATCTCCATCCTCTGCCTGGAGATATCGCTACTGCTCTGGTTGATCAGGATACACCAGGACTGGTATTGTCCTCTTCCCACCCTGCCCCTTAGCTGGTGCAGCTGGGCGAGGCCGAAGCGCTCCGCGTTTTCTATGACCATAATACTGGCGTTGGGAACGTTAACCCCAACCTCGATGACAGTTGTGGAAACCAGGACATCCAGCTCGCCGTTGGAAAACCGCCTCATGATGCCTTCCTTCTCGGCGCTTTTCATCCTGCCGTGTATCAGCCCTACACGAAGTCCTTTTAACGCGTCATCCCTTATCTTCTCAACCAGGCCTGTGGCCGATTCAACATCCATAGCCTCGGATTCCTCCACCAGCGGGCAGACAATATATGCCTGGCGGCCCTCGGCGATATTCTTGCGAATAAACTGGTAAACCCTCTCCCTCATGCTTTCATCCACAACGTATGTCTTGACGGGCTTTCTGCCGGGAGGCAGGCTGTCCACAATGGAAACGTCCAGGTCGCCGTAAAGCACCAGGGAAAGCGTCCGGGGAATGGGTGTGGCCGTCATTACAAGGAGATCAGGGTTTTCACCCTTTTGGGACAGCCTGGCACGCTGCCGGACGCCGAACCTGTGCTGCTCGTCTGTTATCACAAGCCCAAGATTACCGAAAATTGTACTGTCCTCCAGGACCGCATGGGTGCCTATAAGGACATCCAGCCGGTTCTCGCTTGCCTCCTTCTTGATGGCTTCCTTCTCCTTCTTTTTGAGGCCGCCTGTAAGGAGTCCAACCTTAATATCGAACTTTTCAAACAGCAGGGCAATAGTACGGTAATGCTGCTCGGCAAGGATCTCGGTGGGAACCATGAACGCGCTCTGGTAGCCCGACGAGGCAGCGATATACATGGCCAGTACCGCCAGGATGGTCTTGCCCGAGCCCACATCTCCTTGTATGAGCCTGTTCATCCTTCTTCCTGATTCCATGTCGGCCCGTATTTCTTCAAAAACCCTTTCCTGGGCGGGAGTGAGCCTAAAGGGCAGGGCATTTAAAAGCGGGCTTATATCCACCGAAGAAATAACGATACCGCTTTGGCCGCTGTTCGTGCCCTTTATGGAGAAAAGCCCCAGTTGGAGCAGCAGCAGTTCTTCAAAGACAAGACGTCTTCTGGCCATCTCCATGTTTTCCATGCTGGTGGGAAAATGGATCTGTTCGTAGGAGAAGGCCGCTTCGGCCAGCCGGTATTGATGGCGGAAACCTGTGGGCAGTATGTCCACAATATTACCCGATACCGCGTTAAGGGCATTGCGCAGGATTTTGCGGAGTATGTTCTGGGTGATGCCCTTTGTCAGGGGATAGACCGGCACGATGCGCCCGGTTAGGTTCCCCGACTGCTCGGCATCCTCAAATACGGGGTTGTGGATCTCAACCCGGGACCCCACACGCTTGACCGTACCGAAAAAAACATATTCACGGGATATGTCTATGTTCTGTTTTACATAGCCCTGGTTGAACCATGTCACGTTCATGAATGACGCGCCGTCGGTTACCATGGCTTTCTGAATGCTCAGGTTTCTCCTGGGACGGGTTTCGGTGATACCTGTGACGAAGCGGACCCTCACGGTTATGGGCTCACCGTCCGCCGCTTCCAGTATGGGCTTGAACACCGACCTGTCTTCATAATCCCTGGGAAAGTAATGGATGATGTCCCCCACGGTGAAAAGCCCAAGCTTCGAAAACAGCTTAGCCCGGTTTTCACCAACACCCTTCACGTATTTGAGCGGCGAGTCAAGATACCTGTTATCATATTCGGACATGAACCATTCTCCCGTATACCCTAAAGTTGAAACAGTGTGAAATCATTGATTTCACACTGTTTCAATATCCTAACTATACCATATTTGACGAAGCTGTTAAAGGCTTATACCCAGTGGCCTTCACCCGGAGCTTCCGGCTTTTATTATGCGCATGGCGTTCAGAACCGCAAGAAGGGCAACGCCCACATCGGCGAAGACTGCCTCCCACAGGGTGGCCAGCCCGCCTGTGGCCATGGCCAGAAACAGGATCTTGACCCCCAGTGCCAAAACGATGTTCTGGAATACGATGCGTCTTGTTTTCCTGGCAATGGCGACAGCGTCGCAAAGTTTTCCGACCTCGTCATTCATGATGACAATATCCGCCGCTTCTATAGCTGCGTCAGAACCGATGCCGCCCATGGCTATGCCTATATCGGCCCTGGAGATAACCGCGGCATCGTTGATTCCGTCTCCCACAAACACCACCGGCCCGGACCCTTTCTTTTCATCGATGATACTCTCCAGCACCGTTACCTTGTCCTGGGGAAGAAGCTGATGATGCACCCTGCCAATCCCCAGGCGCCCCGCCGCATAATGGGCTGCTTCCCTGACATCCCCGGTTAGGAGCACAGTATCATGAATCCCCATGGCCCGCAGGCTTTCCATGGCTGATACAGCGTCGGGCTTTAAGGTGTCTTCCATATCGATTCTCCCTGCGTAAACCCCGTCCACGGCAACATAGAGCGACGTTCCGGCCGAAGCTCTTTCTTCCACCGAAATTCCATGGTCCTCCATCAATCTTCTGTTGCCGCAGAGAACCTGTTTTCGGTCAACCCTGGCGCGGACGCCCTTTCCCGGTATCTCAGCGTGGTCGTCCATCCGGGCAGGATCGGGATTTTCACCGTACCTTTCGAGGACCGATCGCGCCAGCGGATGGGTGGAATAGCTCTCGGCACAGGCCGCATAGTGAAGCACCTCCTGCCCTGTGAATCCCTGGCGCGGCACTATGCCTGTCACCCGGAATACGCCGGTGGTCAGCGTCCCGGTTTTATCGAACACCATGGTGTCGGTCCTGGCCAGGGCTTCCAGGTAGTTGCCTCCCTTAACCAGTATGCCCCGCCTGGACGCGGCTCCGATCCCGCCGAAAAAGCCCAGCGGGATGGAGATCACCAGGGCGCAGGGGCAGGAAATTACAAGGAACACGAGAGCCCTGTACGCCCACTGGCTGAAGGGAGTATTGGTAAAAAGCGGCGGAAGTATGGCTAGCATTGCCGCAAGCCCGACAACAGCGGGAGTGTACTTTGCGGCGAAGCGCGTTATAAACCGCTCGGTGACCGCTTTTCTGCCCGACGCGTTCTGCACCAGTTCCAGGATCCTGCTGACAGTGGAGTTCTCATAGCTCTTTGCCACTTCCAGGGTTAACACCCCGGACTGGTTGATGCTTCCCGAAAGCACCTCGTCCCCTTCCTGGACATCTTTTGGCAGGGATTCACCCGTAAGCGGAGAGGTGTCCACCGATGAATATCCCTCCAGCACCCTGCCGTCAAGCGGGACCCGTTCGCCGGGGAAGACCATGATCCTGTCACCCGGCCTTACATTGGCCGGTGATACTTTTTCCGGACCGCTTTCTGTCATTATGTTGGCATACTCGGGCTTGATATCCAATAGTTTCCTGATAGATCTTCTTGACCGGTCAACGGCATAATCCTGGAACATCTCCCCGACCTGGTAGAACAGCATAACCGACGCGCCTTCGGCATACTCGCCCAGGATAAAGGCCCCTATGGTAGCGATGGTCATTAAAAAGTTCTCGTCAAACACCCTGCCCCTGAGGATATTCCGGAAGGACTTCGCTATAACCTGTCCTCCGAAGATAAGCCAGGCCATTATAAACAGAAGGGTTTCCGGCCAGCTTTGCTCAGGAAGGATAATCGCGGCTATAAAGATCACAAGACCTATTATGTAAATGACTATGCGCCTTCTGAAAAGCATTCGGTAGTCATTTTCGGCTGCCTCGGTATCATTTATGCAGCAGCCTGGCTCTATGTCGGAAATAATGGATTCTATGCGTTCCCGTATACCATTGGCATCCTGATCATTGTTTATTTCCACATAGAATTTTGAGTTGGCAAAATCAAGGCGCGCTGAAGCCACACCCTCCATCTTTCGAACGGCTGTTTCTATTTTATTTGCGCAACCGGCGCATCCAAGCCCTGTCAAGTTCCACTGGTGCCTGGTAGTTTCCATGTTGTTTCCTCCGTTACTGCCAAATATGCTGCCGGGTCATTCCATGATATGTTCCATGCCCAGCTCGAATATTTTCTTGATATGGTCGTCGTTGAGTGAATAATAAACGGTTTTACCCGATTTCTTATACCGCACCAGCCGGGAATTTTTAAGAACCCTCAATTGATGGGATATGGCCGACTGGCTCATGTTCAGAAGGTTTGCTATGTCACAGACACACATGTCCGCTTCAAAGAGAGCCCAGATTATCTTTATACGTGTTGAATCACCGAAAACCTTGAAGAATTCTGCAAGGTCATAAAGCAGTTCTTCATCGGGCATCTTATGCTTTACTTCCTCCACGAGCTCTTTATCAACCACAGGCTGGTTCTGCAGGTTCCTGCTTTCATTCCCTATCTCCATGGTCTCACCCCTCCGCATTACGGTTGAACATATGAACACATGTTCACATGTTAATTATAATACTACCTGTAAGCCATTGCAATAGTTTTGTGGAAAAAGAATCCCGGAGGTGATTGGAAATCTTAAAATATCATGATAAAACGACTGGTTTATTTCTCACCTAATTATCAGGCTGAATATTGGATTGGTTTTTTTATTTTAAACATTATACAGAGATTTAGTAATAATGCTCATCCGGCCCAAAGGATACTCAATATGCCTTCAGGTATATATTGCTTATTGTTGCCGGTATACCATAATACTTTACTGTTATACTCTATTGATACATATCGTTGCAACGTAATTGGGAATAAGCAATAATTGGGGCATAGAATTCAAAAGAGCGGATTTCTCCGCTCTTTTTATTGAACACTTTTATTTTATTACTTTGTATCAACGCCGTTCATGTAAACGATGAGGTCGATGAGCTTGTTGGAATAACCCCACTCGTTGTCATACCAGGCTACCAGCTTAACGAAGTTGGGATTCAGGGAAATACCTGCCTTGGCATCGAAAACAGAGGTGCGGGCTTCGCCGATAAAGTCGGAAGATACAACAGCGTCTTCGGTGTATCCTAGAATGCCCTTGAGCTCGCCATCTGCGGCTTTCTTAACTGCAGCGCAGATTTCTTCGTAGGTGGCTGCCTTCTCAAGGCGGCAGGTGAGGTCGACAACCGAAACATTCAGTGTAGGAACCCTGAAGGACATACCGGTCAGTTTGCCGTTGAGTTCGGGAATAACCTTCCCAACAGCCTTGGCAGCGCCGGTGGATGAAGGAATGATATTGCCAGCGGCAGCGCGTCCGCCTCTCCAGTCTTTCTTGGAAGGACCGTCAACGGTCTTCTGGGTGGCTGTTGTGGCATGAACGGTGGTCATGAGGCCTTCAACAATACCGAAGTTCTCATGGATAACCTTGGCAAGGGGAGCCAGGCAGTTGGTGGTGCAGGAAGCGTTGGATACGATGTCCATATCCTTTGTATAGGTCTTGTTGTTAACACCCATTACAAACATGGGAGCATCCTTGGAAGGAGCTGAAATAACAACCTTCTTGGCTCCGGCCTTGATATGGGCACTTGCCTTATCGGTGGTTGTGAATACACCGGTGGATTCGATGATGTATTCGGCACCGCATTCCTTCCACGGAATATCCGCGGGTTCCATGCAGGCATAAACGCTGATTGCGTTTCCGTTAACAACCAGTTTGCCGTCCCTGATTTCGATGGTTCCCTTAAACTGCCCATGAACAGTGTCATACTGAAGCATGTACTTCATGTATTCGAGGTCGATAAAGGGGTCATTGATTCCGACTACTTGTACGTCCGGGTTGTTACAGGCAGCCCTGAAAGCCAAGCGGCCAATCCTGCCGAACCCGTTGATACCAATTTTAATTGCCATGGTTCTTACCTCCTGAAATCGTGAATTTGTTAAGTTAATCACAAAGATTATTAAGTATTATATGTCAAAATGGTGAACATTTCAAGTACGGATTACAGGGGTTATGACAAAAAACCCCGGCCGTCATTTGAAAAGTTAAATTCCACCCCTCCCAGAGCATCATGTAGAAATAACATTTTCAAAAACAAAAGTGGAAGTAAGTTTTACATAGCGATATGATAGCCTAAGGTGGTGCCTCTTTTGGAGGCGAATTATGGAAAACAGACGTAAACATCTAACCTATGATGAAAGGCTCATTATTGAACAAGGATTGGGGGAAAGAGATTCATTTAAAGGAATTAGTCGCAAACTTGCCAAAGCCCCATCTACAATTGCAAAGGAAGTAAGGAATCATGTTCAGTTCAGGAAGACAGGCTGTTATGGACAGGCCTTCAATGACTGTATGATTCGGAAAGACTGTACCATTCGGTATCTTTGCGGCAGGAGGACGTGTAGGCGTAACTGTTGCTTTTGTTCGTCCCGCTCGTGTACGACCTTATGTTCCCTGTATCGCAAGGAAATATGCCAAAGACTTTTAAAACCTCCCTATGTTTGCAATGGATGCGAGGATAAAACATCCTGTACGCTGGAGAAGAGGATTTACTCAGCGGCGAAAGCACAAAAGTAATACGAACAAGTACGCTCTGAATCACGACAGGGAATACAACTCACTGAAGAAGATGCTTTAGGGCTGGATGCTCTTATCACTCCACTGATTAAGAAGGGCCAGTCACTCCACCATATATGCGTTAACCATATGGATGAAATCATGGTTGATGAACTTACCTTGTGCAATTATGTGGACATGGGCCTCTTTAGGGCAAGAAATATTGATATGCCGCGTGTTGTACGGATGGGGAAACGAAAAAAGAAGAAGGTCCAGTTCAAGGTGGATAAAAAGTGCCGGATCGTTCGTACTTATCAGGATTTCCTTAAGTTCATGGAAGAACACCCAGGGGTTCCTGTTGTGGAAATGGATTCACTTGAGGGAAGAGTAGGTGGAAAGGTGCTGTTGACATTGCATTTTACCGTACCTCAGCTCATGCTTGCATTTATTCGGGATGCCAATACTTCTCAATCTGTCATTGACATATTCAACCGGCTCTATAGAGAACTTCAACCTGCTGTTTTTTGCGAACTGTTTCAAGTATTGCTTGGGGATAACGGCAGCGAGTTTTCCAATCCGAACTCCATTGAATTTGATGCAGAAGGAATGCGCAGGGCATGGGTTTTCTACTGTGATCCTCAAGCCCCATACCAGAAAGGTGCTGCTGAAAACAACCATACACTAATCAGGCGTATTATCCCTAAAGGAACATCACTTGACGGTTTTACACAGGAAGACATAACCCTTATGATGAACCACATTAACTCCTACAGAAGACCGAATTTGGGGAATAAATCTCCTTGTGATATCTTCACCTCCCTCTATGGCGAAGATGTTCTAAAAAAGATGGGTGTAGAGTCCATCCCACCGGATGAGGTTACTCTTCACCCATCTCTCCTCAAATAACTACTAAACAAAGAGGCACCACCTGCCACTCAATAAAGCTTCACCCAGGGTGGAATTTACTCTTGCAAAAAAGTCAGCTAAAATTTCACCCTTGTTTGCTATGCCTAAAAAATGGCAGGATTTACTTCTTTAATTCCATTATACCCTACTGAAATGCAAAAATCACTAACAATGTAGACCTATTTCTCGCTACATAATCCCTGATCTGTCCATCTTTTTGTAGTCTATGGAAGTTACTTTTTCAAAGTGGAACTTACCTTTTCAATTGACCAAAAAACCCCGGTAGTTTTCATTTAGGTATATTATCCAGGCCAGGCGCTTTATCATATTATAGGTAAACCCCGAATTATTCTTCCCGAACGGCCAGGTTTTATCCTGCCATGCTCAGGGTCCAGGCGATGTCCGGACGGGCAGGCATTAAGTGCTGGTCATTCGCTGCCGCATGCTTTCATAAAGGATCATGGATGCGGCCGATGCAGCGTTGAGGGACTCTGCCTTTCCCGGCATGGGGATCATGACCCTAATATCGACGGCATCAAGCATGCGCTGGGAGAGACCGCTTCCTTCGTTGCCGATTACAACGGCGATCATGTCTGCCAGAGGCAGACTCCAGGCAACCTCCGAATCCCTGGTATGGGCGGCAACTATCCTGATTCCCCTGTCTTTGAGTTTATTTAACGCGTCATAGATATCGGCGCAGGACAGGACGGGGATATGAAAAACAGATCCCATGGCAGACCTTATAACCTTGGGATTATACTGATCCGCACAGCACGGGGAAAGAAGAACCCCGTCAAACCCGCAGGCGTCCGCGGTGCGGATGATGGTTCCCATATTGCCTGGGTCCTGAAGACGCTCCAGTATTACGAACCGTGTTCCACGGTCTGCCAGGGAGGAGTCCTCATGGTCTAATAGCGGCGCAACTGCTAAAACGCCCTGGGGCGTTTCGGTGGTGGATACCCTCATAAAGAGATCATCGGGAACAAGGTAAACCTGAGCAGTCTTTTCTCCGGCAATCATGGATTGAAATCCATGGTAAAAGCTGTCCGACACAAGGAAGAAACTGATGTGAACCTGATACCTTAAAGCCTCCTCCACCAGTTTTAAGCCTTCTATAATAAACGCGTTCTGCTGTGCCCGGCCCCTCTTGCCGGCCAATTCCCGCAGCTGCTTTATTATCCTGTTGGATGCTGAGGTAATCCTTGTAACCTTAATATCCATCTCCTCACCGCTTTTGCTATGACCTGCGCCGGTCAGGCTATAGTAAAAAGTCCCTCAATTCCTGTTTGAGGGACCTGTTAATGCATCATCATCTGCTATTTTATTTTCTCAACAAGCTGCGCAAACCCCTTGGCGTCATTAACGGCCATATCGGCCAGAACCTTTCTGTTGAGTGCTATGCCAGCTTTCTTGAGGCCATGCATCAGTTTACTGTAAGAAAGACCGTTGATTCTTGCGGCAGCATTTATGCGGGTAATCCAGAGTCTCCTGAAATCACGCTTCTTTTGCTTTCTATCCCTGTAAGCATAGCTCAGGGATTTCATGACAGCCTGGTTAGCCACTCTGTACAGCTTGCTTTTCGCGCCGAAATAGCCCTTGGCAAGCTTTAAGACTTTCTTATGTCTTGCGCGAGTGCGCACAGCTCCTTTTACTCGTGCCATTGTTCACACCTCTTTCCATGTTTTATGAGTAAGGCATCAATTTCTTCACAGTTGCCGCATCGGCTGCAGAAACGTAATCCCCCTTACGAAGCTTCCTCTTGCGCTTAGATGATTTCTTCGTAAGAATATGATTCTTATAGGCATTGGTCCTCTTGACCTTGCCTGTACCAGTGATCTTGAATCGCTTCTTTGAAGACTTATGGGTCTTAAGCTTTGGCATGTCACTGAACCTCCTTATTAAGCAGTTACTTCTTTAACGGAACCAGTATCATCGATAATGTTCTGCCTTCCATAACCGGCGGTTTTTCGATCTTTCCGTATTCCTTTACGGTGTCTGCGAACTTGCTGAGCACTCCGCGTCCAAGGTCGGCATAGGCAATTTCACGGCCCCTGAAGCGTATGGAAATCTTGACTTTATCGCCATCCTGAAGGAAGCGTATGGCATTCTTGGCCTTAAAGTTGAAATCATGATCCTCGATCTTGGGAGAAAGCCTTACTTCCTTCACCTCGATTATGGTTTGCTTTTTCTTGGCTTCCTTATCCCTCTTGTTACGCTCATACAAATACTTGCCATAGTCCATGATCTTGCAGACAGGCGGGTTCGCGTTGGGGGATATTTTGACAAGATCCAATTCTCTCTCGTTTGCCAATAACTGCGCTTCCCTTGCCGACATGATTCCAAGCATGGAGCCATCGACATCAATCAGCCTTATTTCCTTGTCACGGATTGCTGAGTTGATCTGAACCTGATTATGACTCTGATTTTTCTTTATACAAAACACCTCCGAAATACAGAAAAATTTAAAACCCCTCTAATATTATAAAACAAAACAGGCAAAGCTGCCTTCACCTGTTTAAGTCAATACACGAACCATTATGATTGAAACATCATAAGATTCACGCTATTGACCCGCCGACCGCCGTCAACAAGGTGAGAAGCACTGCTTCTGCTTTATTTACCTGTCTACTATACAACATGAAAGCAAGTGTTGTCAAGATGTAAGTTCTCAAACATAGTACCATTTGACGCATGTAATTGCATGCTGCACGAACAGTAAGAAGCAAAAAGCAGATGCCAGGTTTCCTAATACACCGGAATGAGCCCTCTTCCGGCACCTGTAATGCATTCCGAACCATCGGCAGTTACAATGAAGGTATTTTCTATGCCCACCATCCCGACGCCGGCAATTCCTTTCTTGGGCTCCAGGGCAAAAGCCATCCCTTCCTGGATGGGCTCGTCAAACCCCCGGGCGATAACGGGAAGTTCGTCTACAGCAAGGCCTATTCCGTGGCCGAGGAACTTAACGGTCCTGTTTCCAAAGCCCATGAAGTTCTCGAGGAAGTCAGGCTCCAGGCCCGACATTGTCTCATTGTAAATCTCGGAAGGTATGGCGCCGGGTTTAAGGCGGGAAGCGATCTCATCCTGTATCGCCACGCACCTTTCATGTATTTCGATGGCATGGTCCGGCAGCCTTTGGCCAAACATATAGATCATGGTCTTGTCAGTATGGTATCCGTCTACACCGCAGCCGATATCCACAAAGACCAGATCGCCCTTATTCAGCCTTCTTTCCCTGTTCCCCAGGGTGGGTACCGCCGGGCTTAAGCCTATATGCCCTCCCGGGCCGTCGAAATACGAGGGGTATATGGAACTCTCCCCGAACCCTATCTGCCCGAGGACCATCTCGGTGTTGAACATACCGAACCGGGTCACGCCATGGTAGCCTTCCTCCATCATGATGTTGAACAGGATGGCTGAAAGCTCGGCCTCGCTCATTCCTTCCCTCAGGACATGGGGAACCCTGTCCTCCAGGACGATCCTGTGGATCTCGCCTGAACGGCGCATGCACGATATCTCATACGGGCTTTTTACAGACCGGACAGCCATGATCTCGGCATCGAGAGGCAGAAAACCCGTAAACCCGAAGTATTTCTGCATCCTCTGGTACATGGCCAGCGGCACCAGTTCGGTTTCCATATGCACGGGGCAGGGGAAACTTCCCATAGCCTGGGCCGCATCCCTGTAGCTCCTCATGGGACGGATGACGGGAAAGAGGGATTCATCCAGCGCCCTATCATGGCTTTTTCTGACCCAGAACACGGCTTCATCATCCCTGGGGATTGCAAGGAAGCCATCCTGTATGGTACCGGTAAAATAGTACATGTTAATCCTGCCGGCGAAAATGGCCAGCCGCCAGTCGGTATGCCTCTGATCCATAATTCTCCGGAACCTGGCCATCCGGTTTTTCAGTTCTTCGGCAGGCACTTTTCTACAACCTTCATATCCCCTTGTTTCCAATGGTTTGTTCCCCTTCCGGATTGAGATTAAGCATATTCTATCTTTTTTTATTTGTCTTGGCAAGCCATATAAACAAGTGACGAACAAAGCATGATCCGGAAGAACCCGGCTCCCCGGGGGCAGGGTTTACTCCCGGCAGGATAATTTATTTACCTAATAAGCGAATAAACAATATATTAAACCTTATTACAATACTATATTATTGTTATTACATGCAGATTTTTTATTATACTTATTATTAAGCGATCCAGGTGGTGTTTATGGGAAAAAAGCTAAGGGTGCTATCGGCATTATTGCTCGCCGGATTACTGGTTATCCTGGCGGCCTGCCAGAGGCAGGCATCCCGGGAAGATGAACTCAAACTCCCATCCTTCACCATTCCCAGCGATAAAATGCTTCATGTCAAGCAGGTAGTGGAGCTTTATGACGCAGAGGGAACCCCCATCCCCTATTATTACGAACTGTATATTTCAGCTAAGGAAAAAACGGCGTTTGAGCTGGACATGGGAGGGGTAGTCATTCAAATCTATCGTGATACCGGCTCAAAGCACTTAAGCTACGATCCGGAGTCAAAAACTGCTATGGAGTATCCCGCCAGCGCCATATTCTTCCTGAACCTGTCTGACCTGGCTGATTACGGAAAGGCGCAGGCTGCCGGCGGCATACATTATCAATACGCCGGGAGAAACTGTACGGCGTATATGCTGCTTGGGGAAGACGAGAGCGACAATATCCGCATGTATGTGGATGATGAAACAGGATTCGTGCTTTTCTGCGACGCTCCGCTGTTCTGTGTCAAAACCGCTGAGTTTGAGGTTCTTCCCTATGATGAGGAATACTTTGTCACACCCGATGACCTGGTATTTGACAAGTAAGTTGAACGGGACCGGCACAAGGAGGGTTTGTGATGCTTGAAATAAAAAAACTTGTTATCGCGCTGATTTGTATTACCCTGGCGCTGACGGCATATCCGACAGGTTCTTTGGCTGATACCACTGAGCCCGTTACACGCGGAAAAGTAAAAAGGACCACCAATGTATATTGGGGCAAAGGCGAGGCTTTCCCCGTTTTAGGCACATTGCGGGCCGGAAGTGAAATGGATATCTACGAGTATGATGATGACTGGGTGTTCACCAGGTATGAAACCGCCATCACCTGCCAGGGCGAAACAGATCTGTACGAGTTCTACGGCTATGTAAAGCGTAGCGATGTCGACTTAGACACATCCCTGATGCAGTCCACCCAAATCGACACTGGCCGCACCAGGCCCGGAAAAAGGCAGGGGAACCCGCCGCCGCTGCCAGGGGCATCGGGTCGGAAGTCCTCCAAGGGTAATGAAACCGAGCCGCCCGGGTCTGATTCACCGGAAGAGCCCGAAAACCCCAAGCCTACCATTCCGGTGGAGGACCTGACAGAATATGACTGGATAATCCGCACTCCTGGCGCTTGCAAGAAGGACTTCTACTTTGAGGAAGGCCAGGTCAGGTTTACGGTCCAGTTCGACATGATGGTCATAAAGTTCGGCGGTTACACGGCAAGCTCCCTCCCCGTCTATAACGATGGCGATCATAATCCCTATGTGGGCTATGTTTCTTACAGCATAAAGCAAAGCATGGGTGAAGCAATATCCCATGTGGGCATTGAGCATCTTCAGGGATTCGGGGGTATAGACCTTAATGCGTTCAACGGTGACGCGAGGTTTTTCATCGATTCTCCTGCCGATGACGGAACCAGGGCCATCTTTACAATCGATACCATTGCCACCGGTACGGTTGACCCAACCATCAGGGATTATTATATGGGAATCGAAATTGGCGGAGAATTATTCAGCAGTTCAATGAAAATGCCTCTTGATATCAGGCTTGAACCCAGCGGCGAGGGATACAGGCTGGTCGTCCTCAATATGAAGCCGGGCGGCGGAGATGTGGATTTCCCGGCCATGCTGGAAAAAATACCGTTAAGTGATATTGAAAAGGCCGAGCGCGAACGCATCCAGAAGGAGCGGAACGATGAATTGCGCCGAAAGGCAAATGAGCTTTGGAGGAAGGTAAAGAAAAGCATCCAGGATGACCTTCGCGAAGAACTGGAAAATGATTCAGGCGACACAGGCCAGGGAGGGGATATCCCCGTCGGAAACAATCAATCAGGCGGTACAGAGCCCCCCGATGACTACCCCTCCATACCGCCCCTGGTACCAAGAGAAGACGGTGGTTCCAGCGGAAGCGGCACGGATGACTATCCATCGGTAGCGCCCCTGGTGCCAAGAGAAGACGGTGGCTCCGGCGGCAGCGGCGCGGATGACTACCCGTCGGTAGCGCCCCTGGTGCCCGGGCCGCGCACAGGCGGCGGAACGTATGAAGAGCCTGACTTCTTCCCCGACAGGAATTAACGGTTTATGGCTGAAAGGGTGATACAGGATGAAAAAGCTGGTTGTTCCAATTATTCTCACCATTGCTCTCATGACGGGCTGCGGCGCGGTTGGCGGCAAGTCTGCAAGCGAGGTTCTCAAGGATGCTCTGAAAGAGGACCTGGTTTTTTCCAGCCAGTTCAGCACCGTTACAGAATATCCCATGAGCGATGAAAACATAGAAGCGCTGTACCTGGTTTCGCTGACCGATCCTGAGCCGTTGGAAATACAGGAGGATTCAGGGGCCGGAGGCTATTCGATAAATGAGTACCTGGGCGTTAAGACTGACTGGCCGGCGGAGTATCTGCATCCCGATATGCCTGTTTATACATGGGGCAGGATGGTCGGCTGGAACACATATGGTTCCGAAAACCCGTACAACCTTTTCATCATAATCAGGGACACCGGTGAGAACGACCTGGAGGAATACAGGAAGGAGCTTGAAGCAAGAGGCTTCTCCGGCAGCTCCGATTATTACAAAAAGGACGATTTTTCCATAGAATTTCAGTTTAATTCAAAGACTACCCTCCAGATAAGCTCTTACAGGATTAAGGCCCATGATTGGCCTTACCAACTGGAGTTCATGCCTCCGCCAGAAAAGGGAAAGCTTGTTGATTTTACAATAAAGGAGGGGGAGGACTCCCTCTTCGGCGAATTATACTTCGCGGACATGACTGAAGATGATGTCCTCGCATACGAAGAACTCCTTTTGGAAGCCGGCTTTATACGGACGGACTACTTGTCCTACTCCATCGATAATGTAAGTTTTGACCGAGAAAAACACGGTGAATTCAGCGGATTTTTCGAAAGGTATTCAGAGGATGAATGGATATTCTATTACGACTTTGAGGAAGATTGATAAGAATCCAGCAAAAAAAGGCCTCCAAGGCCTTTTTTTGCCGGGCTTACTTTACTTCTCCGCCGTGGCAAGGCCAAACCTTTTCTCCGCTGATTCCACGGTCTGCCTTATCAAACTGCTTATGGTCATGGGTCCAACTCCGCCGGGGACCGGGGTATAGGCCGAGCATTTGGATGTAGCATTCTTAAGGTCTATATCGCCTATATTTCCGGGATTATAGCCCGCATCCACCAGGACACAGCCCTCTTTAACCCAGTCGGCCTGGACAAACTCGGGCTTTCCTACCGCCGCAACAACAATGTCAGCCCTTCTTACCACCTCGGGCAGGTTCTTGGTCCTGGAATGGCAGATGGTCACCGTTGCGTTTTCGTTAAGCAGCATCATGGCTACAGGCTTTCCAAGGATGGGGCTTCTGCCTATCACCACCGCCTCCCGCCCTTCAATGGGGATTTTGTAGTGCTTCAGCAGGGTAATGATGCCAAGGGGTGTCGCGCTTTTATACGCGTCCACCTGCATGGTCATCCGCCCGAAAGTGTGGGTATTGACTCCATCCACATCCTTTGTGATGTCAATGCTGTTAAAACAGGCCATCTCATCTATATGCCGCGGAACGGGATGCTGAAGCAGTATCCCGTGGACATTCGGGTCCTCATTCAGCGTCTGGATCTGCCTTATAACATCATCGGTGGTGCTCTCCTCAGGCATCTCGATTTTATGGGGGCGGATTCCCACCCGGTTGCAGGCATTTCCCTTCATCCTCACGTAAGTAACCGAGGCAGGGTCATTACCCACAATGATGGTGGCAAGAACAGGAACCGAACCCGTTATGTCCTTAATCCTCCGGACCCTTTCATGGAGTTCCTGTTCAATGCTTTTAGCCAGCGTCTTTCCGTCAAGAATCACAGGGGTTTGCATGGATGATATCCTCCTTTGGGTTGTAACTATGTATTATATAATGCCACACCGGTTTATAAACCGAAGACATGGAATACATAGATTGTTCCTCCAATAATAATAGCATTACCTGCAATCAGCAGGAGAACCTTGGCTACCCTGCTGAAGTTGGACATATGTATTAGCATGCAGGCTGAATTGAAAATAATCATATTAAGCAGAACAATCAATATTTTGGTTGCAAGGCCCATATTAAGCATCCTCCCCGCCTGGCACCCCCAAATAAGCCGGCCAGGCGACCAAACAGCCTTTGGTTTTCCGTCATCGCTGGACTCAGGTTTTCAGCCATCAGTTGTCCTGGGTTTCATCCTTGATCCAGTCCTCTTTATTCTTTGCCTTGAGCGAAGAACGGTATGTCTTTAAGGACCCCAGGGCTATTATGAATATTTTGACAATACCGAGAATTATGGAGCCGGCGCCAATGGCAACAAATATTATACCAAGGCCAAAGGGAATATCCGAATACATGTAGATTGAAGCTATGGTCCAAATCGCCCCGAAAATAATGAATACAAAGTTAGTTATAAGCGCGAACCCCGTTTCCCATTTATCATTAATCATCCCCATACCTCCAATGCCGCGGTATAAAAAGGTCGTTTTTCTTTTTTCTCATATTATACCATATAGCGTCATTCTTTTCCCGAACACTCCGGCAGGTTCTTCCATACCGATTATACCTTATTTATTGAAACTCGTTCCGGAAAACCGCAGCACACGCATACGGGGGTACTGACCAGGCTGCATTGCAAACCAACTCAAGGGCTCATCCAGCCTGTCATAGCTGTGGCAGCAGATTAGGATATCGTCCCAGGTTCGCCCGGATTTTGTCACATAGAGGCTGTGACCATACTGGCCGGGGATGTAGGACCGCACAACCAGTTGCAGGACATCACCCTCACGTATGATCCCGGGCGGAACACTTTCCCAGGTTCCTTCGGCTATCCCGGCTGCCCGCGGTCCGAAGTTCTTGTCAGACAGGGCGTAAGTATAGAACTCGGTAACCCTGCACCATTTATTGGAGCCGCTGAAATCGGGAGAGCCATACCAGACGAAGGGTACCATCCGGATATGGCTTTTTATCCTGGCACGGTTGGCTTCAACAGTCTGCGGGCCCATTCCTTCTATCCAGCCGCCATAGCCTGCCCAAACGCACTGGCTTATGAAATTGGCACAATCATTTCCTCCACTGTAGAAAAACAGCCGTTCCTGCCGGGGCACCCGGTCATACAGGGCGTATGCCCTGGCATATGCCGTCGCGTTTTTGGGGTTATATGGGAAGAACATTATGACCACCTACATATTAATCTATTGTCCTTAAGGAGGAATTTATGACATGCCCTTTCCCGGACCGGCCTTCCCATGCGTAACACAAAACCTTTTCGCTTAATATAATACTACTGTGACATTCAGACAGGCTGATGAAACAAATCCAGGAATTAGGTGATTAAAATGCCTCTGTCCACCCGTGAACTCTTCGCGCGGCTTATCAAATGCGAGGCTGAAGGTGAAGGAATCAATGGTATGCGGGCTGTAGCTTCGGTTGTCATGAACAGGGTCCATGTACCTTATGGCGAATATCAGAGAGTCAACCAGGGCGACCTGCGCAGAGTGATATTCCAGCCCAGGCAGTTTACATGCGTGATGGAGGAAGTCTACGGCCAGTATAATCCTCAGAATATCTTAAATATGCGCCCCGACGACCTGCATTACGAGATAGCGGACTGGGCACTGGCAGGCAATATTCTGTTCGGCGTGGACACTTGCCTCTGGTACTACAACCCCTTCAGCCCGGTCTGCGCAAACTACTTTCCCCCCACGGGAACGGGAGTAATCCATAACAGGATAGAACAGCACTGCTTCTATATCCCCACAGAAAGATATGCACAAACATAACCTCATGAAAGGAGACATCCAGCATGGACAACAGTAACCTTGATGCCAAAACGCCACGCTTGAATCCCTACGATGCTCCGGCAGGCCAGAAGAAACAGAAACGCGAAAAACTCCCCCCTCCACCAATGGAAACAGCGGTAAACCAGGCGCCATACCAGACTCAGAATAGCCCCGCGCCATCAGTCGGCAGCTATCCAGCAGCTATGGGTGCCATGGAACCTTCCATGCCCGGTATGGCAGGCATGCCCGATGCGTATCCCAATGCAAACTGCATGACCGCCGGTTTTCCTGCCGCCGGCATGCAGGGAATGGGCTATCGCACCGCGGGAACACCAATGACAGGCCTCCCCATGACGGGCATGGCAGGAACTGGTTTGGCCGCAGCAGGCATGCCCTCGGCAATGCAGCCAATGACACCAGCCATGCCTGGAATGCCCACAGGCATTTCGGCCGCAGAGGCAACCGGTCTGGCACCCCTTACCCCATTCAACCAGCCAATACCGGTTACAACCGAAAGCACCCTCTATATCAATGGGTTTTTAAGAACCATGATAGGCAGGAAAGTAACGGTGGAATTCCTTATTGGGACAAATACATTCACCGACAGGACCGGTGTCCTCCTGGCCGTCGGAGCAAATTACATAGTCATAAACGAAGTGGAAACAGACGACATCCTTATATGCGACTTCTTTTCCATCAAGTTTGTCAAGGTTTACTACTGAGCCTTCACCGGCCGGGCCAGACACGAGCTCTTCGGCCTGCAAACAGACTGCTGGAGCCCAGGAGGCTCTTTTTTTCTTGGGGACAGTTCCATAACCTCGGCTGTTAAAACGGCTGTCGTGTCAGGGCCAGGAGACAAACGCCATTAACCTGTTACGTCCGCCCCCTGGGTAAAACACTTTTCAAACTCTTGTATATCGGTTATCGGCTGCTGGCAGGCAAAATCCCGGCAGATATAGGCCGTGGGCCTGCCATCTATAGCACGATATTCATCGATGGATGGGATGACACCGGCTAATTCCCTGTGCTTATCGGTATACAGGATGCTGCTTACAAAGGGATCGGGGCTTTTGTTGATAATCCGAAGCATCCTCGGTACATCTTCTGTTTCGGTATCGGCCGCGATGATAACCTCCCTGGGCTTTGACTTAAAGAATAACAGGGCAGACAGGAAAAAGGCGTGGGAATGGGGCGAAAGGGAAACCTCCCGGTTGAACGCGTCAAAAAGCCTTTGGGCAAGATCGGACAGGTCGGTACTTCCCGTCAGTTGGGAGAGTCTTAAAAAATTCAAAGCCGCCGCCGAATTTGCCGAGGGCATGGCCCCGTCATATACTTCCTTCGGACGCATTATCAGTTTTTCGGCATCATCCCCATACAGGAACAATCCCCCGTCCTGCCCATCCCAGAAAAGCTTCAGCAAATCGTCATTCAATTCCAGCGCTTCTATAAGATACTCAGGCTTATATGTGGTTTCATAAAGCTCCACAAGGCCCCATATCAGGAAGGTATAATCATCCGCATAGGCGGGGATGGATGCCGAACCGTCCCGCCAGGAGGTCATAAGCCTTCCGTCCTCCCTCACCAGCCTCTCCATAATGAAACGACAAGCCTTTTCTGCCGCTTCGGTATACCGCGCGTCATCGAGGATCCTTCCGCCCATGGCCATGGCTGCTATCATAAGCCCGTTCCATGAGGTCATGACCTTGTCATCCCTGAAAGGACGGGTCCTTTGCTCCCTGTACCGGAACAGCCTTTCCCTGCATCTTTCGATGAACTCCATGTCGGACTCCGAAGCCTGTATGTTTATCCTGTTGGGTATGTTCTTCCCCTCAAAATTGCCCCTTTCGGTTATGTCGAAAAGCCCAGCGAAGCGCTCCCCGTCTTTGTCGCCAAGAACCTTTATGACCTCGTCAAGGGTCCACAGGTAGAACTTGCCCTCTTCACCTTCCGAATCGGCATCCTCCGCAGGCCAGAATGCCCCCTCAGGGGAAGTCATGTCCCTGAGAACATAGGTGAAAACCTGCTTTGCCGCATGGGCATATTTTTCTTTTTGAACAGCCCTGTAGACTTCCAAGTATGCCATGGCAAGAAGCGCGTTGTCGTAAAGCATCTTTTCAAAGTGCGGCACAAGCCATTTGTTGTCGGTCGAATAGCGGGAAAACCCAAAGCCGATATGGTCAAAGATCCCGCCACGATACATGGCATCCAGCGTCTTTTCTGCCATTGAAAGGGCGACATTGTCCTTATATACATACCAGTAGCGCAAAAGAAAGACCAGGTTATGGGGTGTCGGGAACTTCGGCGAGCTTCCGAAACCGCCGTAAGCATTGTCAAAGCTCATGCGAAAGACCTCGTATGCCCTGGTGATCAGTTCATCATGGTCCATAATCGTGTCGCCGGTAACCCTCTCCCCCATGGCTTCAACAACCTTCTCAGCACTGCCGGTCAGGACCTTCCTTCGGTCCGTCCACAGGGTATGCACTCTTTTCAGTATGGTCAGAAGTCCCGGCATGCCCAACCTGTCAGTTTTTGGGAAGTAGGTCCCGGTATAGAATGGCTTCGCGTCAGGGGTCATGAACACTGTCAGCGGCCATCCGCCATGCCCCGTCATGGCCTGACAGACAGACATATAAATGCTGTCGATATCCGGCCTCTCCTCACGGTCTACCTTTATGCTGACGAAATGGCGGTTGAGAAGATCAGCGACTTCCCCATCCTCAAAACTTTCCCTTTCCATCACGTGGCACCAGTGACAGGTGGAATAGCCTATTGAAAGGAAGATGGGCTTATCCTCCGTTTTCGCCTTTGCAAAAGCTTCCTTACCCCATGGGAACCAGTCCACCGGGTTATATGCATGCTGAAGCAGGTAGGGAGATTCCTCATGGATCAGCCTGTTGGCCTGCTTATTCGTTGACATCCGGGCATCACCTTCCTTTCATGCTTTATAGTTTGGTGGATTTTCAAAAGCATAGTATTACTTTTATTTACCACCGGACTATTATTTGAAAGAAAGGCTTTATATATTCAAATACATGCCAGGCTATTGCCATTACCGTTTTTGCTATAAGCTGATGCTTTGGTTGTAAAGTTTATTATCGCCATCCAAATATGTTCAATACATGATCCCGCAGCAAAGATTGTTAGTTTTTTATTGGGCATAAGACAGTAAAGTATAAAGACTTGTAAAGTACAAAATAAGGCACCAGGGCATCTCTTTCAGTGTTTTTTGGTTTCTTCTTCAATCCAATTTACACCTGAGAGATGCCCTTTTGAACTCTGTCACGGCCTAAGTCTGTAACTGTGTTCAGAAAATCCCGGGCCGAATATGGGGGTTAACACATGTACGATAATATTTACTACTCTTCATTTGGATATACCATTATCTTTATATTGTTTGCTTTGTTTGAACGGGCTTCCTCAAGAGCACGGGCCGTCTCATCCAGGGAATACTTACCGGTGATCAGAGCACTTGTATCAGCTATTCCCGATGCAAGTATATCAATAGCTCTCTGATATGTGTTGGCATATCTGAATATCCCGTATATATACAATTCCTTATCAGCAATTGAAGGAATATTAAGCGGGATATTATCCTGCGCCGGAAGCCCTACTATCATCAGTTTTCCTCCACGGCACAGGGAGGCCAAGGCATTTTGCAGTGTCGTGGGATGCCCGGCAGCTTCTATAGCTACATCCACCCCGTAGCCGTTGGTATAATCCATTATCTCTTTTACGACATCATGCCGCTTTGCGTTGAAAACTAATGATGCGCCTACGCTTTTTGCGGCATTAAGCCTTACATCTTCAAGATCGGTTGCTATTACATTGCTGGCTCCGAAAGCCCTGGCTGCAACAACAGCCATAAGTCCTACCGGACCCAACCCAAATATTGCTACCGTTGCGCCGGGTTTTATATCGGCCCTGCTGGCAGCATGAAGGCCTACAGAAAACGGTTCTATTAATGCAGCTTCTTCAAATGTCAAGTGATCCGGAATCGGGTAAACAAAATCCTGCCTGTGAGTAAAATATTGAACAAACGCCCCGTCATAAGGGGGAGTAGCCTGGAATACCACGTCCGGGCATAGGTTATACCTGCCGGTCTTGCAGTACTTACATTTGCCACAGGTTACGCCCGGTTCAACAGCAACCCTGTCCCCAACTTTAAAACGGGTGACATTTTCGCCAACAGCAACAATAATACCGGAGCATTCATGTCCCAGGATTATGGGCTTTTCAACAACAAAGCTACCTATCCTGCCGCTTTCATAGTAGTGCACATCGGAACCGCAAACACCCACAGCCATTACCTTTATGAGAACCTCACCCGGGCCCGGAACAGGAACTGGTCTATATTCTATTTCAACCTCCATTGGCTTTTTCAGGACCGCCGCTTTCATAACATCCGGTATATCAAATTTCTTTGACACAAAAACCACCCCCGTTTCAATATGATGTAAAAAGACCAACTAGCAACCTTAATAAGCGTGTTCCATATATCGGTTATTTTGCTAAACGTAAAATTTCAACAATATCTTTTCTTGTTAGCTTCACAAAATTACCAACTGTATCATCCTCATGGAAAACACGGCACTTAGATGCTATTTCTTGGTAATGCTCCTCACCAATACCTATTTCGCTCAGTCTTACGGGCAATCCTATACTCTTATAAAAAGATTCCAGTCTCTCTATTCCCGCTAAGGCTGTACGCTCTTTGTTTTCAAAATCTTGTTCTACATTCCACACTCGTACAGCAAACTGTACAAATAAATCAATATTATGCTTATAAACGTATTTCATCCAAGCTGGGAAAACAATCGCTAATCCAGCCCCGTGTGCAACGTCATTTATTGCACTGAGCTCATGTTCTATCATGTGAGAAGCCCAATCACCAATTCTACCTGTATTCAGCAAATTATTATGCGCTATGCTCCCTGTCCACATGATTTCGCTGCGTGCTATATAATTATGAGGATCATCAAGAACTAAATGCGCATTATCTATTATATTTTTCATGGCTCCTTCAAGTAACCGGCTTGTTATGCCAACACCTTTTACATTCGTGAAATAACGTTCCATAAGGTGTGCCATAATGTCGGAAATGCCACAACTAGTCTGATATGCCGGCAAAGAAAACGTAAACTCAGGATTCATTATTGCAAATTGTGGATATAATACATCATGATCTAACGGCCTTTTTAGCTTATTCTTTTCTTCTGTTACAACACTGCTATAGCTGGATTCACTCCCTGCAGCCGGTATAGTCAATACTACACCAACAGGTAATTTAGTTTCAGGTACACTAACTCCCATATAAAAATCCCAAACATCACCCTCATAAGGAACTCCAACCGCAATACCCTTTGCAGAATCAATTACACTGCCGCCACCAACTGCAAGGATAAAATCAATGCTATTTTCCCTGCATATTTTAATGCCCTCATAAATCAACGATAACCTGGGATTGGGTTTAACGCCGCCTAGCTCAATATACTCTATGTTTTCATCATCAAGAACTTTTTTTACTTTGTCATATACACCATTTTTCTTTATACTGCCGCCACCATAATGAAACAATACTTTTTTGCCATACTTCTTAATTTCCTTACCTAAGCACTGCTCCGAGTCCTTTCCAAAGATTATTTTTGTTGGGTTTTGAAATTCAAAATTTACCATAATAAATACCTCCTAAATATTTTCTTACAATTAGTAGATCAGATACAATCCTCAATGTTTCGCTGAAATCAGCTATAACAGTATTTTAAATCTTCGATAAACTTATTTTTCGCCTTATGTATCAAACCACCTCTTCAAGCTTTTTTAAATACTCAAGTGATTTGCGGGCAATTGAATCAGCATGAACACTGCGAGAGGCATTAACTCTTACAGTGATATATCCATCGTATCCAATTTCCCTGAGTGCTTTATATAATTGTTTAAAATCAAGACCTGTCGTACCGGGGGCCTGTTCTCCATAATCACAAACATGAATTGCCTTCAGGTCCTTGCCCATCATGTATATATAGTCAACAGGATCTTGCTTTCTATTAACTGCACTCATTACATCAAACATCAGTGTTTTTGGCAAGTATAAATTCGAGCGGTGCGGAACTTAATTTTCCGAGCACCCCTGTCCCATTATTGGGACTTCATGGTTGATGAGATAATTTGCCTTGCCGCCGTTGCTTAGGACGAAGCATCTGATTAAAGTCTTCTTTCTCGACATACTTCCTGACAGTTTCAAACGGTTATCGCTGAATGGTATTAGACCGGATGCAATTTTTGCTTGTAATGATCAAATGGCTACTGATGCAATTTATGCCGCTAAAGAGTATGGTCTTAATGTTCCGGATAATATAAAAATTGTCGGTTTTGATAATACTTTTGTATCATCAATTATAAACCCACAATTAACAACAGTTAATGTACCAAAGTTCCGTATGGGTGAAGAGGCTTTTTCATTGCTTTATAAACGTATAAGTGAAAATAAGAAAAATAGTAATACACAAGCCAATGATAATAAATCAATCGGAGTAGAACTACCAATTGACTTGATAATCAGACAATCTACAGATCAAAATGCTCAATCATCCTCATGGAATCTTGAAGACTGGTAGAGCAGTATTTTATTCGCTGATACCGATATGGGGTCGCTCCCTTTATTCGAGATAGTATAGTTGTATTTATAAGGTTAGGCAGTGTCAGGAGTTTTGTGCACATTCCTTCGGACACCTTCTTGGAGGTGGCCAGTCTTTTTGCTCCAGGTCTTCCTGGGCGGAGATAATCTCTATAAGTAGGACGTTTCTTTTGACACACTTAATAAATCCTATATACCCCCTGGTATTCGGGGCTAAGCATTTCGGCAATTTTCCTCATTGCGTTATGCAGGTATTCCTCATCCGATATGCCGCCAGGGTTCTTTTTTTCTATCCGAAAAGGCTGTCCTACTTTTACTCTCACTGTTGCATGATGCGGAACCTCCCTGCCCATATCATTCTGGTTGATAGGCATCAAGCGTTCGGTTCCCTCAAGGGCTATTGGAACAATATCTGCCCCGGAAAGCCTTGCCAGCAGGAGAAATCCCTTTTTAGCCTTTATCATTGAACCGGACCTGCTTCTTGTCCCTTCAGGGAATATCAGGATCGACTCTCCCGCTTTCAGGACTTCCAGGGCCTTTTTGATCGGCTTTCTGTCAGCAGAGTTCGGGTTTATGGGAATGTGCCTGACCGTTCTCAGAAATATCGACGTAAATGGATTTGCTTTCAGCTTTATACCTGCCATGAAGGTGACATTATTCTTCTCAAGCACCTTGTTGAGAACAATGCCATCCATGTTGCTCAAATGGTTCGCGATAAATATTGTCGGCTTGCCTATCCTTTCGGACAGGATTTCCTCTCCTGTTACTTCTATCTTTGCATATTTATTAAGAATGGTTACGGCCGCTCTTCTGCCAATATACCGGACAACTCTTTCCGGGAGTATGTTAATAACAGGCGCCAGTACTTGTATTAATCTCATTTTAACCTCATATGTGAACAAATATTTCCTGGTATTATGCTATCTATACAACATCATATTATAGCAATTACCTGGGATTATTGGAAGCAGCGCGGCGAGATAATCATCCATTGTTACATAAATATACGTTATTATAGAATAATTACACGCAATAAGCCCGGGGTGAAGTTTACTCCAGGCAGACATTAGTGTGGCTTGAAAAGAAATAACAGCCATGACGTCGCCAGAGGCTTGTCACCCCTTACGTGAACCGGGCTATATGCACTCCGGAAACACATTGGACAGCCACAAATATAATGGTAACGTGGACTAATATCAAGGAGGTATCCGGTTCATGCATAATTGGTTTTACAGCAGCGTTCCTTATTACACCCTTTGGGATGGATACTGGAGAAGCTACAGGATAAACGGCGAAACAGCTATTCAAACCGCTCTGCAGCGGGTTCCCGGCCAGGTAATAAAAGTCGAACTGGACTACGAAAACGGCATACTGGTTTATGAAGTTGATATACGTACTCCGACAGGAATCTACGAAGTTCATGTCGACACCGAAACAGGACAGGTATTAAGGATTGAAAGAGAAGACGGCAGGTTTTAGTCAAAGGGCGCAGGGGAATTATTACCTTGCGTCCTTCCAGTCAACGGGGTTATATGCATGCTGTAATAGGTATGGGGATTTTAGTTTTATAAGCCTGTTAGCTTTTTTATTTTTCTTATCAATATGATCTTTCATATACTGAAACCTACTGAAATATATTATTAATATACCCAGGAGGCTGTTTTCTTAGTGCTGATGAAAGGTGTAAAGCATTTTTTCTACAACCACTAACGAGGAGTTGCTCCTGAACCTCTTGCTATATGAGGGCGGTATGATCCAAGATGACGTGTAGATTTTGTAACTTAATGTTTTGATATGACTGGTATAATTTCCAGTTACTTTATACCAGTTATATTGATGTGTAAGTGGTGTATGTTGCTGCTTACAAAATATAT
>JAAYFY010000094.1 GCA_012728015.1 Clostridiaceae bacterium | reverse complement strand
GACCAAAATATAGCGATGATGTAATTACATGGCTGATAAAGAAGCTGAATAAGTATAAAATGTTAGTCTTTAAACCCGATTTAGGGTATGATAAACTAAGAGTGAAATATTACTTGGCTTTTTGAAAAAGTTAATTCCACCCCTAATAGATAGATGTTTAGTTATAGTGGGTGGCGTTTCTTAATTAGATATTTATTTAAGAAGTGATGGACGAAGAGTGACCTTATCGGGCGGGATAAGTTCTACGTCCATCATTTTTAATATTTCTTCCCCATAAAGGGAAGCAAAGACCTCATAAGGTGTTTTATCCCCGAGATTCGGCCTGCTGTAGGAGTTAATGTGGCTCATCATAAGATTAATGTGCTCTTGAGTAAAATCATCAAGGGAAGTTCCCTTAGGGATAATACGCCGGATCAATGCATGATTGTTTTCAGCGGCTCCTTTCTGATAAGGGGCTTGAGGATCGCAGTAAAAGATCCGGGTTCTTTGGTTGCCTGACTGGTCCATTTCTATTGCGGATGGATTGGAAAACTCGCTGCCGTTATCCCCGAGCAATACCTGAAACAGTCTTTTGAAAACATCAGGCTGGAGTTTTATGTACAGCCAGTTGAAGGTATCGATGACAGTTTGTGATGTGTTGGTGTCCCGGATAAAAGCAAGCATCAGCTGGGGTATAGTAAAATGAAGTGTAAGCAGTACCTTACCGCCTTTTCTTCCTTCCAGCGAATCCATTTCCACAACGATAAGGCCAGGATGCTCCGTCATAAATTTAAGGAAGTCCTGATAAGTACGACCTATACGGCATTTCTTGTCCACCTTGAATGAATCCCTTTTTCTTTTTCGTCTTCCCATTCTTACAACACGAGGCATATCAATGTTTCTGGCTGAAAAGAGCGCCCTGTCCACATAATTGTAAAGGGTACGTTCATTGAGCATAATTTCATCTGCATGGCTAATACATATGTGGTGGAGTGATTGACCTTGCTTAATGAGGGGGCTGATAAGAGAATCCAGCCTTAAAGCCTCTTCTTCAGTCAGTTGTATGCCTTGTCGCGATTCAGAACGAATTGCCTCGTATTCCTTTTGGGCATGTGCAGCAGAGTAAATCCGTTTTTCCAATGTACAAGTTCTCTTTTCCGGACATCCGTTACAGACATATGGAGGCTTTGAAAGCATCTGACATATTGCCTGATGATAACTGGAACAAAGAGTTGAACAAGGATAAGAAAAGCAACCGGCACAAAGACGTTTACATCTGCCGCTGCCACAAAGATAACGGATACCACAGTCTTTCCTATGCAAGCAGTCATTGAAAGGTCTCCCATAGCAACCGGTTCGTTGGAATCGAATATGATTCCTTACTTCCTTTGCGATTGTCGTTGGATCTTTGCCAAGGTCACGGGCAATCTCCTTAAAAGTTTCCTGTTCTTTTAGCTTCTGCTCAATAGTAATCCTTCCTTCCAAAGTCAAATGCCTGTTTTTGCTCATACATACCTCCCAAAGAGGCGCCACCCAAAAACATCATATCTTTTTTGCATAACTTATTTCCACTATATCTTTTTATCTGTTTTTGAAAAACTAAATTCCGCTTTGTGCCTTTTTGGAGTGGAATTTACTTTTTCAAATGACT
>JAAYFY010000039.1 GCA_012728015.1 Clostridiaceae bacterium | reverse complement strand
TACATCATCGCTATATTTTGGTCTATAACTTATCAGTCACAATATCACCAAATGCAGGTTCTTTCTCGTCTCACAAAATCTGTGGAATTTTCTTTTGCAAAGTGGAATTTACTTTTTCAATTGACCAAAGAATATTATATGACGGAATGGCTACGAATTCAAGCTGAAAACCAAGGGGACTGTCCCCCTGGTTTGCCTATTCTATGATTGCCGGGTTGGCGAACACCCGCTGGCTTACCTTTCTCATGCCGTTTTCAAAACGCAGCCGGAAGCTCTGCTGGTGGTGGATGTCCTCAGAGGAGGAGCCCACCATCACATCAAGGACACAGTCTTCAAGCCCGAGCTCGTAGTCCTTGTTGTGGTAGGCCAAAGAATCGTACAGAATATCAAAGCTTAGTGCAACCTGCTCTCCCTTTTTCAGGGATACCCTCTTATAGGCTTTCAGCTCGCGCTCGGGCTGTATGACCGAGGTGAATCGTTTCCGGACGTAAACCTGGACCACTTCGTCGCCATCGTAAGGACCCTCGTTCAAAACGGTCACCTTTACGCGGATGCGGTCGTCTTCCTGGCTGAAGACGGCTTCCCCGTACCTGAACCGTGAATAGCTCAGGCCGTAACCAAAGGGGTACAAGGGCTTTGTGTCCATTTCCAGGTAGGAATCCTTCCAGAACTGGGTCTTGCCCGTGGCATGCTGAGAATAGTAGATGGGAAGCTGTCCCAGGCTCTTGGGTAAGGAAACCGGAAGCCTGCCGCCCGGGTTATACTTCCCGAACAGGGCGTCGGCGATGGCATCGGCTCCTTCCATTCCCGGACGCCAGGCCTCCAGGATGGCGTCCATCTCCATGTTCTCGTAGGACAGTTCCAGGGGTCTTCCGTTGCAAAGAACCAGTATGATGGGTTTACCAAGCATCTTCAACTCTTTAAGCAGTGTCCTTTGCTCATGGGACAGGTAGATTTCAACCCGGTCCACCGATTCCCCGCTGTCGTTTTCATGGCCAAGCCCGCTTGTATCCCCGCACACCGCGATAACCACATCGGCCCTGGATGCGGCCTCCACCGCCTCCCCGATGGAATAGAAACCAGGATCACGGTTATAGTCGGTCGTGTCCTTCAGGCCGGGGGCCAGGTAAACCCGGGTCGAAGGAGCCACCCTTTCGCAGATGGCCTGGTACACGGTCTTTATGTCATGGTACAGGTCTTCGAACCGGGTGTCCTTCCGTTTCAGGAAAAACGATGTGGGGATGTTCTCATCCTCCAGGGATTCGGTGATGTAGTACATGTACTCGATATGGGACGGGTAGGAATAGTCGCTGTACGCGAATTCCTTCCTGTCGGCAAGAGGGCCCACCACGGCGATGCTCCCGATATCGGGTGAAAGGGGCAGGATGTTATGCTTGTTCTTTAGCAGGGTGAGGGACTGGCGCGCCATTTTCCCCGCTATTTCCCTGTGTTTCCTGCAGCATACCGTCTCGGAAACGCGGCTGACATCCACGTAGGGATTGTCGAAAAGGCCGAGCCGGAACTTTAAGGCCAGCATCTTCTCAACAGCCCGGTCTATTATTGATATGTCAATACGCCCGTTTTCCACCAGCGGCTTTAAGTTATCCTTCAGGCTTTGTTCCAGGAGTTCCATCTGGATGCCTGCCTTAAGGGCCAGCACGATGGCCTCATCCAGGGTTTCGCAATAGCCGTGGAAATCCCTGATGTCCTTGATGCCGTTGCCGTCAGCCATTAAGAGCCCATCAAACCCCAGTTTCTTACCGAGGATCTCGAACAATAGTTCTTCTGAAACATGGCAGGGCCTGTCATGCCATTCGTGATAGGCAGCCATGACGCATGCCGCGTTTGCCTCGCGTATTGCCGCCTCGAAAGGGACTGTGTAACAATCCAGAAGTTCTCTTTTTGTAATATGAATTGGGGCGCAGTTCCGCCCGCCGTCACTGATGCCCTGGGCAGCGAAATGCTTCAGGGTTGCCGCTATGCCCTGCTTAAGGCTGTCGGACTGAAGACCTTTTGTATAGGCCATGCTGTACTGTGTGACAAGATACACGTCCTCGCCGAAGGATTCCTCGCAGCGTCCGAAGCGGTGGTCCCGGACCACGTCCACCACGGGGGCCAGGGCCAGCCTCTCGCCCGTAGAGAGCATCTCTTTTCGCACCGCGTCTCCCATTTGACGTACAAGGTCTTCATTGAACATGGCAGCGGCGCCTATATTCTGGGGAAATAGCGTATGGTCCCGGCTTAATACACCCGACGTGGCTTCGGTTACGAACAGGGCGGGTATTCCCAGCCTCGTTTCTTTCACCAGGTATTCCTGGATGCTGTTTATGACATCGGCCATCTCAGCGGGCCTAAGCTCTGTTTCGCCGCCGATGCGGTTGATGTAGCCGATGCCATGGGGAATATTCTCCGCCGCCTTTTCCCCGGAAAAGGTAAGGGTATGGCGGTCGGTTATGATTTTAATAAGCCTGACCCATGTCATCTGGGCAATTTTCTCATCCAGGGTCATCCTGGAAAGCAAGTCCCTGGCGCGCTCTTCCACTGGCCTTGAAGGATCCTTGTAGATCATGGTTTTGTGTACCTCCATTGATATTGCGAAATACCGCGACATAACCGGACCGACAAATGCCGCCCGGCCATCCCGCCTGATTTAATGATACAGTCATGGTTAATAAAAGTAAAATAAAAAACGGTTTAAAAATTATTCAGAATGAACAAATCACTATTGCAATGAGGAATAAATTAGGATAGACTTAATAATGTCAGATTAATAAGTTTTGGAGGTGGGGTAACCATGGCATACCTTCTTGGCATCGACATAGGCACATCAGGTACCAAGACGGTTTTGTTTGATGTAAACGGAACGACAATAGCAAGCGATACCCAGGAATACCCGCTTTATCAGCCCAGGAACGGATGGGCCGAGCAGGACCCCGAGGACTGGTGGAAAGCTACATGCGTATCAACACGCAACGTGATCGCGCAGAGCGGGGTCAACCCCAGGGACATCAAGGGCGTAGGCCTTTCGGGGCAGATGCATGGTCTGGTTCTTCTGGACGCGGATGACAAGGTATTGAGAAGATCAATCATCTGGTGCGATCAGCGCAGCGCCCAGGAATGCGAAGAGATTACCTCCCTTGTGGGGGCGAAGCGGCTGATCGAGATCACTGCCAATCCTGCTCTCACAGGTTTTACGGCTTCCAAGATCAAATGGGTTATGAACAACGAGCCTGAAATCTACGAGAAGGCGCGTAAAATCCTTTTGCCCAAGGATTATATCCGCTTCTGTCTGACCGGTGAGTATGCCACCGAGGTATCAGATGCCAGCGGTATGCAGCTTCTGGATGTGCCCAACCGCAGATGGAGCGATGAAGTCCTGCAGAAGCTGGGAATTGACAAGGATATGCTGGGTAAGGTTTATGAATCCCAGGAGGTTACCGGAACAGTGAGCAAAAAGGCAGCTGAGCTTACCGGGCTTGCTGAGGGCACCATTGTAGTGGGCGGCGGAGGTGACCAGGCTGCCGGCGCTGTAGGTAACGGAATCGTTAAGCCGGGCGTCATTTCATCGACCATAGGAACATCGGGTGTTGTATTCGCCTATACCGACAAGGTGAGCATCGACCCCAAAGGCCGCGTACATACATTCTGCCATGCCGTTCCCAACACATGGCACATCATGGGTGTTACCCAGGGCGCGGGCCTGTCGCTCCAGTGGTTCAGGAATAACTTCTGCCATGAAGAGATTTCTGTTGCCGGTCTTCTGGATGTCGACCCGTACTACCTGATAGACAAGGCGGCCGAAAAGGTGGCCGTTGGCGCCGATGGGCTTATTTACCTGCCATATCTCATGGGAGAAAGGACACCCCATCTTGATCCTGACTGCAGGGGTGTTTTCTTCGGCATCTCCGCAAAACACACAAAGCGTGAATTCCTGCGGGCCGTTATGGAAGGCGTTGCCTACAGCCTTAAGAACTGTCTGGATATCATAAAGGAAATGGGTATTGGGATCAACGAGGTCAGGGCATCGGGCGGCGGAGGAAAGAGCCCGCTGTGGAGGCAGATCCAGGCCGACCTCTTCGGAACCCCCATTTGCACCGTGAACTCCAGCGAGGGTCCGGCCCTGGGCGTCGCTCTCCTGGCAGGCGTAGGCGCGGGCATATACAAGAGTGTTCCCGAGGCCTGCGACCAAACCATCAGGGTGGTTACACACCAGGATTACAACAAGGATAACCATGTTGCCTACCAGAAATTCTACAGCCTTTACAACGACATCTACCAGTCACTGAAGAATGACTTCAAGACCCTGGCGAAGGTCAACCAGAGCTGATTTTGAGGTGTATTTGTTGAGAGAAACAAGGACGGGCAATAACAAGTATTTGAAGGAACTGAACAAAGCCGCCATACTGGACATCATCAGGACCACCAAGGGAGTTTCGCGAAAGGCCCTGGCCGATTGCACGGGACTTTCGCCCACCGCTACGGGAGCCATTGTGAGAGAACTCCTTGGTGCCCAGTTCATAAGGGAGGTGGGCGAGGGCAAATCTTCCGGCGGCAGAAAGCCGGTCATTCTTGAGATAAACCCGGATTCCTACTACGCCTTTGGTTTTGACATAGACATGAGGTTTATCTACACGGTGGTGCTGGATATCACGGGGAAGGTGCACTATGAGGAGAGATGGGAAAACCGTTCGCCCCTCACTCCGGAACAGGCCGTCGACCGGATCAGGCGAATCTATGATACTGTGGTATCAAGCCTGAAACTAAATAAGGACAGGATTCTGGGGGTGGGCGTATCCATACCTGGAATGCTGGACATTACCAACCGGAGGATATATCTTGCGCCGAACCTTGGTTGGTCAAACGTGGATATAAAGGAGAGCCTTAGCCAGAAGCTTAAAGCCGCGGTCTACCTCGATAACGAGGCCATGTGCTCGGCTTTCTGCGAGAACTGGCTGGGTATATGCAGGGGCGTGGAGGATTTCGTCTGCATCAATATCGAATCGGGTATCGGCGCGGGTATCTTTGTGAGGGGAAAGATCTACCGCGGGTACACCGGAAGCGCGGGTGAGGTGGGGCACATTTCTGTTGATGAGAACGGTCCCAGGTGCAAATGCGGAAATGCGGGCTGCCTTGAAACCATGGCATCCATCAACGCCATGGCTGAAAAATACAGGGAGATGATGTCAAAAACTAACCCGGGTATTTCCGGGAACACCATCGATCAGAATTTTGAAGCCCTCCTTAAGGGTGCCCTTGAGGGAAACCGCCTATGCCTGGAGATCTTCAAAGAGGCCGCCGTGAGCCTTGGAAAAGCCATTGGCTACCTCATCAATGCCCTGAATCCGCAAACCATCGTTATCGGCAAGAAGTTTCCCCAGTATGCCCAACTGGTCCTTGATGACATCACCAGGTCCGCGCTTAAAACAGCCCTGGCACATCTGGCGGAGAACTGCAGCATCGTCCCGTCCAGCTTCGGGGAAAACTCCTCAGCCCTGGGCGCGGCCATAATACCAATCAGAAAGCTCTTCGGCAAATAGCCGGAGCGGTAAACACATGTTACTTATTAAGGTATGAACCATATATTTAAACAAGGAGGATAACAATTATGTCAGAGTTTTTCAAAGGAATCGGCAAGATTAAGTATGAGGGGCCGGAATCGAAGAATCTACTGGCGTTTAAGTACTACAACCCCGACGAGGTTATTGCCGGCAAGACCATGAAGGAGCATCTGCGCTTTGCTGTTGCCTACTGGCATACATTCCAGGCCAGGGGCGTGGATATGTTCGGGGCTGGAACAGCACAAAGGCCCTGGGACAATATCACCGATCCCATGGACCTGGCCTATGCCAAGGTGGAGGCCAACTTCGAATTCTGTGAGAAGCTGGGCGTTCCGTTTTTCTGCTTCCATGACAGGGATATAGCCCCGGAGGCTGATGATCTTGCAGAGACCAACAGGCGTCTTGACAAGGTTGTGGAAAAGATCAAGGACCGCATGAAGAACAGTGATGTCAAGCTCCTTTGGGGAACAACCAATGCTTTCAGCCATCCCAGGTTTGCCCATGGCGCGTCCACATCCTGCAATGCCGACGTCTTCGCCTATGCCGCGTCCCAGGTTAAGAAAGCAATGGAGATCACAAAGGAATTGGGCGGCCAGAACTATGTGTTCTGGGGAGGCCGCGAAGGCTACGAGACACTGCTCAATACCGACATGAAGCTGGAACTGGACAACCTAGCCCGTTTCCTTCGCATGGCTGTTGATTATGCCAGGGAGATCGGGTTTGACGGGCAGTTTCTTATCGAGCCCAAGCCGAAGGAACCTACAAAGCACCAGTACGACTTTGACGCCGCAACAGTAATCGGATTTTTGAAGAGCTATGGTCTTGATCCGTACTTCAAGCTCAACATCGAGGCCAACCACGCAACACTGGCCATGCATACCTTCCAGCATGACCTGAGGGTTGCCAGGATCAACAACGCCCTCGGCAGCATCGATGCCAACCAGGGCGACCTGATGCTGGGCTGGGATACCGACCAGTTCCCCACCAACCTCTATGATACCACCCTGGCCATGTATGAAGTGCTCATGATGGGCGGCTTCACCACGGGCGGCCTCAACTTTGACGCCAAGGTACGCAGGGCTTCCTTTGAGCCTGAGGATCTGTTCTATGGCCATATCGTCGGCATGGATTCCTTCGCAAAGGGCCTGAAGGTTGCCGCGAAGCTCATTGAGGACCGCGTATTCGAGGATTTCATAGCCAAGCGTTATGAGAGTTACACCTATGGAATCGGTAAGGACATCGTTGAAGGGAAGGTTGGCTTCAAGGAACTGGAAGCCTATACCCTCAAGAACGGCGAGCCGAAGCTCTCTTCCGGACGCCAGGAACTGTTGGAAGCTATATTCAACCAGTACCTGCTGGAAACCAGGTAATTCTCCTGAATCAATTAAGGAGCCGCAAGTCGCGGCTCCTTTTAAGATCATTACCATAGCGTCAATTTACTTTGGGTTTTTTATTGGATAGCACTGCCGATTAGCACCGAATCAATGCCAGAAATGGGTTGTTTCCACATTAATGTAGTACCTGCCATCAGCTTCCTTTTGGATATACAGGTAATCACAATATTCGCCGTCAATGGTTACCTCAATGCCGTATATATTGTCCCAGAATAATTCTGGTTCTCCTGCCGTGACACGATTGTACCAATCGCCGCCGAACCATTTATCTCTCTCATCCTTCATCACTGCCATCCGCTCTTCCACATAATCCTTCATATGCTGATTCTCGGATTGGAATTCATCATCGAAGAGCGCATACATAGCATCTGCATCTACGTTATTAATCGCTTCGTAATAAGCAAGAATCAGTTCATTATATTCTTCGTAGATTATTTCACCGTTGGACTCAACTTCATCCTCGACGCTGTCTTCACCTGTTGTGCTTCCTTCATCAGCCATGCCAATGTCATTCGTGTTGGGAGTATCCGCGCTGTTTTTGCCTGTTGTGCTATTCTTGTCAGCTTTACCGGTGTCATTTATGCCCTCAGTATCAATCTGCTGATTGACCGGATCTTTTGGGTTCGCGCTTCTTCCAGATATGCCGCAGCCTGTCAGCAACAAAGCCAAGAGCACTGCCAACAAGGACGATGCAAGAACGGCCGGTTTTTTCCTGTTGAACATTATAAAGTCCTCCTCATTCTAAGACAATAAACAAAAAATACCTTTATAAAACGGATTATATATGTATAAGGAAACAGCGTCAAATCAGCGCGATGTTCTTTACTGAATGAATTAAAGATCCCTGTGGAAAAAGCGCCGTTTGTTTGAGGCATAATCGGCTACAATATGGCCATCGCCTATCAGCTTGTATTTGTAGGTTACCAGGCCATCCAGCCCGACGGGTCCCCGGGCGTGGATCTTATTGGTACTTATACCCACCTCGGCGCCGAAGCCGTATCTGAAACCGTCGCTGAACCGGGTTGAGCAGTTTGCAAACACATTCCCCGAATCCACATATTCCAGGAAGCGCTTAACACTTTCTTCGTCCCGTGAAACAATGGAGTCGGTATGACCGGAGCCGTAGGTATTGATATGCTCTATGGCCTCGTCCAGTGAGTCAACTATCTTTATGGAAAGCACCAGATCAAGGTATTCGGTTTTCCAGTCCTCTTCGGAGACTTTTTTACAGGGGATGATTCTGCGTGTTCTTTCACACCCTCTTATCTCCACAGATTTTGTGTCCAATGCCTCTTTCAGCGCAGGCAGAACCTTCTCTGCCGAATCCTTATGGATGAGCAGGGTTTCCAGGGCGTTGCAGACTGCGACATACTGGGTCTTGGAATCTGCGACAATATCCACAGCCCGTTTCACATCTATGTCCCTGTCGATATACACATGGCAGATGCCGTCGGCGTGTCCCAGGACCGGGATGCGCGAATTATCCATAATATATCGGACGAACTCGTTTGAGCCGCGGGGGATGATCAGGTCAACATACTCGTCCAGGGCCAGCATTTCATTAACCTCTTCCCGGCTTTCCAGGAGGTTGATCCAGTTATCCGGCATGCCGGTTTCCATAGACGCCTCCGAAATAGCTTGTGTCAGTATGCGGTTTGTCAGCGTGGCCTCTCTTCCGCCCTTTAATAGAACGGCGTTCCCGCTTTTCAGGCATAGTGTGGATATCTGGACCAATGCGTCAGGCCGCGATTCGAAGATTATGCCAATCACACCTATGGGGCAGCTCACCCTGTAGAGCCTCAGACCTTCGTCCAGTTCCCGGGCAAGCAGCGTTTTACCCACAGGATCATCGAGGCCGATAAGGCTGTGAATGCCCTCGACCACGTCATTGAGCTTTTTCTCATCGAACTTCAGCCTCTTTAAAAGCGGGGCGGCAAGATCCTCGGCAGCGCTCCTCTCCATATCCTGTTTATTGGCCTCAAGGATCTCATCCTTTCTCTCAAGAAGAGTCCCGGCAATCCTTTCAAGAGCGCTGTTCTTGAGCTCGGTGGAAACTCCCTGCATAAGGATGGAGGCCTTTTTGGCTTCTAACGCCATTGACCTGGTATCCATATCCCTCACCACACAATATGTGTTATTCATTAACCTGCTAATAAATTAGTATTATCATACCATGAAACGTGTATCAAGTGAATAGCAACCGCAAGCCATCCGCGCTTTTATGAACTTTAAACGCTTGCTTGACGAGTACGGGGGTTGCTTATAAAATATGATTTGTATCTTTCCGAGAATACTATTGTTTAATGCGCGGTAAGGCAGGTATTAAAGCACTATGGCGGATTCACAACTGATGAAGGAGATTGAAAGAAGGCGGACCTTTGCAATCATATCCCACCCCGACGCGGGCAAAACCACCCTGACCGAGAAGCTGCTCCTCTATGGAGGAGCCATCCATATGGCAGGTTCGGTCAAAGCGAGAAAGGTATCCCGTTACGCCGTGTCGGACTGGATGGAGATAGAGAAGCAGCGCGGGATCTCTGTGACATCCAGCGTTATGCAGTTCCAGTACCAGGGCTTTTGCATCAATATTCTGGATACGCCTGGCCACCAGGATTTCAGCGAGGACACTTACCGCACCCTGGTTGCGGCCGACAGCGCTGTGATGCTGCTTGACGGCGCGAAGGGTGTTGAAGCCCAGACCATAAAGCTGTTCCATGTCTGCAGGATGAGGCAGATTCCCATTTTTACCTTTATAAACAAGCTGGACAGGGCCATCAAGGACCCCTTTACCCTGATGCAGGACCTGGAGGACGTCCTGGGCATCCGTTCCTATCCAATCAACTGGCCCATCGGTACCGACGGAGATTTCAAGGGTGTATATAACAGGCAGCTGCGCCAGATAGAGCTTTTCACCGGGGACAGATCCCATGGGCAGGCTATTGTAGCCTCGACAAAAGGGTCGGTGGACGATCCTGTGTTCAAAGATCTCTTAGGGGAGCCCTATTATTCCAGGCTGGTTGAGGAGATAGAGCTTCTGGATATGGCCGGCGATGAATTTGATCTTGGCAGGGTCCTGAAGGGAGAACTTACTCCCATCTTTTTCGGGAGCGCCATGACCAATTTCGGTGTGAGCCCGTTTCTGGAAGAATTCCTGAAGATGGCTCCGCCGCCAGGGTCACGTGTCTTCGGCGATAAGGTCATCAGCCCTGAAGACCAAGATTTCACCGGTTTCGTATTTAAGATCCAGGCAAATATGAACCCAAAGCACAGGGACAGGATCGCGTTCATCCGGATTTGTTCAGGGGTATTCCAGCGGGGGATGGAGGCTATCCACAGCGGCCCGGAAAAGATCGTGCGCCTGGCGCAGCCCCAACAGCTCATGGCACAGGAACGCGAAGTAATTGAAAAAGCCTATCCGGGCGATATCGTCGGGCTCTTCGACCCGGGCATTTTCCGGATAAGCGATGTCCTGAGTGCCAGGGGAGGCCTGGTATTTACAGGAATACCGAGCTTTCCTGCCGAGCATTTTGCCCGGGTTTCAGCGAAGGACACCATGAAGCGCAAACAGTTCCTCAAAGGCATTATCCAGCTGGCGCAGGAAGGGGCAATCCAGTTATATAAGGAACCTGACATAGGTATTGAGGAGTTCATAGTAGGAGCGGTGGGCGTGCTGCAGTTCGAGGTTCTTGAATACAGGCTGAAGAATGAGTATTCGGTGGACCTTAATATGCAGATGCTTCCTCACCACTATGCCCGCTGGATTGTATCATCGCCTGATGAACCGGCTAAACTGAACCTGACCTCTTCCACCAGGATCATCAGGGACAGCCGCGAAAACTACGTCCTGCTCTTTGAGAATGAGTGGTCCATCCAATGGGCAAAAGACAAGAACAAGGGGCTGGAGCTCAGTGATATTTCCCCATGAGGCTGTAAAAAGGTTTTTCTCCTTTATGCGCATAAAAAGAGGCTGCAGTGGCAGCAGCCCCTTTTTTAATCCGACTTTAAAGTATTAGCCGACCTGTGTTGTGAGGAATATGGGCAGAGTCATCTGCTCAATCTGATCCAGGAGTTCTTCCAGTTCGTCCATATGACGGTCTTCGTCGTTCAGGATTTGAACAAGAATATCTTTCGTCGCGTTGTCGCGAACTTCAGTGGCAAGCGCTATAGCGTCGTTATAAGCTTTGATTGCCATTTCCTCTGCTGCGCGGTCAAACTCAATCTGTTGCGGAACATCATTTCCAATACGGATATTGTTCAAATTGGTTACGATGGGTGTGCCGCCGAGGAAGAGAATCCTTCCTATAAGCTTCTCGGCGTGTTTCATCTCCTGGATTGACCGTTTCTCAAAGCCCTCGTGTAGTTTGCTATAGCCCCAGTCCTCGCACATTTCCGCATGCACGATGTACTGGTTGATGGCTGCGAGTTCGTCCGCAAGCAAAGCATTAAGGGTTTCAATAAGTTTTGGGTTTCCCTGCATAACTAAACTCCTTTCTATAAATAATGTGATGTTTTATCGTGCGCAATCTGACCTGACCGGCTGTTTCCTGCATGATCCATAAACTGTGGTTGTAAATACCCTATACTTATATTGATACCACTTTTTCATGAATTGAACTCAATTGTTTGTGTCAGAAGCACCATCCCGTAGTATTCGCCAGAAAAACAATTCCCATGGCATTCAAAACCAAAATAACCGTCCCCGTGGCATTATTCTAATACAATTTCATTAATAATTCTCTGGCAAAGCGCGTCTATTTCCTGTACAAGGGCTTCCGGCAAACCGGACTGGATAATGATAACAATCCATATTCCTTCACCGTCGGGTTTATGAGCGAGTATTGAACACCCGAATGATGAATCCGAGCAGTTTATCTGATATTCCGTTTCAATGCCATGTTTATTCTGAAGGGATCCTTTATGCCTGCATTCACCGTATAGTATAAGGTATTCTTCTAAAAAATATCGCTTATTCTGCTCACTGAAGCCCATATACTCTACCGGAGCAAAAACTTTGTAAACCTTTTCGTCGAAAATTATCAGGCCGTTGGTTATTCTTCCATCCGGCTCATAACAGGCTGTGAAGAATGGAAATGTAGCTTTTATGCTTTTAACCGCGTTGCCGATGTTGATGGTTACGGTTTCCACATCCTCAAAAGAGTAAGTATAAGTGCTTGACGCAGTTATTGATATCGCTTCTGACGTATTGCGGTCAAAATCTATGTATATGGTCTTCCCGTAGCCTTCTATCCCATATTGCATCCAGCAGTATCTTATGCTGCCGTAGCTGCCATACCTAAAGAAATGTGTATCATGTCGCCGGCATCCACGAGGTAGTTTTCAGTCATATCCTTTGAGGTAAGTGAAAAACCTGCATCCAGCAGTTCCTGCACGGTGCAGGGCAGCTCGATAACCGTGTTTTTGATTTGGACCAAACCGCTGAACACATCGGCGTTAATTATTTGCTCTGTTGGTTCGCATGATTCATCACGTCCGGCGGTATTCTCACCGGTATTGCCGTCATTCTCCGAAGCTGTTGAAATGACCTGTTCCATATCTTTTTTCTGTACCGTCCCCGAAGTGGATTCCGAGCTGTCGGCATCTTTTCCGGCTTCGCTATTATTACATGCTGTCAGAACCAGCGCCATGGCTAATACAATTACCATGATTTTGGATATCACAGATGTTTTATACCCACGCATGATGAGGGCCCCTTTCTTGCTGTGCTATTTTTAGTTATCAGGTTGAATTTTTTGGTAATCCAGCTTGATAAAATATTATAAATGATGTTAAAGATATCCGCAAAAATTACCACTATTACAAGAAAGCATTCAATAACCCGCTGCTTGTATCCGCATAAGCAGTATGTCCTTTATGCTTTTTGGCAGGCAGGGCATATAAAGGACGTTGTGCTGCCTGTTTTTATTGACACAATCTTTTCTCCGCATACCGGGCAGGGCTGTTTTTCCTTGTAGCCCACAAGGAAGTAATCCATTGTGTAACCGCCTTTTTGCCCGAAGAAATCACTCTCGTAGGCAAATGTGCCTTTTTCCCGCGAAAGGTTCAGTATGTCCGTTATGCTGTTGTAAAGGAGCCTGATTTCGTCCCCATTCATGTCCGATATCTTCTTCCTGGGATGCAGGCGGGCTTTGAACAATATATCGTGCATGTACATGTTGCCGATGCCGCCGATATTCTTCTGGTCCATCAGAAAAGCCTTAATCTGTGTCCTTTTGCCTTTCAGGAGAGACACAAAATAATCAAGGGTGAATCTTTCATCAAACGGGTCCATCGCGATGTCTTTCGTGTTTGGTTCTGTTTCAAGTTCGTCATCGGCAGCGAGCAGGAATTTTCCGAACCACCAGAACCGGGACGTATAGCCGCTTCCATCGGTAAAGACGACCTTTACCTGGTATTTGTCTGCCTGGTTATTCTCACTGTCGAAGTACAGGATGTCCGCTCCCATTCCAAGGGAAAGAAGTATGTTTTCACCGTTATCCAGCGAAGTAATAATCCATTTTCCCTTGTTCCGGACATCCTTAATCCTTGCGCTGGCAACCCTTTTTTGGAACTCATCGGGAGGGATGTTGGAGCATTTCTCCTGTACTATTGTAATGGCTTCTATGGTCTTTCCGCACAGAGTATCCCTCATTTGTCCCGCGAGTTTGGAGATTTCGGGCAATTCGGCCATATCGTTTTCTTCCTTTCCTTTATTCTTGCCAAGCTTCGGATTAAAGCGAGGCTAATTCCTTACGCGAACCTAAATACTTATCCTTTATGACAGCCTTCCGGTTTCGGTCACCCCTGGCAGACTATTTTGCTTGAGCCGAATTAATTGTAGATATATGAACAGGTGCTTTTAGTCTAGCATACCATAATGTGTCAATAGAAACATCCCTTTGGCGTAACGCAACCCGTCCCCGTGGCGTGGCGCAAGAGGAAAGGGACGGAGGCTTCTCTTTTGAGAAGCTGTTCCGTCCCTTTTCCAAAACCTTTACCGGTGGTAATGCTTGCTACGACCTGTAGGCTTCATCCGGGGGCATGATATTGATGCCAGAGTCCCTGAGGATGTCGACCGCCTTCTTAAGATCTTCAACCTTGATGACCACATTGGCCATTCCAGCCTTTGAGCTGCCTGTAAAAGCGTACATGTACTCAATGCTGATGCCGTTCTTCTCCATAATGCCAAGTACCCGGGAAAGGCTTCCTGGTGTATCGTCAATGGTGATGCCAATTACTTCTGTTGTTCCTACTGAAAAACCGTCTTTTTTAAGGATGGCTGCCGCACCGTTGGGATCATTGACAATGAGCCTCAGGATTCCGTATTCTGTGGTATCTGCGATGGAAAGGGCGCTGATATTGATCCCTGCGTTACCCAGGACCCTGGTTACTTCCGCCAGCCTGCCGGATTCATTCTCAAGAAAGACGGTCAACTGCTTGATGAGCATGCACATCACTCCCCGACTCAATTATCCGGTATGAATCGCATTTTTCCATGGCTACCGGATATATAAATTTTACCACATATTGCGGGGCAATAACAGCGTGTGAATGTCAGGGGAGGAGGAGAACCTGCCCTTCATGGATGATTCCATGCGGGATTTGGTTGATCTGCCGGATCTTGAAAATATTCTCCCTGATATCGCCTGTGCAATATCTCGATGCTATCTCCCACAGCGTGTCGCCTTTTTGGACCTTCACCGTTCTATATTCCTGGGGCTCATAAGAAACGGCAGCGGCGCTTATTATCATGGAAATAAGGGAAAGAAAGATGAAAGCCGATGCGAGGAACAAAAAGAATCTTCTTTTGTTGGCCAGCCTGTATCGCTTACGCATACAATCACCCCGATGGAACATATGTTCTTTTTATATATTTTAACGAACAGTTGTTCGATTGTCAATACAAAATCGAACATTTGTTTGACAATTATTTTTGTATTATATATAATCAACTTAAACAGGGCATATTGCCTGTGTTTACCATGAGAAAAAACGGAGGGATGGGGAATGCGTCGTCGCGATCCGGACAAACAGCAGAAGATACTGGATTTTGTCAACCGACAGGTGGCAGAAAAGGGATATCCGCCATCTGTAAGGGAGATCTGCAAGGCGGTGGGGTTTAAGTCCACTTCCACGGTCCATGCCTACATCAAAAAGCTTGAGGAAGAAGGACTTATACAGAAGGATGCCACAAAGCCCCGGGCCCTGAAAATACTGGATAGCAGCAGTAGCAGCCTGGAAGGATATTTATCGGACCGGGAGATAGAAAACGTTCCCATCGTGGGAAAGATCACCGCCGGCCAGCCCATCCTGGCTGTGGAGAATATCGAGGAAACCTTCCCTGTCCCGGTGGAATACCTTCATAATTCAACGGTGTTCATGCTTAGGGTGCGCGGAGACAGCATGATAGACGCGGGCATATTGGACGGGGATTATATCCTGGTGAAGCAGCAGAACACTGCCAGTAACGGCGATATCGTGGCTGCCCTGATAGGCGACGAGGCCACAGTGAAGACTTTTTACAAAGAAAACGGACAAATCAGGCTTCAGCCCGAAAACCCATCGTATGATCCCATAATTGTAAAGGATGACCTGACCATCCTGGGGAAAGTCATCGGGCTGTTCAGAAAGTATTGATAAAGGCCGGATCACCGACGGCAAACTGGTAATAATATAACAAAAGGGTATTGCTTTAAGCTGGGGAAGAGGAATATAATAGTTCCTGGACCCATTTGCCGGCAAGGATATTGTAAAACATTGCCGCCAATAACATAATGCGAGATGAGGTAATACTTGGTAACAATTTACGATATTGCCAAAAAGTCCGGCTTTTCAGCTACAACAGTGTCGAAGGCCCTGAACGATTACCCAGACGTCAGCGCTGCTACAAAGAAGAAAATCCGCTCGGTCGCCCGAGAACTGGGGTATACTCCGAATTCAAGCGCTCGGGCGCTGGCCACAAGCAAGTCCTGGCTCATCGGTATTCTGTATAATGAGGATCAAGGCCTCGGCATTCGGCACCCCCATTTTTCGGAAATAATTGAGAAGTTTAAGGAACGGATCGAGGAAGCAGGCTATGAACTTATCTTCATCGGTAAGAGGATAGGGGAAAGGCATAGCTCGGTTTATGAACACTGCCTTTACAGGGGAGTGGATGGGGTTTTTATCGCAAATGCCCCCGACATGGACGGGCTTAAGGAACTTATAAACAGCCGCATACCCTGTGTGGCCAGCGAGCCTGTTTCCGACAAGGTTGCCTGTGTGCTGTCGAGTAACGTGGAAGGAGCGAAGAAGGCTGTCGACTACCTCTTTTCACTGGGGCACAGGAGGGTGGCCCATATTGCGGGTCCTGACAATGCGCATGCAGGCCATGAGAGGATCATGGGATACAAGATGTCTGTCCGGGAACACGATACCGACTATCCCGACGGCATCATCGAGACGGCAGACCAGTTCAATTTCAAGAGCGGCTATGCAGCCATGCACAGGCTGCTGGACCTGCCTGAACCTCCTACAGCGCTGTTCTGTTCATCGGACCTGCTTGCCTGCGGAGCTATAGCGGCGGCCAGGGAATGCGGCCTTTATATACCTGAAGACATATCAATCATTGGTTTTGACGATATTGAGATCGCGACATACATGGTGCCGTCTATCACGACTGTCAGGCAAAACAGGGCCGAAATCGGCCAGACCTGTGCCGAAACGCTGCTGAAACTGCTTGACGGAACCAACGTCAGTCCCGAAATGATAAGGATACCTACCCAGCTGATAATCAGGAATTCATGCCGCAGGTATGGCTGATGACCGGCTAATCAGAACAGCTCGAAGCAGGCTCCCCGCCTGGTGATCGGCATAATTGCGCCGAAGCCCGGATGGGATGCCTTCTTTTGTTTTATAGCCTGCATTATGCTGAAGTCGTCCCCGAAATGCATGGGGAATATGACATTGGCTCCCACATGCCCGATAAAGTATTCCACCCCCAGATGCCAATGGGCTTCCTGCCTGGGATCGGTGGTAAGAAAGGCTATATCGATTCCGGTGCCCTTAAGCTGCTCCATCTCTCTTTTGAACCTGGCTGCCATATCATTATTCCATGCCCTGGATTCCTCTTCCCAGTACCACCAGTTAAGATCGCCGGCATGATAGATCACAAGGCCATTGACTTCCACCAGGAAAGCGACTCCTTCATCGGTGGATTTCAGGGTATACACACTTATGCCTTCTCCGGGTAAAGCCTTATCTCCCGGTCTCATCACAGTATTCCCGGGATGATACCTTCGGGGGATGTCCCACGAGAAGATGTACCGGATCCGCGGAACCTTTTCACGCCAGCTTAATATGACGGGATTGAAATGATCGGGATGACGGTGGGAAGAAAAAACAAAGGTCTCAAATCCCTTTATTTCTTCGGGTTCAATGACCCCTGTGTCCAGGGATCTCACCTTACCATCGGGTTTGTCGAGATAATAGTCAAAAACAAGAAGCCTGCCATCAAGCTGGACCGCATAACCGCTGTGATAGAGGTAATGGACCTTCACTCTTCCGTTCAACATGATCCCTCCCAATGACAGTTTTCTATATTTCTATTTGTTTGTGGCTCCTCCCAGAACCTTCAGCATGGACTTCATGCCCTCTGTAGCCTGGATGCTTCCATCGGGGAAAACCCACAGCGCCTCAATACCTTCCATATCATCGGCCAGTTTTCGGCTTTTTTCATAGGGCAGCAAAAAGAGGGTCGTGGAAAGAAAATCGGCCTCGGCAGAATCCATGGCATAAACAGTGACAGAGCGGTAATAGGAAGCCGGCATCAGGGTTTCGGGGTCTATAAGGTGGTGGTACATCCTGCCGTCCACCGTGTAGTATCTTTGGTAATCTCCGCTGGTAACCGCTGAGCCCTGGTTTATGTATAAGGTGTCGAGGGTGGAACCTTCCTGGTTCTGCATATCACCGCCTGGGTCCAGTATTCCGATGCCCCATTTTGACCGGGTGCTGTCCATGGGCCTTCCAACCACCTTGACATTTCCCCCGGCGCTGATGAGGAATGAAGAATACCCCTGCTCCTGGAGTTCCTTTGCCACGATTTCCACGGCAAAGCCCTTTGCCACCGCTCCCACATCAATGCTCATGTTCTTCTCCGGGAGGAAAACAGTATGCGCGTCTGGATCCACAATGATCTTGCTGATATCGCAATGCTTCCTGGCTTCAATAAGCTTTTCCATGGGGGGAAGCCGGGCCCCCTCAGGGTTTTCCAGGCCGCGCTCCCTGTATTCATGCCATATGCTGAGGACGGGGCCTAAGGCTATACTGACCGTCCCGCTGGATTTATCATGCCATTCTTTTGAAAACTGTACCAGATCGATGATCTCCTGGCTGACGCGGACGGGTTTTATGCCCGCATTGTCGTTGATGGTTTTGATATTGTTGATCCCGTCGTAGGTATTGTAGATATCAAAAAGCCTGTGAAGCTCCATGAACCGGGTCTCTCCCGATTTGGCCATGGCTTCTAAATCGTCCTGGCTTTTGGCATACCCTATGAATTGAATAACCGTATCGAATGAGCCCAAAAACTCATAGGAATACTTGGTGTAACCGGCCATGGAGTCACCCGCGCACCCTGAAAGCAGGGCGGCAACAATTCCAAGCCATATGAGAGTTTTCAATCTCTTTATATCCTCAAGCACAACCGGTTCCCCCATCCCTGGTGAAGGAATGCCGCTCCCGCGGGTTCTTCTACAGCCAGTCGGTAATCTCGGCCATCGCCCTGGTGGCGATGCTCTCGGGAAGCTGGGACAGGTATTTCCTGCACCTTTCAACGTACTTCCGTTTCAGCGCCTGCGAATTCTTTGGGCCGTCAGAGGATGAAACCCTTTGAAGTATCTGCCTGACATCCCCTTTTCCGTCAAAGAACCCTTCTATTTCGCGCTTAAGCTCGGGGTTGTTCCTGACGGCATATATGACCGGCAGGGTGACGATTCCTTCCTTCAGGTCGTTGATCACGGGTTTTCCCTCGACGCTCTCGCTTGATTCCATATCAAGGATATCGTCCTTGATCTGAAAAACCGTACCAAAACTCAGGCCGAAACGCGCAAACAGTTTCATGCTGGTTTCGTCAAGATCTCCGGCCTTTGCCCCAAGCAGGCTTGAAGCCGAAAAGAGTATGCCGGTTTTCCTCATGATGCGTTTCAGGTAGACATGGACACTGGCAATCTCATATTTTCCCAGGTACTGGTCTATCTCGCCTTCGCATATCATGCTAACTGCACGTGCCAGCACATCCAGCCGTTCGGGCTTTAAGCCCGTTTCCACCAGGAGGCGCAGGGATTTTGCCAAAAGGTAATCCCCGGTATATACGGCCAGGTTGATGCCATGTTTCTCGGACAGGGTTGGCTGGCCGCGCCTGGTCCTTGCGCAGTCGATGATGTCGTCGTGTATGAGGGTTGCGGTGTGGAGTATTTCCACCGAGGCCGCGGCTGGAAATACCACTTCACGCCTGTAATTCCCCGACATGGCCGTAATTATGGCAAAAGCGGGGCGAAGCCTTTTCCCGCCCGAAAGAACAGCGCCACGGCAGGCTGTCCGCAAAAAATCATTCCGCGAGGAGAGCTTTTCTGCCAGGTATTCCTCAAATGCCGCAAGTTCCGTCTTTATCTCAGGGTAATTATCCCACAAGTCATTTTACCTCCAAATCCTCAAAACCGTTAGTCCCAGCGGTCCAGGCTACCCTTGAAAAACAGCCTGAATCTCCTGTTCTTCCAGAAGGACTCCCATACGTTGTTGAGCCAGGGGATCAGGTAGTAGTCAAGGCCGAATGCCCTGCCAGCTCCGCCCATAACGGCTATGGCGGCGAAGACCATCCACCATGTACCGCTGTAAAGGCCGGTGGACGTGACGAACATGGCCAGAAGCCCCAATGACACAGCCGATGCGGCGAAGCTGAAGACGCCGCCAAGCAGCATGAGGCCGATAACTAATTCCAGGATTACCACAAGGGCCTGGAAGAACATGGCCACGCCTTCGTTTGCCAGCACAACATTTCTGATGAACCAGGGCACCAGGTTGAAGTCGCCGAAGTGGAACAGTTCCACCTTGGCAAAGTCCGCCGCCGAGATGGCGGTGCCGTCCACAACCTTGCTTTCAACCCCTAAAATGAAATTAATAATGCCCGTCTTTATACTGAAGGTTTCCTCAATTTTGGTGACGTATAAGGCCGAGCCAGTTGCCGCGCTGTGAGAATCTGCAGCCATGCCCAGGAATTCTGCCAGCTTCGGGCTTGCGAACCAGCCCTCCACAACCTTCTTAATGCCCTCATAGAGCCACATTCCACCGAGGAACAGGCGGAGGGGGGTCACCCACCACGCGCGCATATTGGTAGTATAGTGTTTTTCCACCAGGTTCTTACGCTGTTTGCGGTTCAAAACTTCATGCCAGAGATACACCGCCGCGCCGCGGAAACCTGCGATCTCCCATAGGTAATGGATGTTCACCAGGAATTTCATGATAATGGAGGGCCAGCGCGGCAGGCTTCTTCTCATAATCTCGGAAACGGCGAAATAGTTGCCGACGCTCACCATGATGCCATGCATCTTTATACTGATCTTCTCCAGTTTCTTTCCCCGGATCTCGTTCAGTATGTTTTTGGCCGCGCCGTTGGCCGATTGCAGGGCGAATTCAACCATTGCGGGGTAGAGGTTATTATTCTCGTCCTTAAGACCAGCCAGGTCGCCGACGGCATACACGTTTTTATGCCTTGTCCTGCCGTATTCGTCAACGGCGATCCTTCCTGCGCTGTTGAGTTTTTCCACATCGATGCCATCCACTATTTTCGCGCTTCTTATCCCTGCGGCCCAGATGACCGTATCCGTTTCGATAAACCCGCCTTCGACTGTCAGTCCGTTTTCTTTGGCTTCAAGGATCTTTGTGTTGGTCATGATCTCGATGCCGAGCTTTTCTTCCATGTATTTATGTGCCTTGGCCGCATTCTTTTCATTCAGGGTGCTAAGGACGCGGGGAAGCATGTCCACGATCAAAAGGCGGACATCCTTTCTCGAGATGCCGTGTTCTTTGCACAGGGACCTCACCCAGATGGCAAGCTCGCCGATCATCTCGACACCGGTGAACCCTGCGCCGGCAACAACGAATGTCAGTAGTCTCTTCCGCTTTTCCTTATCCTTTTCCTGTGCCGCGAGGATAAAGGTTTTCCTGATATGCTCACGGATCCTTACGGCATCATCGAAGGACCATAGCGTGAAGGCATGTTCCTTAAGGCCGGGTACCCCATAGAAGCTGGGAGTGCTCCCCATGGCCATTATCAAGTAATCGTAATGGTATTCGCTGTTTTTGGAACGCAGGGTGTTGTTTTCCAGGTCAAATTCGGTGATCTCGTCCATTACCAGATTGACGTCAGTATATTTGAATATGCTCTTTAGCGGTATGCGTACGGCTTCCTCCGAAACACGGTTGCCCGCCACCTCATGGATATCGGTGAGAAGCGTGTGGTATGGATTCTTGTCTATCAGCGTTATATCTATCTTGTCTTTCTTCTTCCTTTTATTCAGGGTCAGAGCGGCTTCAATGCCCGCGTAACCCGCTCCGACGATCACGACCTTCTTAGGCATGGCTGTACTCCTTTAACTATGTATACAAATATACAAAACTTATTATTTTCCCTAACCCAGGTGTTTTACCACATGAGTTTTATCGACCAAATAAAATATGTTCTGAGTCGCAAAAGCCGTTATAAATCCCATAGCTATCCCCGCCAGCAGAAGAACAGGGAGATAGGCAAAAACAGCCGTGTTCCGCATCATAAGGCTTGCCATGAGGATTTGTCCGGTGTTGTGGGAAGCCGCTCCTGCAACGCTGATTCCCAATATGGAAAAATGCCTGTTGTATCCGAATTTCAGTGCCTGCATGACCATGAGCGCCAGTAATGCCCCTGAAAGAGAAAAAAGCATGGACGAAAAACCGCCAAAAAGCAAAGCGGCCAGAACACATCTCAGAACTGAGACTGTCATAGCAGACATAAAGCCCAGGTAAAACAGTGTGAACATGGTCACAATATTCGCAAGTCCGAGCCTTACCCCGGGAATGAGGATTAAGAGGCTTGCGGGAAACAAGCTTTCTATAAAGGATAATACCAGTGCCAATGAAATCAATAAGCCGTTTAGTGCAATTTTTTTCATGATCTCCCCGTAAATGCCGAAGGGCATTATTAACGCAGCAGGATATCGGTATCGCCCTCGGTGGAATCAACGCCGGTAATCTTAATGAGGATCCTCTCAGGCAGGCACACGGCGATCTGCCCGTTTTTCGATATCCATCCCGTGTACACACAGACCTGATCGGGGCAGGCTGCCTCCCTGAACCTGATCCTGCCGTTCTCGGCTTCTATCACGCCGGGATACTCTCCGCCGTATTCGAAGATTTCGGTATGATCCAGCGTATCCAGCCGTATTCTTTTTACAACAACCCCATCATGAATGATCGACGCGGTTTTTTTACCTGTGTCGGCCTGCCGCATCGAGAACATCAGGATGACGGCAACTGACGCAATAAACAGGATAATAAAAAAATCGCCGGGTTTTGGCTTCAATCGCAAGGATGCAAACCTCCGATCAGTCAGCGGGCATTTCGGTATGCTTGATAATATGTGCAATTCACGTTGTTTAAAGTCATTATAATATAACAATGGCTGTTTGCAAAGACACATGTATGCTCGATTTTTGCCGCCTCGACTCATACTGGCTTTCCCGGTTTTTGTCATAGCCTGGCGCGGGCTTTATGAACACGCCCCGGCGAATGAAAGGCTGTTTTCCCCAGGCGCGGTTTAACAAGCTTGTCTCCGGGCTCATATAATGCTTTGAGAATACATGACGGATGAGGAGGTATGGTCTTGGATCAGGCAAATATGTCGACAATACCGCATAGTGTTTCAATAACCCATGGGAATGATGACATCTGCAGATCCATGGCGGTAAGCAAACCCGACAGCTATGAAAACTGCATGACAGGCTTCGTTTCAGATAAAACCAATGGCAAGCCCATAGAAGGCGCGTGCGTCAAACTGACCGATGACGGGTTCAATTCCATAAACCAGGGCTATTCGGACAGCAAAGGCTACTTCAGCATCCCCATGGGCACCGCTTCGTCGTGCAGGATACTGGCGGCGAAAAAGGGCTATTGTACTTATACCAGTGATCTTATTGACCTTGCCTGTATAGGGAAGAAGGGAGTGGACATAGCCTTATCTCCCGACGAACACGGAGGCATCGTGCTGTACGGCAACGTCAGGGACTTTTCAGGAAAGCCTGCCCAGGGAGCCAGGGTGGCCCTGTCCCGGGGCGATATGAACATGAAAGAAGAAACAACCCTGACCGATGCGGATGGCGGTTTCCTGTTTGATGGCCTTGAGCCTGTAACCTACAGGATTACCTGCCAGTCCCAGGACCATGAAACATATTCGCGGGTATTCCAGCCTGCCGGCGATAATCCGGTTTACGTGCTGGAAACCATTTATCTTAAAATGAAGGAGTTTAAAGGAACACTGTTCGGGGTTATCACCGACAGCGGTGACACCCCGGTGCAAAATGCGCTGGTGGTATTGTTCAGCGCTGATAATGTCCCTGTCCAGGTTACCCGGACCAATGAGAAGGGTGTATATTTCTTTTACGACCTGGGGATGGGGCAGTATAAAATTATGGCAAAATAGAAACCCGGATTGATGTCGGCACCAGAAGGCCCGCAATTGTCAACCTTTAAAAAAGCAGGTTGACAATTGCGGGCCGCTGCTTTACTATTGATGATGTTGAAAAGTGTGAGGAGTGAAGTTACAGGTTAGACTTTTTTGGCGCAGATTCCTTTTCGAAACGACACTCTACAATAAGGAGCAAAGAAATGACCAAAAAACTGAACATACGCGATATTGCGCAAATAGCCCTGTTTTCAGCCCTTACGGCGGTTGGCGCCTTCATCAGAATACCCCTTCCCCTTATCCCGTTCACGCTGCAGACCTTTTTCGTAGCCCTGTCCGGTGCCCTGCTTGGCGCGAAGAGGGGAATGCTGGCGCAGCTTTTGTATGTCGCTGTGGGCCTTATGGGATTACCCGTATTCACAAAAGGGGGAGGCATAGGATATATACTCCAGCCTACATTTGGCTATCTTATCGGATTCATCTTTTCGGCCTGGCTCACCGGACTTCTAACCGAACGCCTTAAAGAAGTCAGGATTATGAATGTTTTTGCCTGCATTCTGGCAGGCTCAGCTTTAACCTATCTGTTCGGCGTAGCATACCTGTACCTTATGACCAATCTGTACCTTAAGAATGTCATGACCCTGGGACAGGCAATATATTACGGGTTTGCCATGGTCATAGGCGGGGACCTTCTGACATTTTACCCGGCATCTATCCTGGCTGCCAGGCTAAAACCGGTACTAAGAAAAGCCGGACTGGCAGGCGAACCACAGAAGTGACCACAGTGGCGCAAAAGCTATAAAAGCCAATGCGGAATATGGACCTTACAGGGTCTACTCTTCTTCCTTGGGCTTAATCCGGCCAAGCAGCACCACAACTATATAAAAGATGATCAGAACGCCGAATACGCCCAAAAGGCCGAGTCCGCTAACTTTTAATCCGTTCATGAAATCCTGGGTCAATTATCCATCATCCTTTTCTTAATTGTTAATCCAATGATCCATACTTACTAAACCAAACCGATCAAATGGCCCACCAGGACCAGGATCATACTTCCCGCGACAACCGATCCCAGCTGGCCCGAAACATTGGCCGCAACTGACTGCATCAGGACGAAGTTCATGGGATCCTCTTCCTTGGCCATTTTCTGAATCACGCGCGCAGACATGGGAAAGGCCGATATCCCTGCGGCGCCTACCATGGGATTGATCTTTTCCTTCCTGAAAAGATTGATGAACTTGGCAAACAAAACACCGCCCGCGGTGTCAAAAATGAAGGCGACCAAGCCCATCAGCATAATCACAAGGGTTTTCCAGTTGAGGAATGAGGAGGCTGTCATGGTGGTGCCTATGGTGATGCCCAAAAGCAGGGTTACCAGGTTGGCCAGTACATTCTGGGCTGTTTCGGATAACCTGTTCAGCACGCCGCATTCCCTGATGAGGTTTCCAAACATCAACCCGCCAACCAGGGCTACGCTTTCCGGGGCGATGAGGCCGGCTACAATGGTAACCAGTATAGGGAAGAGAATTTTTGCCAGTTTGCTGACATTGCGCTGCTGGAAATCCATGCGGATCTTTCTTTCCTCAGGTGTGGTAAGAAGCTTGATTACCGGAGGCTGGATTATGGGCACCAGCGACATATACGAATAAGCGGCGACGGTGATGGCCGCGATGAGGCCCTTGTCCAGTTTAAATGCGTTTGCGACGTAGATGGAGGTGGGGCCGTCGGCCGCTCCGATAACGCCGATGGCGCCCGCTTCGGGGAGGTTGAACCCCAACAGCAGGGCTACCAGCATGGTGGCGAATATGCCAAACTGGGCAGCGGCTCCGAAGAACAGCATGAACGGTGTCTGGAACAACGGGGTGAAATCGATCATGGCGCCGACCGCAATGAAGATGAGTACAGGAAACAACTCATTGGCAATGGTGTAATTGTACAGGAACCCGAATACCCCCGATTCACCGTCCATACCAGTGAAAATGGTGTTCATGGGTATGTTGGTCAGTATGGCGCCGAAGCCAATTGGCAGGAGCAGGGCGGGTTCGTAGTCCTTCTTTATGGCCAGGTAGATCAGTATGCCCCCGATGGCAAACATGACGAACATTCCTAGAAATTCCTGGCCGATAGCCGCCGCGGTTTCCATATTCCCGCTTGACAGGGCTGCAAAAAACTCGTTGATTTTTTCCAGCATTCTTTCTGTTCCTCCTTGGGTGCTGCATGATCCAGGCGCCTTTCGCCTTTTATGCAGAGCCTTGATAAATCTATTTGCCAGCTGTCACCAGCCTCAGATAATAGACATTTTCAATGGTAACGTCCTCACACTCGATCTCCTCTGACTGGGTTGTGAATTTATTCCTGTAAAGCTTTTCAGCCAGCTTTCCGTATTCCGCCGTTTCATGGGCCCGGTCAATGCTGGAGATGAAATACTCATCCAGATCTCCCGCGATGGAGATGATCTTTCCGATATTGCCAAGGGTCATATGCTGCTCCAGGAACGCCTTGACAAAACTGATCTGGTTCCGCTTCCGTTCCAGGTCGCCAATGCCCCTGAACTTCCCGTTTTCATCATAGCCCTGCCTGAACCTGACAAACCCTTCGGCCTGTTTGCCGTTGAGGTGCTGGAAACCCTTTTCAAGGTCCACTGAAAAATCCTGCAGAGGATCGCTGTACTTCATGCGGCAGGGCACCTCGATATCCACGCCGCCGAAATAGTCCACGATACGGGCAAAGCTGTCGGGCTTCATATATACAAAATCATCGATATATACCCCAAAAACCTCCTCGGTGATATCGCAGGTAAATTCAAACTCCGAATTCCGGAACCGTCCGGTATCCTTTTTGTATTCTATCAGCCTGCCTATGGTATGGCCGGCATTGATCTTGAAAATACCCTTAGAGGAGGTATACTTCGGGAATGCCGTCCTGAGCCTTTCCAAAACCTCTTCGCTGTAATCGATGTAAAGATCCCTTGGTATGTTGATCAGCCTGACCAGGTTGTTCTCCTCATCGATGCTTGCCAAAAGAAGCGTGTCATAGTTGGTCCCATCAACATCTGTGCCTATGATGAGTACATTGATGCTCTCAGGGTCAGCCAGCGGCTTGTAATATCTCTGGTTCTTCGTAAGCGCAAAGGGTTTTTCGGTCTCGACGCGCCTTTCCTTAATGCTTTTGCTCCCTTCCACCGGGCTTAAGATCCTTCCTATGAACTCAAAGGCAGGTGTCTTTTTCAATACCAGGAAATAAAGCGCTGCCATGCCTGCCGCAATAAGAACCAGGATCTCAACTATCAGGATTGTTTTCCATATACTTTTTTTCTTATTTCGCGCAGTTGTCATTACCCATCTATTCCCTTGTATACAATCACATTCTTGCACCAGGCTGTCAATCACCGTGTGCCCTCACTTCTTACAGCAAAAACATGCCCATCGACCATCATGAGGGGATGCCTGGAAAATAACGCAAACTAACTACCCGACAGGAAAAAGACCTGGTGTGGATCTTGTTCCGGCCGGACAATATGGCTATTATAACACGAAAATAATAAAACCGAAAAACAGCTTTATAGTTTTTGTCAATAAAACCATATCAATAGCGGGAAAAGGCGTACAGTTTCCATATTGTTTAATCAATTTGTGGCAAGGTATAATACATTATGAAAGGTTATGCGAAATCAAAGGCCTGCCGCGGATGCGGGCCTGTTGACTTTTAAATTAGCCAGTGCTAACTTTATTTTAATGCGATACAGTGACACGCTGTATGAAACGGGGAGATAATTATGCAAAAGCCTGTAATATATTTGGATCACGCGGCTACCACATATGTGAAGCCTGAGGTGTTTGAGGCTATGAAGCCATATTTTATAGAGGAATACGGCAATGCTTCCTCGCTGTACTCTGTTGGAAGATCAGGCAGGAAGGCGGTAGAGGAAGCCAGGACAGCCATTGCCAGGTGCCTTGGCGCGGATGAGCCGGGTGAAATCTATTTTACCGGTTCCGGCACCGAGGCGGACAACTGGGCCATAAAGGGCGCTGTCTATGCGGCGCGGGAAAAGGGCAAAAAGCATATTATAACATCGGCAATTGAGCATCCGGCCATCATGGCCACCTGCAAGTACCTGAAAAAAGAGGGCTTTGATGTGACCTATCTGCCTGTCGATCAGGAGGGTTTTGTAAATCCTGGGGACGTGGAAAAGGCCATCAGGCCGGATACGGCTATTGTGAGCATCATGTATGCCAACAATGAGATCGGAGCCATCCAGCCCATCAAAGCCATCGGTGAGATAACCAGGAAGCATGGCGTGCTGTTCCATTGCGACGCTGTCCAGGCCGCAGGCAGCATTCCCGTAGATGTCAGGGAACTGGGCGTGGACCTTCTTTCCATATCCGCCCACAAGTTCTATGGTCCGAAGGGAGTGGGCGCGCTGTATATCAGGAAGGGTGTGCGCCTGGAAAACCTGATCCACGGGGGACACCAGGAAAGAGGCAAACGCGCCGGCACCGAGAACGTGGCGGGCATCGTGGGTATGGCCAAAGCCCTGGATCTTGCCATAGCCAATATGGACCAATACGCCGGAAAGATCAGGAAGCTGAGAGACAGGGCCAGGGATCTGATTTTAAGCAGGATTCCCCATGTCAGGCTCAACGGACCTGTGGAGAATAGGCTTCCGGGGAATCTCAACCTTTCATTCCAGTTTATTGAGGGTGAATCCCTCCTTCTCATGCTGGACATGAAAGGTATAAAGGCCTCAAGCGGTTCGGCCTGCTCCTCCGGCTCCCTGGATCCATCCCATGTCCTGATGGCTATCGGGCTTTCCCACGAGATTGCCCATGGCTCCCTGAGGCTGACCTTTGGTGAATCCAACACGGAATCCGATGTTGGTTACCTGGTGGATTGCCTGGAGGAGATCGTGGCAAGGCTCAGAACCATGTCGCCCCTCTATGAGGATTTCGTTAAGGCGAACAAGCAGGCGGCCAAATGACCTTCACTCATATTTTTATGTTATTGGACTGAAAGGACTGATATAAATGTATAGTGAAAAGGTAATGGACCATTTTATGAATCCGCGCAACGTAGGAGAGATTGAGGACGCGGACGGCGTTGGCCAGGTAGGAAACGCAAAATGCGGCGACATCATGAAGATGTATCTTAAAATAGAAGACGGGATAATTGTTGATGCCAAGTTCAAGACCTTTGGCTGCGGGGCGGCGGTTGCCACCAGCAGCATGGCAACCGAGCTCATCAAGGGAAAGACCATCAAGGAAGCAGAAATGGTCACCAACAAGGTGGTTATGGAGGCGCTGGACGGTCTGCCACCCGCGAAGGTGCATTGCTCGGTTCTCGCCGAGGAGGCTATTGCGGCAGCCCTCCAGGATTACCGTGCGAGGCACGGGCTTGACAGCGACAGCGAATACGCAGGCTGCCCCGGGTGCTGTGGCGGATGCGGCCGCCTGGAACAGCAGAACCGAAACGGCGGGGAATAAACCGGTGATAAGGGTATAATCAGTGATCAGGGTATGAGATGTTTTATTGCGGTCGAATTTGATGAAGAAACACGGCATGTATTGGCCAGGATCCAGGGCGCTTTGCGCGATAGCGGAATAAGCGGGAACTACACCCGCATGCCCAATTTTCATCTTACCCTGAAATTCCTCGGAGAGGTGAGCCCGAACATGCTGCCGGGGCTGGAACGTGTCCTTGAAAAAGTTGCCTCAAGGCATGATTCCTTTGTTTTAGAACTGGGGGAATTGGGTAAATTCAGCAGAGGGAAAAGACCCATAATCTGGTGCGGCCTCAAAGCCAGCAAACCCCTGCAGGATCTGCAGAAAGACCTTGTTCGGGAACTGGCGGCAGAATTCAGCCAGTTTTCCGGATATGAGAAGTACTCTCCTCATATAACGCTATTAAGAGAGGCAGCTTTAGAGGATGATCCTTCCCGGGGCTTAATGTCCGGTGAAAGCGGCGCAGCAATGGGCAGCACCATAAATGATATACTGGGCAAAACGCAGAGGCCCGATCACAGGGTAACGGTAAGGGGCATTTCGCTGATGGAGAGCACCCGTGAGAACGGAAGGCTGGTCTATCTTCGGAAGTCGTTCCGTGCTCTAAGGGATCAATAGCCTGTTATAACCTGTTTTCTGGAGGTTAGGCATGCCGGAGGCTCTTAAAAAGACCATATTTTCCTTAATCAAAATACTGCTGGTGGCACTGGGTGTCTTTGTACTGTTTAAGATCGGACGCTTCTTCATACCCTTTATCATCGCTTTTGTCTTCTCTTCGCTCATCGAGCCGGTTGTGAAATTTATAGAGACCAAGCTGCGCATATCCAGGAAAATCGGGGCTGTATTCTCCATACTGGTAGTCTTCGGCACCATACTGACCGTAGTTGGCCTTCTGATCGCACGGCTTATCAAGGAAATCATCAATGTGTACAGCAGCCTGAATCTGACATTTGACAGCATTGCCGCTTTTATAGACAATGTCCTGGAGGAGGCAAGCAACCTTTTCCTTAAGCTTCCGGTACAGGTTTCGGATGGAATAACCAATGCCATCAACAATATATCAAGCAACCTGGAAAACCTGCTAAAGCCTGTTGTCGATATAGCCACCGGAACCGTGAAGTTTGCTTTTTCTTTGCCCCAGGCCCTGATCTTCTTGCTGGTAACCGTCCTGGCAACCTATTTCATGTCCAGTGACAAGCATAAGATAGTCAGCTTCCTCGATTCCCAGATTCCCTCCGACTGGCTCCGTAACACCAGGAATGTTATAAATAATGTTTTCACGGCGCTGTTCGGATGGCTGAGGGCGCAGCTCATACTGATGTCGGTTACCTTCAGCGAGGTTTTGATAGGGTTTTTGATCATCGGTATAGAAAACGCCCTTCTGCTGGCGCTTATCATCGCGCTGGTGGATGCCCTGCCTATTTTGGGTACAGGCTCCATATTGGTGCCATGGGCCTTCATTGATTTGGTGTTTCTTGGAAATACCAGGGAGGGGCTCTCATTGGCCCTGCTGTGGCTGATAACACTGTTTGTCCGACAGTTGATCGAACCCAAGGTGGTTGGGCATCAAATAGGTATCCATCCGCTGTTTACGCTGTTCGGCATGTACCTCGGCCTTCAGTTCATGGGGGTCTTTGGATTGTTCCTGGGTCCCATCTGTGTGGTGATAATCAAACATACCATGGAGGGGATCCTTAAGACTGGCGGGCTTAAGGGCTGGGTTGAGAAGAATTTCGGGAGCAAGGAATCCCAACCGGAAGAAAGAGAACCTGATAGCGCCGTGGGTGAGGATTTGCCCGAACCGCCCTAAACCTGGTGACGGTCCCTGTGGTTTTATTTGTTCGTGCGATACTGATCAGGTTCTTTCAGAGCCTGTATCATCGATGACTTTTACCGTGGTGCCCTTATCAATAACAGTCGGTATGGTATCAGCCTGGCTTTTGATGTATACAGGCTCTTTCGCGCTGCTGTCGAATACCTCTGTGACCTTGTTCTGTTCTATCTCCTGTTGCACAGCTTCCTTGCCCTTATCCTTTAAGGTTATAGCTATAGGGACCACGATGGCCGGGACAATGCCGATAATAAACAGAAGGATTGCCAGAGGGACGCTGATAATCCCTCTTGTTGCCAGGATGAACGAAACGGCTGCCATGATGAATGCTATCAGCCCTAATACGTTGTATACTTTCTGCGCTCGTCCGGACAAAGCAAAACTGGAACTGACGTATTTGGTTTTGCCCACGCGTTTGTGATATTCGAAAATCGTTTTTTTCACGCAATACCCACCTCATGGATAATTTTGCTATTTGTAATTATTCTACCAATTTGCCGCCTTTAGGACAACAGTATAATAGCAAACGCGATATCTTAAGCCGGTATGGATTTAGGGCAGCCACGGTGAGCCACGGGGACGATCCCTCTGGTTGGTGTAAAAAGCCTCAGGGACCGTCCCGTGGTTTGCGGCCTATTTCAACCCTTCATGCAGCTTTATCAGAGCCTTTTTTTCGATTCGGGAAACATAGGAACGTGATATGCCGAGACTTTCTGCCACCTCGCGCTGGGTCTTCCCGCAGCCGCCGCAAAGACCGTACCTGAGGCGGATTATAATCTGTTCCCTGCCTTCGAGGGCTGAGCGGATAAGCCGGTAAAGTTTCTTGATTCTCTGTTTCAGGTCAACCTTCTCGTCAACCCCCTCGTTTTCGCAGCCAAGGATATCTATGAGGGAGATCTCGTTACCTTCCTTGTCGGTTCCCAGTGGCTCATTGAGGGATACTTCGTTCTGCAGCTTTTTGGATGCCCGAAGGTACATCAGGATCTCGTTCTCAATACACCGTGCGGCGTATGTGGCAAGCCTGATCCCTTTTTCCGGGTCGTAGCTCGAAACGGCCTTTATAAGCCCGATGGTTCCTATGGAGATAAGATCGTCAGAGTCCGCTGAACTTACCGAATACTTACGCGCCACATGGGCGACCAGGCGGAGGTTGTGTTCAATCAGAAGGTTTCTGGCATCTTCATCGCCTTTTCTGCAGGCATTGACAAGGCGCAGCTCATCCTCTGCGGAAAGGGGCTGGGGAAATGACTGGGGGCCCGTGATGAAGCCTACGAAAGGGTACCGCGACAGCAGTCTGGAGCATATTGTCCGCAAAAGGGCAGGAAGCATCTGATATACCTCATAACATGTCGCAAGTATAATATATGCGGTGGGGGCATGACCTGACACAGGTATTTTTGATTATTTGGGGTATCTGCAAGTCCTGATACAGGTTGCATGGCCGGGTTGGTTTGGCCGGCGCTTTCCGAACCTGGGATAAACGTCGATATCTTGATTTTTTTGTTCAGAAACAGTATTCTTAAATATGAAGCGTAACTGTCCGAAAAAGAGTTTTTCTATTTAAAAATATGCTCCTGAAAGTAGTTTATTCCCGGATTGCATTTTTTGACCGAGGTGGAATATGAACAATCTGATCAACAGGATAAGGGAAGGCTTTCCCTCGTTCAGCAAGGGACAAAAGCTCATAGCCTCCTACATTATCGAGCATTATGATAAAGCGGCCTTCATGACTGCGGCAAGGCTTGGAAACGAGGTTGGTGTCAGCGAATCAACCGTTGTGCGCTTTGCCACCGAACTGGGTTTTGATGGCTATCCAAAGCTCCAGAAGGCGCTTAGGGATATCATAAAGAGCAAGCTAACTTCCGCCCAGCGGCTTGAAGTGTCTTCCAGCCAGATCGACTTCAACAATGTGATGAAAAGCGTGATCCAGTCCGATATAAACAAGCTCCGGGCGACCCTGGAGGACGCTGACGAAGAGAGCTTCAACGCCGCGGTAGACGCGATACTCCACGCCAACAGGATCTATATTTTAGGAGTGAGAAGTTCGGCCTCCCTTGCCAGCTTTTTAGGATTCTACCTCAACCTGGTTTTTGAAAATGTAAGACTTGTGCATACTACAAGTGTCAGCGAGATGTTCGAGCAGATCGTGAATGCCAGAACGGGCGATGTGGTTATCGGGATCAGTTTTCCCCGCTATTCGAGGAGGACGGCGAAGGCCCTGGAATTTGTCTGCAAACAAGGGGCCGCGGTTATCGCCATAACCGACAACTATGCCTCGCCGATTGCGAAATATGCCGATTACTGCCTCTTGGCCAGAAGCGACATGGCATCCTTTGTTGACTCGCTCGTGGCGCCGCTGAGCGTGATCAACGCCCTGATCGTTGCCATAGGAATGAAGAGGAAAGAGCAGATCCGCTCCACGCTGGAGAAATTGGAAAAGTTATGGGAAGAGTATCAGATCTATGAAAGCTACGATCGCAGTGCCACGCTGAACCGCGATTAAAAACCGGAGGTCCGCCATTTTGAGCAAGAAGTTGGTTGGCATAATAGGCGCGGGCCCTGCCGGGCTGATGGCCGCCGGCCGGGCAGCCGTACTGGGGCATAAGGTATTCGTGTTCGAGAAAAACAAAAAAGCCTGCCGGAAACTCATGATAACGGGAAAGGGCAGGTGCAACATCACCAACGCCTGTCCGCAAGACGAGCTGATCAGGAATATCCCCGGCAACGGCAGGTTTCTTTATTCCTCTCTCAGCCGCTTTTCCAACCATGACATCATAGCCTTTCTCAATGACCTGGGAGTAAAGCTTAAGACCGAAAGGGGAAACAGGGTGTTTCCTGAGTCCGACAGGGCTTTCGAAATATGTGAAGCCTTGATTTGTTATGCCGCCAAAAACCGTGCAGCCATAAGATACAACTCAAGCGCAAAGGAGATCCTGGTTGAAGAAGGCCGCGTAAAAGGCCTTGTCCTGGATAATGGAGAGTTCTGGGAACTGGATGCGGTTGTGGTGGCCACGGGCGGGCTGTCCTATCCGCTGACCGGTTCCACCGGTGACGGCTACAGGATGGCACAAGTTCTGGGGCATACGGTCATCGAGCCCAAACCCTCGCTGGTGCCGCTGGAAACCGTTGAAACCTGGGTACGCCAGGTCAGCGGCCTGACACTCAAAAATATCGTGCTTGCCGTGTACGATCCTGGCGGGAAAAAGGTTTTTGAGGAGATGGGGGAGATGTTGTTCACCCATTTCGGGGTATCCGGCCCCCTGGTCCTAAGCGCAAGCCGGCATATCCTGGATCGCGGCTTTTCCGGGTCCGTGCTGACCATCGACATGAAGCCCGCCTTAAGTGAGGAAGCCCTTGACAGGCGCATCCAGAGGGATTTTGAGAAGTTTTCAAGGAAGCATTTCTCCAATGCCCTCCATGAGCTTCTTCCCAAAAGCTTTATCCCGGTATTCATCCAGCTTATGGAGATACCCCCCGATAAACCAGTAAACCAGATCACCCGACAGGAACGGCAGAGGATGGTTTCCCTGCTGAAGGGCATCCGGCTTACGGTATCAAAGTCAAGGCCGATTGCCGAAGCAATCGTGACGGCAGGCGGAATCAAGACCGGCGAGATTGACCCCAGGACCATGGAATCAAGGCTCGTCAAGGGGTTGTACTTCGCTGGGGAGATCATAGATGTGGATGCCTATACCGGCGGGTTCAACCTGACCATCGCACTGTCCACAGGCTATACTGCCGGAAGCAGCATATAGCAAAAGCAGCCCGGAATCCTGCGGAAATCGTATTAACCGTACCGGCCATGGAAAGAATATCAGCATCCATGATTTAAGGTGGTTATATGGAATTTTTGCTAAAGCTGCTTTCGGTTCTCATGGTCATCCTTCTCATCACCGTACAGTTCATGTTCCTTCTGCCCTGCGGGGCTGATTTCGGGACCGACGGGTTAAATGGCGAACCTATAAAGAGCTATCAGTCCATCATCGGCCAGGGGTACGCGACTATGAACCTGCTGGGGGAGTATGCCGCAAACAGCGCCTCCCTCTATATAAACGGCCGGCATATCATGGTCATCCAAAGGTTCCCCGTTAAGCTGAAACTCACCGACGGGGACGTGGTGGAGATCCATGCCGCAAAAGATGCCCCCGATTTCCATATCTACTTCTCGGAGAAAAGCAGCGGCATATATACCGATATAAAGAATAACCCGGTCAGGATAAGTCCCGGTATGAACCGCGTCATGAGGGTGAATATCAGGGACTGCCCGTAAATATTCCAAACGGACTCTTGTCCTGTCGTATGTTTTCCAATATAATCAAGATAACAAACGGAGGTAAGGGTATGGACCATGAGGTGTTTGGCAGCAAGGACGTTGTCAAGGCTGCCATATGGATGGCCCTGACAGGCGGCAGGGAAGAGGAAAAAGCGCTGCAGAAGGAATTGGCGGGCACGGGCATAAGAACGTCGGCAGTGGATTATGGCGGAGAGTTCATAAGTTCGGTAACCCGGATTATTGAACGGGCCGTGGTGTCGGCCAAAAGGGAAGGGGTTATCGCGGAATCCCATGCCGAAGAGGGCGCAGTTGCCGGTGCCGCCAGGGAAGCCCTTTCCCAGGTTATGCAAAAGGCCATCGGCCTTAACGTGGGCGGAAAAATAGCTGTGGCAAGAAGCGGAGAACATGTGGGCGTTGCCGTATTCTTCGGCCTGGGGCTTCTCCACCTCAACGATGTGGCCATCGGAATAGGGCACCGCGTGGTTTGACCCGGGGCCGTATGTACAGAATATACTGAATGAATACAGCTTCTTCAAATGGAGGATAACAGCTTGAAAGACATAAGAATAGCCATAGACGGCCCTTCCGGCGCAGGGAAGAGCACCCTGGCCCGAAGGATCGCCCAGGAGCTGGGGATCATCTATCTGGACACGGGGGCCATGTACCGGGCGGTAGCGCTGAAAGCCATAAGGCTGGGCATTGATACCAGGGATCATGAAAGCGTTTCGCGCATTATGCCTGACATAGATATCTCAGTAGATTACCACGACGGAGTACAGAGGATCTATCTGGACGGAGAGGACGTTTCTTCTGCCATCCGCACCAATGAGGTTTCCATGGGAGCCTCAAATGTTTCTGCCTTTCCCGAGGTCAGGACCAGGCTTGTAGCCCTTCAGCAGGAAATAGCCAGGAACAACCCTGTGGTTATGGACGGCAGGGATATCGGAACCAAGGTGCTTCCGGACGCATCCCTCAAGATCTTTTTGACCGCGACGGCTGAAGAGCGGGCCCGCAGGCGCTACCTGGAGCTTAAGGAAAAGGGGCTTTTGGACAAGACCTTCCAGGAGCTCGTAGCCGAGATAGAGGAGCGTGACCGCAACGACAGCACAAGGCAGCATTCGCCTTTGAAAAAGGCGGAAGACGCCGTTGTTATCGATTCAACCGGCAAGAGCGTCGAGGAGCTTGTGGCGTTTATTATGGACATGGTCAGGAAGAGGTTTAACTGAAGATGCTGTACACCATTGGCAAGGTACTATTCATGATCTATTTCTGGATCTTTTACAGGGTCAAAACAACAGGCAGGGAAAACATACCTTCTTCAGGTCCTGTCCTTATTTGCGCCAACCATCCCACCGCGCTGGACATGTTCCTCATCGGCGTAAAGGTGCCTAAAAGAAAGGTACACTACATGGCAAAGGCTGAGCTCTTTAAAAACAGGTTGTTAGGCTGGATCTTAAAGCATCTTGGCGCTTTTCCCGTCAGCCGCGGGACAGGGGATGTGGGTTCGGTTAAAACCGTTTTCAGGCTACTGGAGAGCGGAAAGATGGTAGGCGTTTTTCCCGAAGGAACCCGGACCAGGAAAAGGGATCCAAAGAAAAGGAAAGCGGGCATTGCCCTGTTCGCGCTGCATTCGGGCGCGCCCATCCTGCCGGTGGCCATAAAGGGTGATTTCAGGCTGTTTAGAAAGGTGGAACTGATATTCGGTAAACCATACAGGATTGCTTCCGACGCCGTAAACGGCGCGGGGAAGACTTATTCCAGGGAAGAGCTTTATAAGGTGTCGGGAGAGATCATCGACAGCATATATGCTCTTATAGAACAATAGTTTTATATGATTACAGGGGTATAGGACTTGGAGATAATAGTAGCCAAACATTCGGGATTCTGCTTTGGTGTGGACAGGGCGGTCAAAGCCGCATTCAATGTCCAGTGTGAAGGAAGGATATTTACCCTGGGTGAACTCATCCACAATTCACAGGTAGTAGAAGCCCTCAATGAAAAAGGCATCCAGCCCATTCACGATATAGAAGGACTCAGGGAGAAGGATTGCGTTATCATAAGGGCCCACGGCGTAGGCAAGGACGTATATGAGAAGCTCAAGGAGCGCGGAGTCAGGATTCTTGATGCCACATGTCCCTATGTTAAACGTATCCATGAGATTGTCAGTAAAAAGCAGGAGGAAGGTTTCAAAATCGTCATTGTCGGAGATCCGCAGCACCCCGAAGTGAAAGGAATAAACGGCTGGTGTGATGGAAAAGCTTTGATTGTATCCGATGAAAAGGAAGCCGAAAACCTGGCATATTCCGACGAACGGATATGTACGGTAGCCCAGACTACCTTCATGCAATCAAGATATGACGCCATCTTTGAAACCCTTAAGAAAAGATTTGCATTCGCATTAAAATTTGATACAATATGTAATGCGACTGTGGAGAGGCAAACAGAAGCAGCTGAGCTATCCAAGGCTGCTGACGCAATGGTTGTTATTGGAGGAAGGAACAGCTCAAATACGCAGAAACTATACGAAATCTGCCGGCAGAACTGCCCGCGGACTTATCTTATAGAGAATGCGGATGAGCTCCCCTCGGTTAACAATATTAAGACAGTTGGGATTACCGCTGGGGCTTCAACACCGGATTGGGTAATCAAGGAGGTTATTTTACACATGGAAGACATTACAAACAGGCAGGAAGGCGAGATTGATTTCAGCAAGGCCTTGGAGGAGAGTTTTACAGAGCTCAGAACCAATGATATTGTGAAGGGAAAGATTATAGGATACAACAACAATGATGTATTCGTTGATCTTGGATATAAGGCCGATGGAATAATCCCGATGGAAGAGTTTATCGATGACCCGGATTTCGATCCGGAGAGAGACTTAAAGCCAGGCACAGAGATTGAGGCGATTATTACCAAGCTGAATGATGGAGAAGGCAACGTGGCTCTTTCCAAGAAGAAGATGGATTCCATCCGCGGCTTTGAAGAACTTGAAGATGCGTTCAAGAATGAAAAACCCATTGAAGTCCTGGCTAAGGAAGTTGTCAAGGGCGGACTTGTCGCAGAGCACAAGGGCATGAGGATCTTCATTCCCGCATCCCAGGTAAGCGACAGGTTTATCAGGAATCTTTCCCCCTTCGTTGGCAAGAAGATAAGGATCAGGATTACTGAATTGGCCAACAGGCGCCGGATTGTCGGTTCGGCACGGCTTCTTATCGAAGAGGAAAAGAACAAGAAGGCAGAAGCTTTCTGGAGCGAAGTGGAAGAGGACAAGGAATACACCGGTACGGTCAAGAGCCTCACAAAATTTGGCGCCTTTGTCGACTTGGGCGGTGTTGACGGCCTGATACACATATCCGAGCTTTCATGGAAGAAGATAGACGATCCCTCCGAGGTTTTGAACGTTGGAGATACGGTTACTGTCAGGGTTATCGGAATAGACAGGGAAAAGAAGAAGATCTCTCTCGGTTACAGGAAGGCGGAGGACAATCCCTGGTACAGTATCGGGGAGAAGTACCATGTCGGTGATGTGGTAACAGGTATCATCAGGCGAATGGTGCCCTTCGGGGTCTTTGTGGAGCTTGAAGATGGTATTGAAGGGCTTGTCCATATCTCCCAGATTTCCAATGTCCGTATCAGCAGGCCTGAAGAGGTCCTTTCAATTGGACAGAGTGTTGACATGAAGGTCATAGAAGTGAACCCGGAAATCAAGAAGATCAGCCTCAGCATCAAGGAGGTCAGCCCCATCGATCCGGTTCGTGAAGGCGAGGAAGAGATTGTATCCGATGAGGAGGATATTCCAACCGGGCATACAGAAGAGATGACCAATACCATTGGAGATCTCATAAACGAGAAGAAAGACGAAAATAAATAAAAAATGATCACAAAGGATTACGGCAAGACATGATCTATCGGTCTTGCCTGTCATAAGGCAAGACCGGAACAACCGGTCTTGCTGTTATATAAGAGGATTTTTTGTTTTGTAATGATTTTCAGGAATGTGTGGGGGTCAAATGGCTGTATTTAACGATTATGAAGAGTTCAAGGCACAGTTTTACAAGCTTTCCCATATTGATCTGAACTATTACAAGGAAAAGCAGATGAAGCGCCGCATCATGTCATTTGCTGAGAAATACGGTTATTCCAGTTTCCTGTCCTTCCTTGAGGAGATCAGGGTAAATAAGGAATTGAGGGACACGTTCATCGGCTACCTGACCATCAACGTATCCGAATTCTACCGCAATCCCTCGCAATGGCAGCTCTTTGAAAAGAAGGTCCTGCCCATAGCATTTGCCCAGAAAAGAAGGACAGAGGATGTCAGGATCTGGAGCTCAGCCTGTTCCACAGGTGAGGAACCCTATACGGTGGTCATGATCCTAAATAAGTTCATGCCCCTCGAGAGGATCAGGATCATGGCTTCCGACATTGATCATGATGCCATGGAAAAGGCAAGGAGGGGAGTTTATCCCGAAAGGAACGTAAGGGAACTTCCTCCCGAGTTTTTGGAAAAGCACTTTACAAAACAGGACAATGGAATGTATGTCATATCCGAAAAGGTCAGAAGATGCGTGGAATTCAGGCATATAAACCTGCTGCGGGATCCATTCCCTAAAGACCAGGACATTATCCTGTGCAGGAACGTTCTCATATATTTTACCGAGGAAGCCAAGGAGTACCTGTTCGCGGAACTTTCCAGGGCCCTCGCACCGAATGGCATACTGTTCATCGGCAGCACAGAGCAGATCATAAACTACCAGAAATATAACCTTAGACCCCTTGACACCTTTTTCTACCAGAAGGAAGTATAAAACAAGTACGGGCAGTCAGCCGCATTTTGGGAGGTATAGGCCATGGTAAAACTGGAGGAAATGAACAGGGAAGAACTGATAGAGGTTATCAGGATGAAGGATGAGCTTATAAGAGAACTGAATGATGAAATAGCCGCCTACAAAACCCTCGTTGAAGAGCTGCAGATAAAACTCGGCATGAGAGATTACAATTTTTCAGGACACGGTGACTGATGATGTTTGCCTACCTAAAGGGTATACTTAAGAAGAAAATGGCCGACTGCATCATCCTGGAGGTAGCTGGAGTGGGCTACCTGGTGTATACCGCGCCGACTCCTCTTTACCATCAAAGCGAGCTTGAAAAAGAGGTAAAGGTCTTTACCTTCCTGAACGTGCGTGACGACCGCATATGCCTGTACGGTTTTTTCTGCGAAGAGGAACTCAAGATGTTTGAGCAGCTTCTGACAGTGAGCGGGGTAGGCCCAAAGGCAGCGCTGTCTTTGGTTGGCAGCATTCCACCCACGCAGTTTGCCCTCGCGGTTCTGACCGATGACGCGGACCGGCTTGTAAAGGCGCCGGGCATTGGCAAAAAGACGGCGCAGAGAATCATTTTGGAACTCAAGGATAAGCTGAAAAAGGAATACAAGGACATGTCCGGACCGGATGGATTAATGGGCATTCCCGCCGAATCCGGCGATGAGGCCAAGCTGAGCGAGGCTGTAAGCGCCCTGATAATGCTCGGGTATACGTCTTCCGAAGCCAACAGGGCCGTGGCTGCGGCCTACAGCAAGGACAAGACGGTGGAGAGCATTGTAAGAGACGCGTTAAAGGCTATGCTGCAGCAATAATAATCCGGCAAAAAGACCAGGAAGGTGAAAGATTTGCATGAAGATGAACGCCTGATAGGCCGTGGGTTTAAAAAGGATGATTTAGACGAGGCAAGCTTAAGACCTCGCATCATGGACGAATACATAGGCCAGGAAAAGGTTAAGGAAAACCTGCAGGTCTTTATCAGGGCGGCGAAGCAGCGCGATGAAGCGCTGGACCATGTCCTTCTGTACGGACCGCCGGGTTTGGGGAAAACCACGCTGGCAGGCATAATTGCCAGCGAGCTTGGCGCCAATCTGAGGGTTACTTCTGGTCCGGCTATTGAGAGGCCGGGAGATCTGGCCGCCATATTGACCAACTTGGGCGATACCGATGTATTGTTCATCGATGAGATACACCGCCTGAACAGGACGGTTGAGGAAATACTCTATCCAGCCATGGAAGATTACGCGCTGGATATCATTATCGGAAAGGGGCCAAGCGCCCGGTCCATACGCATCGATCTTCCCAGGTTCACGCTGGTGGGAGCAACCACCCGTGCCGGGCTGCTCACTTCCCCCTTGCGGGAAAGGTTTGGCATCATCAACAGGCTTGAATTGTATACCCATGATGAGCTTAAGCGGATAGTAAAACGATCGGCATCCATATTGGGCATTGAAATCGACCCTGATGCCGCGACAGAGATTGCCAGGAGGTCCAGGGGCACTCCGCGCATTGCCAACCGCCTGCTCAAGCGTATAAGGGACTTTGCCCAGATCCATGGCGATGGCCACATCGACCTGAAGGTGACAAAGTATGCCTTAAAAGCGCTGGATATCGATGGACTGGGACTGGACAGCGTGGACAGGAACGTTCTTCTCACGATCATTCAAAAATTTGATGGAGGGCCGGTAGGGCTTGATACCCTTGCCGCGTCAACCGGCGAAGAGCCCGATACCATCGAGGATGTTTACGAGCCATTTTTACTCCAGCTTGGTTTCCTGCAAAAAACGCCCAGGGGCAGGAAAGCAACCCGGCTTGCCTATGAGCATCTGGGCATACAGTATATGGGCGGCGATGACGACAGCGACCAGGTATTCATGATGGATGGCTGGTAAATGCCGCTTTACCCGCCGATAGCGCAGGGAGGTAGATATATATGTCTGTAAAGGTTGGGTTTATTGGAACCGGCAGCATGGGCGGCGCACTGATAAGAGGAATAGTAAAGGGAAACGCCGACGGGAAATACAAACTGTTTGCTTATGACATCAATCGTGATGCTTTGGACCAGCTTGCCCGGGAAACCGGACTTACGCCGTGCGGGAGCAATATTGAGCTGGTTTGTTCTTCGGACATCATATTCCTTGCCGTCAAGCCCAGGTACGCAAAGGCTGTCCTGGAGGAGATTGGGAACGTTCTGGGAAGCAAGATCCTGGTGACCATCGTTGTAGGGCTTCCCATATCATGGTATAAGGACATACTTGGACATAAGACGAGGGTCGTGCGGACCATGCCCAATACCCCTGCCCTTGTTGGAGAAGGGGTGGCCCTCGTATGCTTTGACGGGACCCAGTCACCCCAGGAAAAGGAAAGCATTATGGAACTTTTCGGGTACTCGGGAAAGGCTGAGGAACTGGAAGAGGGCCTGATGAGCGAAGTAACCGCGCTGACAGGCAGCAGCCCGGCATATGTCTTCATGTTCATTGAGGCCATGGCCGATGCCGCGGTTCGGTCGGGGATACCCAGGGACAAGGCATACAGGTTTGCGGCACAGGCGGTTTTGGGTTCTGCGAAGATGGTCCTGGAAACAGGGAAACACCCGGGAGAGCTTAAGGATATGGTATGCTCGCCTGCGGGAACCACCATTGAGGCCGTCTCGGAATTGGAGAAAGCAGGCTTCAGAAGCGCCGTCATCAGGGCCATGGAAGAATGCGCCAGGAAAGCAAGGGAGATCAGCAAGCAATGACACCCAAGGCATGTCATTGTGAGGAGTTATGCCCCTCCTGTCATTGCGAGGAGCGAAGCGACGTGGCAATCTCGCGCTCCACTGCGTTCCGCTCGCAATGACAAGAATGGAATTACCGAACATTATTAATGATCAGAGGTATATGAATGAACTACTACGAAAAAACTACCAGGACCGAACCCATCCATAAAGGGTTCATTTTCGACATCGAGCGGCTTACTATTGAGCTTCCCAACGGGAAGACAGCATATAGGGATGTCATAAGGCATTCGGGGGCTTCAGTGGTCGTTCCCATAACCGAGGACGGGCATGTAATCCTCGTTAAGCAATACCGCAAGCCAATAGAAGAGGTTTCGCTGGAACTCCCTGCCGGGAAACTGGACGAAGGAGAGGACCCTGTCCGGTGTGCCGCAAGGGAGCTTAAGGAAGAAACCGGATACAACGCAGACAGGTTTATCAAAATACTGACCCTCTATCCGGCGCCAGCTTATTCGGATGAGGTGCTGCATGTCTTCGTGGCGACAAACCTTTCCAAAGGCGAGGCAAGCCCTGATGAGGACGAGGTTATACAAGCATTTAAGTATAAACTGGATGATGTCATCAAAATGATTCATGATGGTACCATAAAGGATTCCAAAACAGTATCCGGCATCCTTTTTGCGGACAGGTTGCTGAAAACCGGCGGTTTGAAACTGTGACAAGGCCCGGCGTTCCGAAGTTTCGGCAAAACCCGGTGGGGAAGTTATTTCGCCTTGCCTGAAACAGGGATTTTGCTTATCATATCGGGATGCAGGTGTAGGGTGAAAAAGCGCCTTACGGTGTTTTTAAGTAGTATGGAAGGTGTGTTCTCAATGAAGGATATTCTTACAGTCGGAATTGTCGGTTTAGGGCTAATCGGAGGCTCTATCGCTCATGCCCTTAAAAGAACCGGCGGCAGGTACCGCACCGCAGCATGGAACAGGGATTCGGAAATACTGGACAAGGCCCTTTCCGACGGGGTTGTGGATATTTCGGTGTCCCCTGATTTGGCCGAGTTTCAGTTCTGCGACATCATTTTCCTGTGCGTGCCGGTATACGCCATGAAGGATCTGCTGGAAAGGATCAAGCCCCATATAAGGCCTGATTGTGTGATAACCGACGTGGGCAGCACCAAGGGGGATGTATACCGGATCATGGCCGAAATGGGAGTATCAGGCCAGTTCATCGGAGGCCATCCCCTGGCCGGATCGGAAAAATCGGGCTATTCGGCTGCCAAGGCCAACCTTTTCGAGAACGCTTTCTATGTGATCACCCCCGATGAAAACACCGCCGATAACAATAAACAACTCTTACTTGGCGTTATCCGTGACCTTAAGGCTATCCCGCTTGAGATGACGCCCCTAGAGCATGACCGCGTAACAGCCGCCATAAGCCATGTTCCCCATGTGGTGGCGTCCCTTCTTGTCAATCTTGTGAATAAACTTGACGGTCCTAACGGGTATATGAAGACCATAGCTGCCGGAGGCTTCAAGGATATAACCAGGATCGCGTCATCATCCCCGGAACTCTGGGCTGGTATCTGCCTGTCCAACAGGGACATTATCCTTAAGACCCTCTCGGCCATGGAAGGCCAGTTGTCGGATTTCTGCGAGATACTTAAGGATGGAAACAGGGATGAACTCATTCGCTTTTTCAAAACAGCCAGGGCTTTCCGGAACTCCATAGCGGATATGCCAAAGAGCATAATCGAAAGGCAGTATGATATTGCCGTGGATGTGGAAGACAAGCCGGGCATCATCGCCACCATTGCTACAGCCCTCGCCCGGAAGGGCATCAACATCAAGAACATCGGGATCGTCCATAGCCGTGAAAACGAGGAAGGGGCGCTGGAAATCCGCTTTGAGGACGAGGAATCCATGAGGGCAGGAATGGAAACCCTAAGCGCTTTGGGCTACGGCGTAAAAGCCCGCTAAACCGCAGGGACGACTAAACCGCAGGGGCGATCCCCGCGGCTTCTTCTGGATTAGGCAGTAGATTTGCGGTAGAATAAAGCGGTTGCAAGGATTCCCAACAGCAGCATACCTATAGTGAGAACAAAGGGCAGGACCCTTGAGATATCGCTCAGCATTCCGCCTATGTATCCGAAGGGCACGCTCACCAGCATGACCGTGGTTTGCAGCAGGGCAAGGATATTGGAGCGTTCTGTTGGCTCTACATGTATCGCCACCAGGGATTCTCTCAGCGTAGCTAAAACAGCGCCGCCAAGCGCTTCAAAGATGAGCGAAACCGACAGGATGAGATACCCCCAAAAAGTGGTGCCCTTTACCGAAATAAGCAGCAGGCACCCGATGATGGCGCTTAAAAACCCTCCATACAGAGGCCATTTCAGCTTTGCCTGCCGTATATGAGTAATTATGGTGAAGAAAAGCACTATAGCGATGATGCTTTTTGCCATTGGAAAGATGGGCAAAAGTTCATCGGGAACACCGATGCGCTTGGACACGATAATCTGCCAGAAGGTGCTTCCAAGCATGGCGGCAATCTCAACGAATATGCTGATGACAATGGCAAATATGGTACCCTTCGAGGCCCTGATCTTCTTTGCCGCGCCTTTGTATCCCGACAGGAGTTCGCCCAGTGACATATTGCGGGTTGCCTCGCGCCTTATTCTGCCTACGGCTGTTTCTGTTGAGAATTTAAACAGGATTATCAGCTTAGCGGTCATAACGATGAAGGCGTTGATATAGAGGATACGTATTGCAGGTGCCAGTGTCAGTTTTGCCACAAGGACCGAGGAGATGGGCGCAAAAAGAGCTGAGAGATTACTGGCAAGTATCACCAGCGAATAGATCTGGGTGATCTTGTCCTTCGGGGCATCCTCTATGAGAAGACAATCCCATGATACGGTGGGTATCTTCATCATCCCGTTAAGAAGCGCAGCCACCACGAAAAACCAGAAGCCCTGGCTGAAGGCCCAAATAAGGCAGGGAAGGCTCCAGGACAGGAAGTCAAAGATGGCAGTGCTCTTTCTGCGCCCCAATTTATCTACGATGGGACCGGCCAAAAACGCGAATATCATCTGGGAAAACATATATACCGATGAGACTATCCCGACCTGCGTATCGCTCATGCCGAAGGTCAGCATATATACCGTGGCGTAAGGCAGGCACAGGTTCATGGACAGGCCCCACATGGGCTCTGTATAAACGCAGGCACGGGGATTGCCTCGAAGTTCAACAAGGGTGCGTAGCAATTGATGTTTCATCAGTCTGTTTTTCATATTATATAGTTCCTCTCCGGCTTATCATGCTGTCCACAATGAGATTAGCTCATCCCTTATATCGGCATAATGGGGATCAGTCAGTCCAAAGTTCATACCTTTCAGTTTCATCATCTTACACAAACCCCTTTTACCTTTATTGGATAATCATATTATATAGTAACAACAACAGCAGAAAAAGTATCGGTCGACTATAGCTGCCGGAAGGCCGGCAGGCGACATACCAGGAGGAAAATAACCCCTATCCCGAAAATGGCAAGGGATAGGGGAGATCCTGCTGTTTAGTGGGCTATTCGATGAATTCTATCCGAACGTTCCTGATATAAATATCAGCCGTTGATCCCATGTTACCCATGTTGAACTCCAGCCTTCCGCAGTTGTCGTCCATTTCTTTCATGGTAAACTCATAGGTGTAGTTTTGCCAACTGGTGGACAGGGTCACCGAGGTATCAGGGAAATACCTGGTCCAGTTTACAGTGGGAGCCGATACACACACGTTCATGTCCCGTACTTCCGAAGCGCGCGCTTCAAAGGATATCCGGTATTTCCTGCCCTTGTACATGGGAAGATCGGCCTGCACAAGCTGCACCGAATAATCCACCGCTCCCTGGTTCCGGGTTTTGATAATCATCGTTCCATCCATTATCTCCGCAGAGCCCTCGCCCCCCTGGAACAGAAGGAATACCCAGTTGGTATTGTCGTGAAAATTCTCAGCTTCCGCAAAGTCTCCGTTGTAGATAAGGTTTCCGTCCTCCAAAGGCTCACGGTATTTCTTTTCGGGCCTTTTGACGTTGGTGTCATACTCCGGCTTCTGGTATACCCTGACATAATCGATTTCAAACTCGGCCCTGGAAAAGTCTGTGGTTTCATCAGGATTTCCCGGCCAGTTGCCGCCCACCGCCAGGTTCATTTGAATATAGAAACTCTGGTTAAATGGAGCCGGATAAGGCTTCTCTTCCCCGGCAAAAGCGGTGTACCAGTCATTTACGGTATGTATAAGTTCCCCGTCCACATAAAAACGCATTTCACCGGGCTCCCATTCCAGGGAAAACTCATGGAAGTCATCCGCAAAGGTGGTGCCGTCGGTCAGGACCTTGGTACCCTGCTGTTGCGCGTGGGGGTTGCCATAGTGCACGGTGGCATAGGCTATGTGGGTTTGATTGCCCAAAACCTCCAAGATATCGATCTCGCCGCACCTTGGCCAATTACCGTAATATCCTTCATTTGTGGGCATCATCCAGATTGCGGGCCATAACCCCTGTCCTTCAGGTACTTTGGCGCTTACAACAACCTTTCCGTACAAAAAATCCTTTTTCCCCCTTGTGTAAACCTTGCCGGAGGTATAATAGTCCCTTCCGTTTTTCAGTGTCTTAATGGCTTTAAGGACAAGCCTCCCGTCCCTAATGAATACGTTGTCGTCTGACGTGGAGTACGCCTGCAGTTCGTTGTTGGTCCAACCCGGACTGCGCTGCTCAATAGTCCATATATCGGTATTCAGATCGGTCCCGTTAAACTCATCATGCCATAAAAGGGTGTAGCCCTCATATTGTGGGATCTCACTTTCGTCAACCTGGTTTTTGGGAGGAGAGCTCGGCTGTCCCGTTTCAGGCATGGGTGTTGGCTCATCGGTTTTCTCCGCGGGTGTTGGCTCAACATCGGTTTCCTCCGCGGAATTAGGATCTGCAGGTTCAACAGCAGGGTCAGCGGCATTGTCCCCGCATCCGGCCAGGCTGGTGAAAACAAGCAGAATACAGCAAATCAGCGCTAAAAATCTCACATGCATTTTCATAAAACATACCTCCCTGAATGTATTCAGCTTCTCCCTGTCCATAATGATATCAAATCTTCTCTTATCTCGTCATAGTGAGGAGCGGTTAAGCCAAAGTCCATCTCCTTGTATGTCCATAGCGCGCAGCCTATGTTGAATTCCCGGAAAACCCTGTCTACATCTTCAAACCATCTCAGCGTATCCTTAACAGGTGCCTGGTCAATGACGCCAAACTCGCCGCAGTATAACCTGACACCGGCTTCTTCCGCGGCTTTGACAGCTTCTAAAACCATCTCCCGTATGAATTCGGGCCCCATGGACTGGGATCGGGAGTTTACAACAGGCTCTCCCTGGATTCCCAGGGCGGCCGACTGTTTTCGGTAGTAGTCCATGGATTCCGGATAGAAGATTTCCTTCTCTTTATCCATCCTCTCGACCCAGTATGCCTTCTGGTGCGTGAAAATCAGGGGCTCATAAAAATGAAATGTAAATATAATATTGTTATCCTGTGGAACCTCCAGATACTTCAGCGTATCGGCGCTGTTCCACCTGATGCCGCCATAGATGATCGGCGTTTCCTTTGCTATCCCGCGGATCGCCGATACTGTATCGCGTATCAGCCCATTCCATGAATCTGTGTTTTCCTCTTCAACCACTTCGTTTAAAAGCTCAAAGGCCACATGCCCGAAGTTTTGGTACTCTTTGGCCAAATTCGTCCAAAGGTTTACGAATCGCTGTTTAAGTCCGTCATTTGAGAACAGGTTGTTCTTTGACTTGTCTCCGGCATGGTTGAAATCATAGCCATAGGCCTTGTGAAGATCCAGCACGATATTCAGATGGTATTTCTGACACAATAAAACCGCCCGGCTTACGAATGCGTAACTTTCCGGCTTCTTTTTGCCCTCATCGGTCTCCAGCACTTCGTAATCAATGGGAAGACGGATATGGTCAAAGCCCCACTCCGCAATTCTTTTGATATCTTCCTCCCCGATAAAATTCCGGTAATGATCCTGGCTGTGTACACACTGGGATAAATAGCCTCCGATATTGATTCCCCTGTTAAGATTAATCATAAGATTTGGCAAACTCCTTTTCATAGTATTAATTTTAGCTTGGCATGAACCTGATAAAGAGTATATCGTTTTTATTTCATAATTATCGTTTTTATGATATTATCTGATATATGAATAGGCGACTGAAAGTAATGGTCTATCAGTGCACGCAGTATAAAAGGATGGGGTTTTAATGAATATTGACCGGGAAGTGTTTTATAAAGAATTTGTTAGGCGAGAGAGCAATACTGTGCGTGCTTCCTACGACCCGGAACTGGAATTCTACTCTGTAATCAAGTCAGGAGACGTCGCTAAAACACGCGAACTTTGTAAGGAGTCCCTGCTGGACAAAAAAGGGCTGGGGACATTATCGGAGGATTACCTTCAGAATATTAAGTACCACTTTGTTATCACGGCCGCGCTGGTGGCAAGATATTGCATTGAAGGCGGCATGGAACTGTCTGTTTCCTATGGTTTAAGCGATTTTTACGTCCAGAAGGCAGATAAGTGCAAGACGCCCCAGGAGGTGGCGGTTCTTCATTCCGTCATGTGTCTTGATTATGCAAGGAGAATGAGGAACCTGAGAAAGAAGAATGTGTGCTCCAGGCATGTGGCAAACTGTATTGACTATATTTACGACCATCTTCATACGCGTATCACGGCTGCGTCCCTTGCAAAATTTGCGGGTTTGAGCCCATCATATCTCTCCCGGCTGTTTAAAAAGGAAACCGGTTATACCATAAGTGAATATATTCAGGCAAGAAAAATAGATACAGCCAAAAACATGCTCGCTTACTCTGACCACAGTCCGTCACAGATCGCCTCAATACTGGCCTTCCCCAGTCAGAGCTATTTCACCGAGGTTTTCCGCAAACGCACTGGCCTAACGCCCCTTCGATACCGGGCACAGCATTTCAGGAATACAGAATTGGGTAAAAGCATGAAAACCACGGGTGAGAACCACGGAGACGGTCCCCGCGGTTGAAAAAATCCGCTAACCTTTATCATTAGCGGATTTCAGATGGTGGAGGTAAGGGGAGTCGAACCCCTGACCTCTTGAATGCCATTCAAGCGCTCTCCCAACTGAGCTATACCCCCATATTTATCCAGAGAGATTTTATCTCTTGAACAAGCAATGACTATTATAGCATCAACTTCAGAGGTAGGCAATAGATTTATTCGGACTTTTTCAAGTTAAAACTGGGTAATGAAGAATAACCCGGGTGAGGGATACGGGCAGCCCAACCGACGATTTCTATCCTATTTTGACCAGTTTACGAAACCCTTTGGTGCAAGATATTGCGCAATACCTTAAGAAATGCATTTTTGCTCAAACAGGGCGTGTAAATGTATGTACAAGCCCTATCTGCATATGATAAGCTAATAACACACCGGTTATTTTGACCAATTACCTGGAATCTATAGCCGATCCGCAGGTATGGACAAAAACCCAGCGTACACGGGCCACAGGCACCTTAAACTTATTATTAGGCAATCTGTATCAAAGGGGGACTGCGAATGTTGGAAGAACTTAAGGAAAAGGTGTTTAAAGCGAATATCGCCCTTGTGGAACATGGATTGGTAAAGCTTACATGGGGCAATGTGAGCGGGATAGACAGGGATAAGGGCTTGGTGGTGATTAAGCCCAGCGGCGTGGCGTACAGCGAAATGAAGCCCGAGCACATGGTTGTGGTAGACCTTGACGGAAAGGTTGTTGAGGGTAACTTAAAGCCCTCGTCCGATACACCGACTCACCTTGTTCTATACAGGCGCTTCTCTGACATAGGCGGTGTTGTTCATACCCATTCAAGCTGGGCGACCAGCTTTGCCCAGGCAGGCAGAGGGATTCCTGCTTTAGGCACCACTCATGGAGATACCTTCTACGGGGAAATCCCATGCACCAGAAAAATGACCGAAAAGGAGATCCAGGGGGCTTACGAGGAAGAAACCGGCAATGTTATAGTTGAGACTTTTGAGGGTAAAAACCCTTTATACATCCCTGGAGTACTTGTGAATCAGCATGGCCCTTTCGCGTGGGGAAAGGACCCGATGGATGCTGTCCATAACGCTGTTGTTGTTGAAGAGGTTGCGATGATGGCCTTTAACACCCTGATGCTGTCGCCCGGAATAGGTTCAATGGATCAGGCGCTGCTGGACAAGCATTTTCTGCGAAAGCACGGGGCAAACGCTTATTATGGCCAATAAAAGGGTTTAGCCGTGTTCCCGGGCTCAGGGAACCTTAAAAGCAATAATAAATATAGTCTTTTTGGGGGAGTTGTTTATGAATCTTAATGATGTCAGAAATGATATTTTAAACGGCAGAACTGCGATTGGAATTGAGCTTGGCTCCACACGGATCAAGACCGTACTTATCGATTCCAACAATGAGCCTATCGCCGCGGGCAACCATAACTGGGAAAACCAATATATCGATAACATCTGGACATATGATCTGGATGATGTTTGGAAGGGCCTTCAGGACAGCTATGGCAACATGCTGAAGGACGTGGAGGAAAAATACGGCGTAAAGCTTAAGACCACCGGAGCCATAGGCATCAGCGGCATGATGCACGGCTACCTGGTATTTGACAAATCGGGGAAGCAGCTTACAAACTTCCGCACATGGAGAAACACCATCACGGGCCAGGCTTCTTCGTATTTGACAGAACTATTCAATTATCCCATTCCCCAGAGATGGAGCATCGCCCACCTTTACCAGGCGATCTTGAACGGGGAGGACCACATTCCGCAAATCGACTACATGACCACCCTGGCGGGCTATATACACTGGAGGCTGACAGGTCAGCGCGTGCTGGGCATTGATGAGGCGTCGGGCATGTTCCCGATTAACATAATGACAAGCGACTGGAATAGAATAATGATTGAACAGTTCAACAGCCTGGTGCTGCCAAAGAAATATCCGTGGCGTGTTGAGAATATCCTGCCGAAGGTCCTTGTGGCGGGTGAGAATGCCGGAACCCTTACAGAAGAAGGGGCAAGGCTCCTGGATGTTACGGGGCAGCTTAAGCCGGGTATCCCGTTCTGCCCTCCCGAAGGCGATGCCGGGACCGGAATGGTGGCCACCAACAGCGTGGCAGTACGCACTGGTAATGTTTCGGCGGGAACATCTGTTTTTGCCATGATCGTGCTGGAAAAGGAACTGTCCGCTGTTTATCCCGAACTGGATCTTGTTACCACTCCCGATGGAAAGCTTGTGGCCATGGTGCATTCCAACAACTGCACATCGGACTATGACGCATGGATAGCGCTCTTCTCAGAAGTAATAAAATCCCTTGGCTTGAGCGTTGAAAAGCCGAAGCTTTATGATACCCTGCTGGGCATGGCTCTAAAGGGCGATCCCGACTGCGGCGGACTTCTGTCCTACGGCTACCTTTCGGGTGAGCATATCACCGGTTTTGAAGAAGGAAGGCCGTTGTTTGTGCGCCTGCCGGATAGCCGGTTCAACCTTGCCAATTTCATGAGGGTACACCTTATGTCCGCGCTGGGCGCGCTGAATACCGGCATGAGGATCCTTTCTGAGAAGGAGAACGTGAAGATAGACGAGATGCTGGGCCATGGCGGTTTCTTCAAGACAAGGGAAGCGGGGCAGAGGATCATGGCTGCTGCCATCAATGTTCCCGTATCTGTAATGGAAACAGCCGGGGAAGGCGGAGCGTGGGGAATAGCACTGTTGGCTTCCTACCTGGCGAACCGGGAGGAAAACCAGACTCTGGACGACTTCCTCAACAAAAAGGTCTTTGCAAAACAGCCCAAGATCACGGTGAACCCCGATCCTAAAGATGTGGAAGGCTTCAATAAGTTCATGGAGCGATACACCCGGGGACTGGCTATAGAACGGGCTGCCGTGGATAACCTGAAGGATTGAGCATTGGGGCAGATGAAAACGGCAGATAAGCGCGAGACTTGTGCAAAACGATACATTGATTTCGACTGAATAGAGATATAAAATAACCCCTTTATATGGTATTATCAAACCGGAACTTCACCATTAAAGGGGTTTTTCTTATGCCTGCATGTAAAAGACGATTTTGGCAACCATTGCAGCATTTATGATAATATAGAAAAATAAAAGGGGTTTTATAAAGAAATTGAGGGGTCATATATGATATGCAAATATTGCGGCGCTGAATTTGAGGATAATGCCCTCGAATGCCCTTATTGCCAGAGCGAAAATACCGAGCTTGCAGACAGGATGTATGAAAAGCAGGTTGGGGAAGTTATCGGAAAGATCAGAAATGTTAATGAGGAAGCGAAAAAAGAGGAAAGAAGGATCTCCAGGAAGGCCGTAAAGTTTTTTCTTATTTCGGTGGTGGTTTTAGTAGCCGTTATTGCTTTGTGGCACGTTATTTCGGAAGTCAGTTCGGTAGTTGAAATCAACAAGGAAAAGGAAAAAGAAGAAGTTTACCTGGCAGAACTGGACGCCTATTACCAAAAAGGGGATTATGACGGACTTCATGAATACTACTACAGCAACAGCGGCGTTTTTACATTCAGGGCCGAAAAGTATCGCGAAGTTGTTTATGCATGGAGATATATGTATAATATCGGAAGGTTTAAGGCGGGAGAGCCTTTGTTCCCTATAGCCATATACGCCATCCTCGAAGATTTCAACGGATTGAGCAGATTGGCCGAAGAAAAAACGAACGATAATACCGTTTACGGAAATGAAGATGTACTGCTGGGTTTTATGGCGGAATCAGAGGAGTTTCTCAGAGAAACGCTGGGTATGACCGAAGCCCAGATAGAAACGGTGAGGGAGGCTCAATTGAAACAAGGCTCTTTTGACAGTACGCTTCAGAGTATAGCCGATGAAATCTGCAACCGCCTTGGCATCGAAGAGGAATACTGATTCAGGTTAGAAAGGGAAGATACAATGAAATGTAAGAACTGCGGCGCATCGGTTTCTTCGAGATTACCGGCCTGTGAATACTGCGGAACGGCAAACGAGGTATACATAAAACGAAAACAGGAAATGGAATTCCTGTTGAACATATTTAACAAGGAAAAGCGCAGGGCACTTATAGAGGCGGCTCCGGATATTGTGGTCAGGTTGCTTAACAAATTCATCATTATAGCCGTAATTGCGCTTATTGCCGCTCTGTCTGTGAATTTTACGGTTTTTATCTTGACTGAAAGAACTTTCAGTGACAAACCCGTCGGAAATGAAAGGGAGCATGTGCTGATTCTTGAAAAAATGCATGAGGAAAAAAGATTCGACGAAATAGGCGGGTATTTATACCAAAACAGCCTTTACAGTGATGGTTACCTGGTATACCGACAGGCGCAAGCAATTTATGAGGATATCAGCTTTTTTTGGTCAGACGTCGGTTATTATGAGAATACCATAAATAAAACTGAAAGCGGAAAAGATCCTCAATACTCCGATAAAGAAGATGCAAGAAAGAAATATACCGGTATAATGAGCTCGGCCAATGAGATTTTCAATTTTTTTAAAGAAGACGGCATATACTCCTTCGAAAAAGATGGGATTCTTCCTGAGAACAAGGATTTTTATCTTGAGTGCGTAATGGAAGTTACTGCCTATCTTAAGTACAGATGCGGACTTAATGATGAAGAAATAAAAATACTAAGCGAGTTTGATAATACATATTCCGATGAGTTTACCAAGTACTGCAATGAATTGTATGATAAGTATTCATCGCAAAGGGAGAGTAATTAAATGCGCAAATCTGTCGGGATGCGGAAAATTGTACCGAAAGTAATAATTCGTATAGCTGTTCTTGTTTTTTTGATTATTGGAGTCATATCCATAGTTGCAATAACAATAAAAGACCTCATGGAGGATGTGGGGGATAGCGGGATGTATCACACCTCGTTGGAGTATAGCTATTATAGCGGAGAATATGGCCGGCTGTTCAACCTGCTTCCTGATTATGATAAGCGCTATACCGAGGAGTGTTCAGTTTATACCGAGATGGCACTGGTTTATCGTGCGTATGAAAAATATGTTTTCTGGAACGATATTGTGGCAATATGCGAAAAGGATGATGAAAACCTGGAATACTACGAAAAATACAGGATGCAATACCTTGAGGAACTGAGCAGCAGAATGAAAGCCCTTGAGTACGAGGAAAACCGGCTGAAGATGGATAAGATTATCAGGGATGCAGGTATTGAGCTGGTGTAAGATCGAGAATAATAAGCGCCCCCGGCTAAGACCGGGGGTTATTCTTATACGTATATCAACAGATAAAATATGGGATATGTGCATAAATATACTATGCCAAGAAAGAATTGATTGCAATACAATAATGAAGCCTGAAAATTGTTAAAATAGAGAGGAAGAATAGCTGTTGAAGAAACTTATATCATTCAATAATTTCATCCATGAGCGATTTAATATATGCTTTTCGTTTTGCGGTTTCAGCAGCATCTATGATATATTTGCCGTCCTTTAGGGTCAAAACATCGCCTTCCCTGGCTTCTTCGGGGAGCAGGGAGCGTTCAATACTGATCATTTTGTTCCCATCAGCCTCACAAACAGCAAAATTTCCTTCGAATCTGTCAATTGTAATCTTCATATCAGTACATCACCATCTTTATTATCGGGCGCATATGTCGCACGGATCAGACTTCGGGCATTCGGAGGGCTTGCCGCTCAATATCGTCTTGCTGCGCGATAGTGTTGAACAGTCTTTTGTATAGTGATATGATTTGCCGCCCGGCGTCCAGTATACAATCCTGTCTCCCGATGTGTCGGGCGAAGGGGTTGGAGTCGGAACCGGCGTTGGTGTCTGCTTTGAGGAAGCGCCGGGAGTGGGTGATGGAGTCGGAGTGATAGATGTTCCGGACGTCCCGGACTGCCTGCCGGATGTGTAGCTTCCCGGGCTAACATTGAATCTTATAGTTTCGCCATCGGACACACATACAATGGTTCCGCTCTCATCGGTTCGGTATACAGGAATCCCGGCCTTTTTCAGCCGGTTCATTACCCCTGCTGCAGGATGGCCATAGTCATTATCCTTCCCGACGGATATTACCGCGTATTTCGGTGATACAGCCGAAAGGAATTCGGCGGTTGTGGAGGAACTGCTGCCATGGTGCCCTATCTTTAAAACATCTGCTTTCAGGTCATACTTCTTTGAAAGCATCTCCTTTTCCGATACATCCTCGGCGTCACCGGTAAACAGAAATGAGGTCTTTCCATAGCTGAGTTTTATAACCGCCGACCAGTCGTTCATATCATCATAGTCGGAGGAATTCGGCGCAAGGATTTCAGCGGTTATCAAGCTGTCACCGGTCTCAATAGTTATACCACCCTTTGCTTCGGAAGCTTTAAGCCCCTTTTCCTTTATGGCCATAAGGAGGTTTTCGAAGGTTTTTGTAGTTGTTGCTGCCTTAGGCATGTATATTTTACCGATGTCATAGGCCTTTATGACCGATGCCATGCTTCCTATATGGTCCTCGTGGGGATGTGTGGCCACAACAACATCGAGCCGCCTTACTCCCGCAGCATCAAGGCAGGCCTTTATTACAGAATAATCCGCAGTGTTGCCTGCATCCATCAATATGTTCTTCCCTTGAGGTGTTTGAATAAGTATGGAATCAGCCTGTCCCACATCAATAAAGGTTACTCGCAGTTCTTTCGGATCTTCAGGGCTAAAAACAAGCCCAGGAGTTTGTGATTCTATCGATCCCGGTATGGGAGTTGATTCGGGTGCCAGTGTCGCTGCCGGTTCCGACGCCGGTGCATTATCCCGTTCGGTATATGACGATGGAAAAGATCCGGGTATGGGCGCATTCCCGGGTACAGCTTCCGGTGCGCTTTTCGCGCCTGGTTCAGCTATGCTGATGTCAGTGCCAGAAGCCAGGTTGTCTTTCGGAGAAATGGCAAGACCGGTTAAGAATAATGCAAAGCTTAAGGCAAGTATAAGCCCGGGCAATTTCAAAGACTTGTTGCTTCTTTTGGCTAATATTATCGCTAATATGCCATATACAAAACCCGCCAGCCCGAAGAGGCCCAACAGAGCGTCTATGATTATTCCCCCCTGACGCAAGCTGTTATCTGCCTTTATTCTCTTTTAACAGAACCATATTGTCAAATGTCAATAAAACCTATGACAGACAATTAATAATTATACTGTTAAATCCAAACATAAAATAAAAACCCTGAAAGCTTCATGCTTTCAGGGTTTTGCATGGCGTGCCAGAGATGATTCGAACACCCGACCGACGGATTAGAAGTCCGTTGCTCTATCCAGCTGAGCTACTGGCACATGATGCGGCGCCGATGCACCGCTAATATATTATACAAACGCGCTTTTTGTTTGTCAATAGCGTTTAATGGCTCTGTTTCTGCGTTTTCCAGCGCTTTTCTGAGCCTTCCCGAGCCCCGGATTCAGGGTTTCATTTCATTCAGGGCCTTCAGGCAATCCGAAGCGATTTCCTTCACAAAACCATCATCAAATGGCGATTTTAAACCTGTTGATTTCAGTAAGTCTACAAAGGTCATGGTTCCGGCCTTTTTACTGAAACTGATGTATTTGTCCCACGCGTCCTTATAGTCCCTTGCCATGAGGCTTCTGAACTGGAGGGCGCAGGTCTGGGCCAGGCAGTAGTCGATATAGTAGAAGGGCGAATTATAGATATGGCTCTGCCTCTGCCATGTGCCACCCCTGCCGAAGAACGGGTCGTCCTCGTAATCCAGGTAGGGCTGGTACTCCCGCTCCAGCTTCTGCCAGGCCTCCTTGCGCTCCTTCGGCGTCATGCCCGGGTTTTCGTAAACCACGTGCTGGAACTCATCCACCAGGCACCCGTAGGGGATGAAGAGAAGGGCGCTGGCAAGATGCATGTACTTGTATTCCCCTGTCCTGTCACCGAAGAAGAACTTCATCCAGGGCATGGTGAAGAATTCCATGGACATGGAGTGAACCTCGCAGGCATCCAGGGTGGGGAGCTTGTACTCTAAAATCTCTATGTCCCTTGACAGGTAACCGTTGAGGGCATGGCCGCATTCATGGGTCGATACGTCCACATCGCCGCTGGTGCCGTTAAAATTGGCGAATATGAAGGGCGACTCATAAGTGAAGATATAGGTCATGTATCCGCCCGGGGCCTTTGCCTTGCGGCTTAAAACATCCATAAGCTCGTTGTCCAGCATGAACCTGAAAAACTCGCTGGTTTCCGGGGAGAGCATGTCGTACATCTTCCGTCCAGCCTCAAAGATCTCCTCCGGGGTGCCCTCGGGCCTGGGATTGCCTTCCTTGAAGTAGAGCGGGATGTCGATATATGTAAGCCTTTCGAGACCGAGCCTCTCGCGCTGTTCTTCGCGAAGTTTTATGGTTATGGGAACCAGGTGCCTTTTTACCTGGTCTCGGAACCGCTCTACCTCTTCAGGTCGGTAGCAGTTGCGACCCATCCTTATATAGCCAAGCTCCACGAAATTCCTGAAGCCAAGCTTTTTCGCCATCTGGTCGCGCACCTTCACAAGCCTGTCATAGATCTCGTCCAACTCATTCTCATGGGCCATAAAGAACTCGGTCCTTTTTTTAAAGGCGCCTTTTCTTATATCGCGGCTGGGGGATTCCATGTACGGGATCAGCTGGGAAAGGTTGAGGACCTGACCCTGGAATTCCAGCTGGGCCGACGACAAAAGCTTCCGGTATTGAGAAACCAGCTTGTTCTCTTCCTGGAGCTCCGGGATGATGACGGGATCAAAGGCCTTAAGTTCCAGCTCGGCATTGTGGAACAATAAGCTTCCCAGGCTTTTTTCAAGTTCGGCCCTGAAGAGGGAGGAGACAAAAGCCTTGTAGAACCTGTATTGCAGTTCCTCAATCAAGGGCATGTTCTCGTCCAAAAAGACCCTTTCCTGTTCGTAGAAGGGATCCTCGGTGTTTATGGTATTCCGGATATGGGCAAGGGTGGACATGTCCGAAACCTTCTTCCTCAGGTCCGAAAAAGCTCTGTAGGCGTCAAGCTGCTGTTGGGCGTTTTTGGCTTCTTTTACTGATCTGATAACTTCTTCGGCCTTGGCCTGGAGTTCTTCAATATTAGGCCGCTCGTAAGGCATCTGGGAAAACCGCATGAAAACCATCCTTTCGCAGGCCATAGGAAAAACCGCCTGCATTACGAATATGCTTTTCCTATTATAACCTATTCCCTTGGGGGGACAACAGGCAGAATCCGCAAGGCCGGCCCGTGCTTGCGGATATAGCCGGTTTTTTCTCTCAAACGTCAAAAACGGCTGAAATAAATAAGAATATGGGGTCTTTTGCCGTGTTTCCTGTTTCAATGGACCTGGAATTGGTATTATATTATAAAAGATTAACAGGCTGGAGTTGATAGATTTGGGTAAGAAGGCCAAGGGCTATGAAACAGACTTATCCATACTGTGCCACCAGTTCTCACTGGTTTTGAAATCTGGTATACATCCGGTGGAAGGAATCCCGCTGGTGTCTGAGGATACCGTCAACCCCAGGCTCAGGAAGGCTCTTGAGTTTATAAAGAACGAGGTTGTTTACGGATCGCCCATGCATTCGGCTTTTGAGGCATCCAAAGCTTTTCCGGCCTATATGACCGCCCTTGTAAAAGTGGGCGAAAAAACCGGCACGCTGGAACACGTTTTTGACGGGCTGAGCAGGTTCTATGAAAACCTGGCCAATACAAGGAGAAGGGTCAGAACCGCTGTGTCCTATCCTCTTATCCTGGCGGTATTCATGCTTGGCGTGATAGCCCTTATCTCCCTTAAGGTCATCCCTCTGTTCGTTGAGATACTCACATCCCTCGGCGGGACGATTCCCGCCCAGACCGGCCTGTTCATCGCTTTGGGAAACGGGCTTAAAGATGGCTTTGTGATCGCCGTCGCGGTGCTGGCTATCCTGGTCGCTGCCGGCTGGCTTTTTAAGCGCCTGGGGTTATTTCGAGCCTCAATTGACAGGTTCAAGGTCGTAAACCCGATTACCGGGAGCATCTACAAAAAGATCATCGCATCCCGGTTCAGCGGGGCGCTGTCCCTGACCCTGAAGAGCGGAATGAACCTGACCGAGGGCTTTGGCCTGGTTTCCGGCGTACTTGACAACAGCCATGTTGCCAGGAAGATCAAGGAGGCCGTAAATGCTGTTTCGTCGGGCAAGCCGTTCTGGGAAGCCCTTAAGGATACCGGGCTGTTTCCGGCCCTGTTTGTACGGCTTGTCAGGACTGGAGAGAAGACCGGGAGCCTGGACGCCATAATGGAGAAGGTATCGCAAACCTGGCAGGAAGAGGCAAACGCGTCACTGGACCGTGTAATCAATTCCATAGAGCCGGTCTGTGTTACAGTTCTGTCACTTGTCATCGCAGGTGTGCTGCTGTCGGTCATCCTGCCGTTGATAAGCATTATGTCGTCCATAGGATAAGGTGAATGAGATTGAGCGGAAAGAACCAGGTACATATCAGGTTAATAATGCTGGGGATTGCGCTTATCATCATCCTGGCCACCCTGGCCGGCCTTGACAGCTTCTGGAAAGGCCACAGCGCCTCCCGGCCCGAGGACATACAAAAGGCCATCCTGGACGCCTGTGTCCAGTGCTATGCCTTGGAGGGCAGTTACCCACCCAGCCTGGAGTATCTGGAAAACCATTATGGATTGATCCTTGACCGGGATAAGTATTATTTCTATTACGAGGTGTTCGCGTCAAATGTCATGCCCAATGTGGAGGTCTTTAGGAAGTAAGGGATTTATAGCAAAAAAGGGGCGCCTTTCACGCCGGGGCAGTGTCAGCGCCGAGACCATAGCCACACTGCTGCTCCTGCTTGCCCTGGGCATTGGCATTTTTGTTCTTGCCCTGTCATCAACATCTGCCTACACAAGGCTGTACGAGGGCAAAAGCCTCAGTTCCGAGCTCAGGGTGGCGCTGTCTTTCATACAGATGAAAATCAGGCAGAACGACCTGAAGGACGCCATAAGGGTAGAGGATAACCCGGTCAATGGGGAGCCTGCCATCGTCATACGAGAGGTGCACAGCGGCGAGGTTTATGAGACCTGGATATACCAGGACGGCGGAATACTCCGTGAGGCGATTATGCCCGAGGGAATGCCGCCTTCCAATGAGTACAGTTTTGAAATAACCGAGGTGGACGGGTTTTCGGTGAAAATGGAGGGAAACCTTCTGGACATATCGGTGTGGCTTGACCGGGAAGACGGGCGGTTCGGCCGGGAAAGCTGTGTTACGCTAAGGTCGGAATGAAGGCGGAGAATTAAAGGGTATTGGTGGATGGAATGGGCTATATAAAGGAAAAAAGAGGGTTTACGTTAATAGAGCTTATCATAGCCGTGGCGCTGCTGGCCGTTGCGGGAACGGTGGTGGTGTGCCTGTTTGTCCATGCCCACGTCAATAACCGGCTTGCGGCGGATATCGACCGGTCGGTGTTTTACGGCACCGCCTGGATAGAAAGGATCAAATCCTCTCCCGGGGATTGGACCGGAGGGAATCCTTCGGCTTTGGATCCGGCTGTCTGCGAATCGGGCAAATGCTCCTATGTCATCTATTACGACAGGGACTGGAACCCGATCCCTGGCGGTGAAAGCCGTCCGCAGGAAGCCGAGTACGCCATGCACATAGATCTTTTCAGCATGAAAGGGAACGACAGGCTCTGGGCCATAGAGCTCCGGACCATTAAGATTGGGCCGTATCCCCTGGGCAGGGAGTCTGACCAGGAGATCCATACGCTTTCGGCGATGCTCAATGCTCCCGGGGAGGTGACCGGCCCATGAAATGGCTTAGATCTGACAGGGGCAGTTCCTCGGTTCTTGTAGCGTTGGTCCTGATCGTCCTGGTGGTGTTTTCGGTTTTGGCCGTCACAACATCCATGGCCAACCTCCGCCTGGCAAGGAAGAACGCGGATACCGTAAAGGCCTTCTATAGCCTTGACTCGGAGGGGGAGAGGTTCTTAAACGTCATTTACAACAGCATAACCATCAGCAGGGAAAAGGCCTCCTATGCCGTCGGGTCCATCAAAGAGGGTGATCTTCCTTCAGCAGGGCTTCCCGATGCTATCTCCGAGATCATAGAAGCGACATTGACCGGCCTTTCTGGCTCAAGAGCCAGGGAGGAGTATCTGGACGGCCTGTATCCGAAACTTGTGACGTATTTTGCCATGAGCTCCATCATGGATGCCTATCCGGGATGCGTATACAGCAAGGATGCAGATTACACGCGCAACTTCCACATATACAGCAATGTGCCCGTGGAACTGGGCTTCAGCGTAAGGAAAACATTCATACTCGAATATGAGAACACCTTAAGGTACCTGAATGTGGATGTCGGGATTTCAGATCCCGGCAGTGGCGCCGATCTTGAGGAAACCTGCCGCGTCCTGGTATGGAGGCTGTGGCAGGAACCATTTGAATACAGGAACGAAATCGATTTATGGGAAGGGATACCGGAATGAAAACCAAGGATATCAATATCGAAAAGACATCGGTGCAGCAGCTTCTGAAAATAGCCATGGATAACCAGGCATCGGATCTCCAGATTACCGTCGGGGTGCCCCCGGTGATAAAGGTGAAGGGAGAGCTTAGGTATATAGGCAGCCAGCGCCTGGGCGTAAAGGACGCAGAGCGGCTGGTGCACGAGCTGTTCCCCAGCGAGATGGCCTTCCAGGATTTCCTTGCCAGCGGCGACCATGATTTTTCAATTTCGGTGCCGGGGCTGGGAAGGTTCAGGGTAAACACCTTCAAGCAGAGGGGCTCACTGGCCGCGGCCATCAGGATTGTCTTCACCGAGCTGCCCAATCCGCAGGAACTGCTTATTCCCCAGCCGGTGTTGGATCTCCACAGGCGGAACAAAGGACTGATCCTTGTTACGGGCCCCACCGGCAGCGGGAAATCAACAACACTTTCATGTATAATAGACCTGATAAACAGCACGCGCAAATGCCACATTCTGACCCTTGAAGAGCCCATAGAGTTTCTCCACAGGCATAAAAACAGCATTGTGAACCAGCGGGAGATAGGGCAGGATACCAAAAGCTATGCCAGGGCCTTAAGATCGGCCCTGCGGGAGTCGCCCGATGTTATCCTGGTGGGCGAGATGCGCGATCTGGAAACCATAGCCATAGCCATGACGGCCGCCGAGACCGGGCACCTGGTCCTGTCCACACTGCATACGCTGGGCGCGGCGAAGACCGTAGACAGGATTATCGATGTATTCCCGCCCAACCAGCAGCACCAGATCCGTATCCAGTTGTCCACCGTACTGCAGGCCGTGGTTTCACAGCAGCTCCTGCCTTCGCCTGCAAGGGGAAGGGTGGCGGCCTTCGAGGTTATGATCGCAAATAACGCCATCCGGAACCTCATAAGGGAGGCCAAGACATACCAGATCGACTCAACCATACACATGAGCAGAAGTGAAGGCATGATGAGCATGGACTACAGCATTGCCCAGCTCTTTAAAGCGGGCCTGGTAACCAAAGAAGATGCCCTGCTCTACTGTCTCAACCAGGATGTGACATTAAAGTACATGCAGGATTGACGAAAGGATTTTCCCGATGCCCTATATTTGTGAAAACGAACTGATGGAGATATACCAAAGGCTGGCCCCGGTCCTCGCCGAACATGGCTTTTCGTGCGATATTGCCATGATCAGGGACTATATGCTCAAGGTTTACATCGATGAGGGAGATGAAAGGCTGGGTAAGCTCATAGTAAACTACAGCCCGAGGAAAAACAGCTTCTCTTTCAGGAGGGATTCCGACCTGTCCCAGGAGCATTTTGACCGTGTGTCCAGCATTCTGGCCGATAGATTAGGAGCAGATCCTGACGCTAAAAAACCTGGAGAAAATGAGAGCCACCCGCGGCTCATGATGCGAAAACCCGCCCTGGAAATAGATTTTAGCGCTCTTCCCGCACGGTACCAGTCTTTTGTGGACGGTTCATTCATCCAGGGCCGGATTGGTTACGGCGCGGTTATCCTGGACCGTGGAAAGCCTGTTGCCGAGCTGTGCGGGAGTGTTGATGACCCCGATGCCTTACCGTCAAGGCAGGTTGGAGGGGAGATCCGGGCGGTGGTGGAAACCCTGGAATGGTGCAAAGGGCACGGTATTACCGAGATATGTATATTCCACGATTTTGAGAACGTGGAGAAATGGGCCGTGGGAAGCTACAAGACCAATATGCCGATGACCCGGGAGTACAAGCAATATATCGATTCATGCGGTATTAAGATCTTCTGGTATAAGGTGGAAAGCCATACAGGGGTGGGCTTCAATGAACGGGCTGACGAACTTGCAAAGATGGGCGCCTGCGGGCTTTCTCCATAAAAACCCGCTCATTTCTGTCCCTTTCTCCAGTCCATGCGCATGAGAAAACTGGCGTACAGGTCGTCCTCCATCTCAACGCTCCAGGCTTTGAGCTGTTCGGCCGTCGGCGCATGGTCGGAGAATTCCACGAAAGGAACATCCTCGATTATGGCGATGGGGGTCTGCTCGTCTGATTCGCCCATCACCAGTACCGCCGATGCCGCCAGCGCGTCAGCCATATTGATGCGGGTTTGCTTGAGGGGTTTGCCGAAAAGGTCGGTATGGCCGATCCTGGATACCATGGGGCAAAAACCGCAGGATGCTATGCTCTTGCCTGTCACTCCCAGCCTCATGGGGCTGGAGGTGCTGTCGGTGATGATGATGCCGGCATGCTTTACGCTGAAATGACTTCTTATGAATTCCCAGCACCTGTTGGCCGATGCCTGCGGGTCTTTCGGCCAAAGGACATAATAACCGCCGGTGTTGGATTCGTCTATTCCGGCTGTGGGTGCCAGCATATTGTTCTTTATCGCCAGGTATACACCGTATTTGTTTTCGGACCTGGGTATGAAAAGGTCTGCCTCCCTCTCGATGAGTTCGTCCTTACTGTATTCTGAAACGGGAAGAGCCCTGCCTTCGCAGAGCGAAACCACCTTGGATGTGATGGCGATCACTGACCTTTCGGGAACCCTGTCCAGGGATTCCGCCAGAAGCCCGGTTATATCCATTGATCCGACTCCCACTATTCGTGTTTTTACCGCGGTAACTTTCATAAAAACGCTCCTTCGGCCAAATCTATGCATATTCAGGTCTTAACAATCATACCACAGCGCCCTAAAATGTGAAAGACAGCCGGGCATCATTTTAACGCGCCTGACAGGCCGATATAACATATAACAGGGGTGCCCGGGCTGTTTCGGGCAACTTGAGCCAAATTGTAACCAATGTTTTATATACACAAACACACCGGTCGGGTATAATAGTATTATACAGGCATTAAAAACCATTAACATACTGAAGATAAAGGAGTGCGTCATGAAGAAAAGGTCCCTGTTGGTTTTAACAGTTCTTTTGGCTGCCTGCCTTGTTTTTAGCGGCGGAACCTCTGCCAGCGCATCCTCATGGCCCGAAACGGTTAGGATCGGGCTATACTTTGGCGGAAGTGCCGCGGCGAGCGTTTCCTTCTACTCCAGATCAGGCCTTGAAGTTGGGGCTTTCAGAAACAGCAGTTTTGAGCCCATCCTGACAATGCCGGGAGGTTCAAGCGCTATCATCAGAAGGGATTCATTTTTCATCAAGTCCCCCAGCGGCTTGACCAGCGCATATAATCCGGCCGAGGGGAAACCCTTTGAGGGCGAAGCCCTGGGCCCGTATCACATCCAGATAGGGGACAGCGTTGCGGGCTACAACGAAGCCAGGGCGTCGGCGGATCAGCTGCTGCAGTTTGGCATAACAGCCTACCCGGTTTTTGAGGACAAATGGTATGTCTGGACTGGGTTCTATCCTGATTCCGATATAGCGAGCCAGGAGCTTAAAAAGCTGGCCGACACGCTGGGCACCCCAAACCTTAAGCTGATCTCACCCTCCAACGCAAGGCTCGTGGTTCAAAGCAGCCATGCCGATCCTTTGCTGGTGTTCTCCGACGGCCAGTATAAACTAAGGGTGCGGCCTCTTTCGGCCAACAACCCATATGTCCTGTCGGTGAACGGTAAACAGTACAGGGGCGAGTTCGAGGTAAGAAGGTACCCGGACAGCGATCTTACGGTGATCAATATTCTGAATATCGAGGAATACCTGTATGGTGTGGTTCCCCAGGAACTCGAGTCCAGCGCGCCCATGGAGGCACTAAAAGCGCAGGCGGTAGCGGCGAGGACGTATACCTACAGGAACCTGGGCAAATACTCCAAATGGGGCTTCGATCTGGTCAACACTGTAAGTGACCAGGTCTATGCAGGTTATGACGGCGAAAAGCCGACCACCAATATGGCTGTGGATCAAACCAAGGGGAAGAAGATCCTCTACAACGGGAGCCCAATCTCGGTACACTATTTTAGCTCCAGCGGGGGCATGACCGAGAACAGCGAAAACGTATGGGGAACGCCGGTGGCATACCTTAAGAGCGTTCCTGACCCGTATGAGTCAGGCGATTCATACAACTACAGCTGGACCAGGACCTTTACAGCCCTGGAGCTCAAGCAGAGACTGTTCTTAAGCGATGTGGAAATCGGCGATATAGTGTCGATAACCATCGAGGAGGTATCAAACGCGGGAAGACCAATTAAGGTGAAATTTACCGGGACAAAAGGCCAGATTACATATTACAGGGAGGATACCAGGAGGGTGCTCGAGCTTCCCAGCAACAACTACACCATCATATCGGGGACAGGAAGCACCTCGGGAACAGGGACAAGCAGCGGATCTTCCGGCTCCGGGACCGTCTATGCCATAAACGGGGACGGCAGCATACAGGCAGTCAGCCTTCCGGGCAGCGTTGCGGTAATGTCCTCGGGTACCGAGGTTATCGGCGGCTCGGGCACGGTTTACGCAGCCGGCACCTCCGGTGTTTCGGTCATATCGGGTGCATCATCGACTTCGACGGCAGGTCCTGTACAGGTTTCAGGCAACGTCTATACTTTCGTCGGCAAGGGCTGGGGCCACGGGGTCGGCATGAGCCAGGAAGGCGCCAAGGGCTTTACCCACATGGGCTATACCTACGACCAGATATTGAAGCACTACTTCACAGGCGTCACCGTAGAATAACAACCATGGGTGGTAACCATGGGGGCCATCCCCATGGTCAGCAGCGGCCAGCAAAGGAGAGAGTCATGGTTTGGATCTTTCTGATCATAGCGACAGTTGTGCTGGACCAGGTGACAAAGCGCCTGGTTTCAGTTGGAACCGATATTGAGATCATAAAGGGATTCTTCCACATCACCTACTGCGAAAACAGGGGGGCTGCCTTCAGCATACTGCAGAACTTCCGGTGGGGGTTTATTATCATCACTGTCATTGCCTTTGCCGTGATGGCCAGGGTAATGGTCTTACAGAAACACCCGCTGGCAAGGCTTTCCCTGTCCCTGCTCATGGGCGGAGCAGTGGGGAACATGATAGACCGGCTGTTCCAGGGTTATGTGGTGGATTTCCTTAATTTCTATCCCTTTGGATACGACTTTCCCATATTCAACACGGCCGATATCTGCATCACCGTCGGCGTAGCCCTGCTGCTCGTCTATATCATCTTCGTGTATAAAGAGCCGCCAAAGGACAAGGCTCCAGCCGCGGAAGACGCTAAGGCCGGTTCTCCGAAACCGGAGGACTGAGTACAGGGGTTTTTATGATGGAAAGCCGCAGGCTAAAATTTCATACCGGGGAGCACGACACCGGACAGAGGCTTGACGTATGGCTGACGGAAAGGCTTAAGGATGTTACAAGAAGCTATGTCCAAAAGCTCATAAGCGAAGGGTATGTGCACGTTGACGGCGCCGAAGCCAAAAGCGGCCTCAGGCTTAAAAACCGAATGACCGTGGATATCCTGGTTCCCGAGCCTGTACCAGGCGAAGTCCGGGCCCAGGACATTCCCCTGGACGTGGTCTATGAGGATTCCGACATAATTGTGGTCAATAAACCCAAAGGCATGGTGGTCCATCCCGTCGCGGGAAACTGGGAGGGGACCCTGGTTAACGCGCTTCTTAAGCACTGCGGGGATTCACTGTCCGACATAAACGGCGTAATAAGGCCGGGTATAGTCCACCGGCTCGACAAGGACACCTCAGGGCTGATTGTCGCGGCCAAGAACAACACCGCCCACCGCGTCCTTTCCGAAATGCTGAAAAAGCATGAGATCGTCCGCGCCTATGAGGCCATCGTGGACGGGGTCATAAAGGAGCATTCCGGAAGGATAGACGCGCCCATTGGCCGCCATCCCGTAAACCGGCTGAAGATGGCCGTTACCTTCAAAAACTCAAAGGAAGCAATCACCCATTACTCGGTATTAAGGCGCTTTAAAAACCATACCTGGGTAGGGCTCAGGCTTGAAACCGGCCGAACCCACCAGATCCGTGTCCATATGGCGTATATAGGGCATCCGGTAATAGGTGATCCGCTGTACGGGAGAAAGTGCGGCCTCATGGATACCGATGGGCAGGTACTCCATGCCCGTTGTCTTGAGTTTTCCCATCCCGTCACCGGAAAGCCCATGCGCCTTGAAGCCGGGCTTCCGGACTACTTCAAAAGGCTCATCAACGCGCTGGAAGGCCGGGACTTCCCGGGCTGACAGCATCATCATCCCCTGTTATGGGACAGAAAGCTGTAAATTTATTATTGGACAGGTTCATCCCCATAATGTATAATTTTTTTGACTACTGTGAGGTGATACGAAATGAGAGAGCATGCTGCGTTCATTGTTGAGGAAATGTCCTGTGAACACTGTATAAACACGATTAAAGAGAAGGTTTCCAGGCTAAACGGCGTCTATGAGGTGCTGGTGGATTTGGAGGCTAAACGTGTTGTCGTGGAATACGACGCTGAGAGGCTGGATGCGGAAACAATAAAAGATACAATAGAAGATGCGGGGTATAAAGTAAGATAGCAAAAGAGGAAATGCCTGTCGACGCGTGGACGAGCATTTATGTTGGCTTAGGGATGAGTGCGATTCCTGGCCTCATTCCATTTTTCAGCGCGAGATGATATTTATCGGCTTTTATGGTAAATTATTAGTGGGATAGACTTACGGCGATAATGCCGGCCGGCCTGGAGGGTTAATGATGTATCTCCTTGGGAACCTGGTCTGGATGATATTCGGTGGGATTGTATCCTTCATTTTATGGGCTGTGGCGGGTCTTATTTGCTGCCTGACCATCGTGGGAATACCCTTCGGCATCCAGTGCCTTAAAATAGCTTTCTTCATCCTGTGGCCCTTCGGAAAGGATGTTGAAATCGGCAAATTCGGGGTCGGGGGCTTTGTAGGGAACCTGGTCTGGATACTCCTGTTTGGCTGGGAACTCAGCGTTTCACACCTGGTAATTGGTCTTGTCCTTTGCCTTACAATAATCGGGATCCCGTTCGGAAAGCAGCATTTCAAGTTCGCAAAGCTTGCCCTGCTGCCTTTTGGGGCCAGGATCTTTACAAAAAACTGGATCTGAGGAGGGTAGCCTTTTGGTCGGCATCATGGGGGGAACATTCAACCCCATACATTACGGGCATCTTATGATGTGTGAGCATATCAGGGAGGAATTCGGCCTTAAGAAAGTCCTGTTCGTGCCTGCCAAAAGCCCGCCCCACAAGGGCGGCGAGTGGGTTGCCGAAGCGGGGCACAGGATGGAAATGGTGAGGATGGCCATCCGGGGCAATCCCTTTTTCGAACCCTGTGATGTGGAATTAAGGCTGGAAGGTCCTTCATATACCGTTGAAACCCTAAAGATCCTGACCGGCGAGTACGGCGCGGAAAACAGGCTGAGCCTGATCCTCGGGGCGGATTCGATGGTCCAGTTTACAACATGGAAGCGGTACGGGGAGATACTGGGGATGGCTGACATAATTGTGGCAAAACGGCCCGACACCGATAGCCGCGCGCTGGATCAGGCAATCGCCAGGATCAGGGCGGAGCATAATGCCGTGATCCATCTTTCGGGGGCTTCGGAGCTGGACCTTTCATCCACCAGGATCAGGAACCGCGTAAGGGAAGGCTTGTCCATAAAATACATGGTTCCGGAATGCGTGGAAGAATATATACATGAACACGGGCTTTATACGGGGGAATGACGTTGGATGAAATCGATCTTGACCTGGTACGTGAAAAACTTGCATCGGTGCTGACAGAAAAAAGGTTTATCCACTCTCTCAATGTGGCTGACACCGTCGTTAAGATGGCAAAGCATTACGGGGCGGATGAAAAAAGGACATATATTGCGGGCCTGCTGCACGATTGCGGTAAATCATACAAAGGAAACGCGGCTCGCGAATTTGCGAAGGAGACGGGATACGAGCCCGATGAGATAGAATGGCTCCAGCCGGGTCTGCTTCATGGTGTTATCGGGGAATATATAGCCCGGCATGAGTATGGCGTTACCGATACCGAGGTGCTCGCGGCCATAAGGTGGCATATAACCGGCAGGGCGGGTATGTCGGTGATTGAAAAGATTATCTATGTTTCGGACTACATAGAGCCCGGCCGAGGCTTCACCGGTGTAGAGGCCATGAGAGAAGAGGCCTTCCGCAACCTTGACAGGTGCATAGTGCTCTGCGCCAACAGCACCATACGCTATGTCGTTGAGAACGGATACCTGCTGCATCCTAAGACTGTTGAAACGAGAAACCACAGCCTTTTGGCCTTAAAGGCTTAAAAATATATCCCAAAAAGGTGTGTGATGACTTGGGCTGGCACCTGTTCCAATTTGAACCGCAGTTTGTTCTGATTATCGCCGCAAGGCTCTTGGTGGCATGCGTGCTGGGCGGGATAGTGGGCTTCGAGCGCGAGCACACCCGCCACAAACCGGCAGGTTTCAGGACGCATATCCTGGTCTGTATGGGCGCGTGCCTGGTCACGCTGATCTCCGAGTTCGCGGTTAAGGCTTTCAGCGGGGTTGCCAATGTGGACCCCACGCGGATAGGCGCGCAGGTGGTAAGCGGTATCGGTTTTCTTGGCGCCGGGGCCATCATAAGGCATGGCATTTCTGTCCGGGGCATCACTACTGCTGCCAGCGTCTGGGCTGTGGCCTGCGTCGGGATCGCCTGCGGCATGGGGTTTTATACCGCCGCCCTTCTGGCCACCCTCCTGATATGGGCGGTACTCACATATCTTAAGGTCATCAAGTCCAAAATGACCGGAAAGAGAGTCACCCTGGCGCTGACCATCGAGTCGGTTGAGGCCGAGACCATGGGGGTTTCCTGGGAGAAGGAACTGAAAGAACTGGGGCTTAATGTTGAAAGCATCGATATTTCAAGAAGCGGCGCAAAGGTCGTTCATAAAATCATCTGCAGGACGGGCAGGGAACAGGCTCCGAGTGTGGAGGATGTTTCCAGGCGGCTTATGAATATCAGCGGAGTCACCCGCGTATCGATATGAATACCTGCCGGATATAAAACCGGTAAGCCGGCCGGCCTGAAGGGGTATTAAGCCTTGACCGCTGACGGGCATACGAATAGAAGCTGAAGGAGTTGTTTCATTTGGAGAAAAGACAAAAAAAGAAAAGCATAGGCAGGGAAATACTGGAGTGGGTCCTGCTGATCCTCGCGGCGTTTTTGATCACCTCCATAATCCAGAGTGAATTGTATGCCATTACCGAGGTAAACATGACTTCCATGATGGACACCCTCGTACAGGGAGATAAGCTTATCATGAGCAAGCTGGCCTATGTTACCGGGGAACCCCAGAGGGGCGATATCATCATATTCCTTAAAAATGAACCCATAGGCGGCGCTATTGGGAGGATCGGCATATACATATCCGACGTGGCCATGAAGCTGAGGGGAGATTTTAGGAGGAACCGGCTCATCAAGCGGGTTATAGGCATTCCCGGGGATAAAGTGGAGATCCGGAACAATGTGCTGTATATAAACGACGAGCCCATAACTGAGGATTACGCCCGGATAGAACCGGAACTGGGAATGGTGCTGAACGGCAGCATGGATCCGGTAGTGGTAAAAAAAGGCCAGCTGTTTGTAATGGGCGACAACAGGGGCCAGAGCATGGACAGCCGCAATTTTGGGGTTATCGAAACTGAATGGGTTGAAGGCAAGGCCATATTCAGGATTCTTCCCTTCCACAAGTTCGGAAAGATCGAGTAAGAATATGGTCTTACATAAGAATGCCGGGGATATTTTCCCCGGTTTTTTTATCTCTTCCGCTCTCCATGAAAAAATTTTGTTAAAGTAGTTGACAACGAAAAAAAACAGTGCAATAATGGTTCTTGCTGTTTAGTAAAAGTAAACAACTTGTCATGTATTACTTTTACGTTGTTTACTGTTATTAAACTCCGGAAATTAAACGCCCGCGGCCGAAGCTGCTATGCCGCGCGAAAGACTGCCCGCGGGTTTTATCGGAGGAAACTGCCATGTCAATAGGTGAAAAAATTAAAAGACTGAGACTGGCTAATGATATGACCCAGGAGGAACTGGCAGACAGGTGCGAGCTGACTAAAGGTTACATATCCCAGCTTGAGCGTGACCTTACCTCGCCGTCCATTTCGACCCTTCAGGATATCTTGGAGTGCCTGGGCTCAAACCTGCAGGATTTTTTCAGCGATGAAGAGGATGAGCAGGTCGTATTCAAGGGCAACGACTATTTCGTGAAAGAAATGCCCGAGGAAGGATATGCCATCAACTGGGTAGTGCCCAATTCCATAAACAGGGCAATGGAACCCATCATCGTTGAGATCCAGCCCGGCTGTTCGGTTATCGAAGACGATCCCCATTATGGTGAAGAATTCGGCATGGTTCTCACAGGGAGTGTACAGCTGCTTCTCGGCAAAGAGCGTATGCGTCTTAAAAAGGGCGACTGCTTTTATTTCAAACCGGACAGGAACCACGGCATAAAGAACTCCGGCAGGTCTGTGGCCAGAGTGTTGTGGATATCATCTCCGCCGAGCTTTTAGGCCCGGACTTCATAATGGATTGGGGGATTGTGATGGCAAAAGAAAAGTATATTATCGAACTGCGGAATCTCACCAAGTCCTTTGACGGTGTCAAGGTTGTTGATTCCATCAACTTAAAAATAAAGGAAAATGAATTCGTAACGCTTTTAGGTCCCAGCGGATGCGGCAAGACGACCACGCTCCGCATGATCGGGGGCTTTGAGGAGCCCGATGAGGGTGAGATCCTTTTTGAAGGCAAACTTCTGAACCCCGTCCCTCCCTATAAGAGGAACATCAATACGGTATTCCAGAGGTATGCCCTCTTTCCCCATATGAATGTGTTTGAGAACGTGGCCTTTGGGCTCAGGATCAAGAAGCTGCCGAAGGACGAGATCGAAGAAAGAGTGGAAAAAATGCTCAGGATGATGGATCTTGAGAAATTCGGAAAGCGCCATGTGGATTCTTTAAGCGGCGGCCAGCAGCAGCGCGTGGCGATTGCCCGCGCCCTGGTGAACGAGCCGAAGGTGCTCCTCCTGGATGAGCCCCTGGGAGCCCTTGACTTGAAGCTTCGCAAGGAGATGCAGATCGAGCTTCTGGATATGCAGCGCAGTGTAGGGATCACCTTCATCTATGTCACCCATGACCAGGAGGAGGCCCTGACCATGTCGGATACCGTGGTTGTTATGAACGAGGGCCACATACAGCAGGTAGGAACCCCCGAGGACATTTACAATGAGCCCACCAACCGCTTTGTGGCCGATTTCATCGGCGAAAGCAACATCATAGAAGCCACCATGCTGGAGGACAGGAAGGTCATGTTCGACGGGCGGGTCTTCGATTGCGTGGACACCGGTTTTGGAACCAACGTGCCGGTGGATGTGGTAATCCGTCCCGAGGATCTCCAGATCGTCACCGATCCCGAAAAGGGGATGATCCGGGGCACGGTGACATCGGTGGTCTTCAAGGGAGTTCATTACGAGATGCTTATCGAGAATGAATACAGGGAATACATGGTTCACAGCACCCTGATGTTCCCCGAGGAGACCCAGGTTGGAATGAATGTCCAGCCTTTCGACATTCATGTCATGAAAAAGGAGGGATATGGGTAATGAAAAGGATGAGGATCCTTGCCTATCCTTATTCGGTGTGGATGGCCATCTTCATAGTTGTGCCGCTCATACTGGTATTCCTGTACAGCTTTACCGAGGGGGACATAAGGAACCTCGCCCAGCTGAAGTTTTCCACGCGAAGCTACGAACGCGTATCGGAGCCGATCTATCTTAAGGTGATCGTAAACTCCTTTATCCTGGCGACCCTGTCTACCCTTTTTTGCCTCGCGCTGGGCTACCCCGTGGCGATGATCGTCGCAAGGGCCAATCCCAAGGTAAGGAGCATGCTCCTTATGTTCCTGATAGTACCCATGTGGATGAACTTCCTGCTTCGGACCTATGCCTGGATGTCCATCCTTTCTCCTAACGGATTTTTAAACAGGCTTTTGGAGTTTTTCGGGCTTCCCAGGCTGGAGATCATGCCGGGGAAAACCGCCGTCCTTTTGGGAATGATCTATAACTTCCTTCCATTTATGATACTTCCCATATACACGGTTTTGAGCAAGATAGACAAGCAATACCTCGAGGCTGCCAGCGACCTTGGCGCCAACAAGACCAGGACATTTTTCAAGATCATACTGCCTTTGTCCATACCCGGGGTGGTATCGGGCATCACCATGGTATTTCTGCCTGCTGTAAGCACCTTCGTCATCTCCGGGCTCCTTGGGGGAGGCAAGACGCCCCTTATCGGAGATCTGATCGAACAGCAGTTCATGTGGGAGGGAAACTGGCATTTCGGCTCATCCCTTTCCATTATCCTGATGGTGATGATACTGATATCCATGGCCATCATGTCGCGCATAGACAGGGACGGAAAGCAGGATGAAAACGGCCATGCAAAGGCATGAGTCTGGCAGTAAAGGAGCGGTATTATGAAAAAACTGGCTGTCAGAATTTATATGGGGTTAATATTCCTGTTTCTTTACGCCCCCATAATCGTGCTGATAGTATTCTCTTTCAATAAGACCAAGTCCAGGGGACAGTGGGCCGGCTTCACGCTGGACTGGTATGCCCAGCTGTTCAAGGACCGCCTTATAACCGAGGCTTTGTACTATACGGTTACCATAGCCATCCTGGCAACGGTAATATCCACCATTGTGGGAACCATTGCGGCCATAGGCATACATTACATGAGGGGATTTGGCAAAAACCTGCTGCTTAACATAAACAACATCCCGGTGCTCAATCCCGACATCGTAACCGGTGTCGCGCTGATGACCCTGTTCATTTCAGCCGGGATGAGGCTGGGTTTTATGACCATGCTGATAGCCCATGTGCTGTTCTGCATACCCTACGTGATCCTGGCTGTGCTTCCAAAGCTGAGGCAGCTTAACAGGCATATCGCCGAGGCAGCCATGGACCTTGGGGCTACCCCCTCCTATGCGCTGAGGAAGATCATATTGCCCGAGATAAGACCGGGCATAATAAGCGGCGCGCTTATGGCCTTTACCATGTCCATAGACGATTTTGTGATAAGTTTCTTCACAGCAGGTAACGAGGTCAGCAACTTGTCCATAGTTGTCTACTCCATGGCAAGAAGGGGCGTGAAACCCACCATTAACGCCCTTAGCACCCTCATGTTCCTGGCGGTGGTTATCCTGCTGTTAATAATCAATAAAAAAAGTGGAGAAGGGGAGGAATTACTGCTATGAAAAAGATCCTGGTTGTCATCACGATCACAGCATTGCTCGCCATGGCGCTGCCCATGTCAGGCTGCGGCGAGAAGGTTGTCCTGAATATCTTTAACTGGGGAGAATATATAGATGAGAGCCTTCTGGACCTGTTTGAGGAACGAACGGGTATATCTATAAACTACAAGACCTACGACACCAATGAGACCATGCTCGCCAAGCTTGAGGCCGGCGGCAGCAGCTACGATGTTGTGTTTCCCTCGGACTATGCCGTGTCCGAAATGATCAGGAAGGACCTGCTTCTGCCCCTGGATTTTGATAATATCCCGAACTTCAAGTATGTGGACGAGAGGTTCAAGAACCTGGAGTACGATCCGGAGAACAAGTATTCGGTTCCGTATTTCTGGGGCACCATAGGAATCCTTTATAACAAGAACATGGTGGACGACCCCGCGGATACATGGGAAATCCTCTGGAACCCCGAGTATGCCGGACAGATCCTGATGAAAAAGGACGTTCGCGATGCCATGGGCGCCGCCTTAAAGAGGCTTGGCTACTCCATGAACTCCAGAAACGACGAGGAACTCCAGCAGGCCCAGCAGGCCCTGATGGAGCAGAGAAAACTTGTGGCCGGGTATTACGGCGATGAGATAAAGGACCTTATCGCCAATGGCGATGCTGCCATAGGCCTCACCTATTCCGGTGATTTCATGGAACTGTACTGGGACGAGGAAGCCGATTTCAGCCATATCGATTTTGTTGTGCCCAGGGAAGGCACCAATATGTGGTTTGATACCATGGTCATCCCCAAGAGCTGCAGGTATAAAAAAGAGGCCGAGATGTTCATAAATTTCATGCTTGACCCGGATGTGGCCTACCAGAATGCCGTTACCATCGGCTATCCGTCTCCTGTTACCGAAGCCCTCGAAATGATACGCGAGGAAGATCCCGAGGTGTTTGAGCTGGACGCCTTCTGGCCTGACGATGAGATCATCAGTATAAGCGATGTCTATGTTGACCTGGGGGATTACAAGAGCATTTACAACCAGCTCTGGACCGAGGTGCTTGTAGACTGATATTATACCGGGCTCAGCATAATATAAGTCCCTGTGTAACAGACGACAGAAAGACTGTCCCTAACGTTAATAGTGTTGCCGCCAAGCCAGGCCTTAATCAAGGGGTAGCGTGAACATGAACACGCCTATATACAACATGCTGCTGAAATATTCCGGCCAAAGGCCCCTTCCCTTCCACATGCCCGGTCATGTGATGGGAAGGGGACTGGCCGCTCTTTTAAAAAGCGCGGGTTCTTTGGATATCACCGAGGTCCCGGGATCGGACTCGCTGCACGATCCCATCGGCGTGATAAAGGAAGCCCAGGCTTTGGCTGCCCGCGCTTTCGGGGCCCGGGATACATACTTTTCGGTCAATGGCTCAACCGTGGGGATACACGCCATGGTACACGCGGCGGTAAAGCCCGGCGGGAAGATCCTGATTAACCGTGATGCCCACACATCGGTGATAAACGCCATCTCACTTCTTAAGGCCGAACCTGTCTGTATTATCCCGCGTTACGATGAAGATATCCATCTTACCCTTGGTTGTGAAAAATCCGACCTTGAAAGCGCCCTTTTGCTGCATCGGGATGTCCAGGCTGTCCTTCTTACAAGGCCCAACTATTATGGCGTCGCCCGGGACATAAAGGGCATGGCCAAGGCCGCAAGGGCCCGCGGGATCCCTTTCCTGGTGGATGAGGCCCACGGGGCGCATTTCGCTTTTTCCGGCCTGTTTCCCCCGCCGGCATTGAGGCTGGGCGCCGATGCCTGCGTGCAGAGCATGCACAAGACCCTGCCCGCCCTGACCCAGACCGCCCTTATCCATGAAGGCGCGTCATCCCTCCTGGATCACGGAAGCCTTTCCAGGTACTTATCCATGTTCCAGACCACAAGCCCTTCCTATGTGCTTATGGCATCCATGGATATTGCCCGAGAGATCATGGAAAAGCGAGAGGCCGAGCTCTACGACGCGCTCTATGACAGGGTCCGGGCATTTGACAAAGAGCTTTCAGGGATCGGGGGCGTAAGGCGGATTAAACCCGGCGTGCCCGGAATTGACACCGACTTTTCAAGGATCGTGCTGAGCTTTGAAGAATGCGGCCTTTCCGGGTTTGAAGCCGAAAGGATCCTCCGGGAGTCCTTCGGCATAGTAGCCGAAATGGCGGGCCATTACCATGTGGTGCTCATCGCAACGCCATTCCATACCGATGAAGACTTCATAACCCTGGTCAGGGCTATCCGTGAAACGGCAAGATACGGGGACGGCCCTGTTGAAGACAGGCTCTCTTTTGTCCGGGCGCCCGATACCCTTCCGGAAAAGGCCATGAACCCCGGGGATGCCGTGCTTAAGGCCTCCGAACGAATACCTTTGGAAAAGGCCGGCGGCAGGATCAGCGCTGCCCCCATCACGCCATATCCTCCCGGAATCCCGCTGGTTTACCCGGGCGAGGTCATATCCGGTGAGCTTACCCGGTACCTTGCCGAAATCCAGGGTTCAGGCGGCCGGGTTCATGGTATAATGGATGGTAGGGTGCAGGTTATAAGATAAATATGAGGTTAATCTGATGAACAAAGGCATTTTTATAACCTTCGAAGGCAATGACGGTTCGGGGAAAACCACCCAGATACTGCTCCTTTCGGAGTACCTGAGGCAAAAAGGGCTTGAGGTGGTAACCCTCAGGGAGCCGGGCGGGACCGCAATTGGCGAGAAGATACGGGAGATCCTTCTGGATAACCGGAACCAGGGCATGTACCCTGTCACCGAGATGCTGCTCTATGCCGCGTCCCGGGCCCAGCTGGTGTCTTCGGTGATCAAGCCGGAGCTTGAGAAAAACAGGGCCGTAATCTGCGACAGGTTTCTGGATTCGTCGCTGGCCTACCAGGGAGAGGGTAGGGGCCTTGGGGCCGAGAATGTCTGGGCAGTGAACAGGCTGGCGGTTGACGGCTGCCTTCCTGACATAACATTTTTCATGGACCTGGATGCCGATGCTTCCATGGCGAGGCTTGTTGCCAAGGGCGAGGGGACCGACCGGATCGAGAGCGAAGAGATGGACTTCCACAGGCGTGTCTACTCGGGTTACATTAAGCTCGCAAGACAATACCCCGACCGTATAAAGCGCATAGATGTAAACAGGAATCCCCAGGAGGTTTTTGCCGAGATCAGGGGTTATATGGACAAGTTATTGGAGAAAGCAAAAGGGTAAGAGGTTATGGGTCTTAAGATCGACGGGGGAAGCTCGGAAAGAAGGCCCCAGCGCCTTACTTCCCGGGTGAGCAAACAAACCGGAAAGGTTCAGGAAAAGGGCAGCACCCAGTTCAGCTCGCAACTGGACAGGCAGTTTAGCAATGCCCAGGAAGAGATGCTGAGGCAAATGGCCAAGGAGATTGAAAAGCAGGGGGAACGCCTTGCGGAGCATATAGATATAAGTGAATTTAAGGTCTACAAACGGATGATCTCGGAGTTTCTCAACCATGCCGTCAGAGGCTCCTCAAGGTTTATGAAGGAGAGCTTCCTGGACAGAAGGGGAAGGCACAGGGTATATGCCATCATCAAGTCCATCAATGAAAACCTGGAACTGCTTACCCAGGAAGTCTTAAAGTCTGAAAAGAACCATTTGGAGATATTGGGCAGGATTGAAGACATCCGGGGCCTGATTCTCGATCTGATCCTTTAAGCGAGGTATACCAGTTTGAGCATCCTTGATTTTATAGGACAAAAAGAGGTAATAGGAAGGTTTATTGACCAGTTCAGGTCCGGCATGGCAAGCCATGCCTATGTTCTTTCAGGACCTCCCGGTATCGGGAAGAAAACCCTGGCCAGAAAGATGGCCCAAACGCTGCTTTGCCTGGAAGGGCCGGATTCGGCCCCGTGCGGGAGATGCCGCGGCTGCAGGAGCTTTGAGGCAGGGCTTAATACGAACTTCTTCCAAATCGTGCCCGAAACGCGCAGTGTATTAATTGACCAGGTCCGGGTGATCCTTGACGATATAACTGTCCGTCCGGCCAAGGGCAGAAAGGTATACCTGATCCAGGAGGCCGACAGGATGACTCCGCAAGCCCAGAACTGCCTTCTTAAGACCCTTGAAGATCCGCCGCCCTACGCGGTTATCATTATGACCGCGGGCAATTTTGAATCGCTTCTTATCACCATCCGTTCCAGGGTGGTCCATTTCAGGCTCAGCCGCTACTCCGATGAAGAAATAAGGATGATCCTGGAAAAGCACGGGAAGGCTTCACCGGAGGGCGACCCTGCCGTAGTCTACAGCGAGGGGATCCCGGCCAGGGCGCTTGCCCTTTCGGGGAACAAGGACTTTGTGAAGACGAGGGAGCTTGTATTATCATACCTTTTCGACGATGAAAAGGATATGGCCGACCTGGAACTCAACCAGTACCTGTCGGCGAACCGTGAAGCTTTGGCCGACTGCCTGGATATCCTGGAATCGGCCTGGCGAGACGCCATGCTGATACTTTGCGGCAAGACCGGCAGCTTGATTAATTCCGATAAATCAGATAAACTTATGGAGTATGCGAAAAAAAACAGTATACAGGGTTTGATTGAAAAAATAGAGGAACTGAATGGGGTGAGAAGCCAGCTAAGACGCCATATAAACCACCAGCTCGCGGTTGACCTGGTGACGCTGGCACTCCATAAGTAATGACACTGACAGAGGTGCTTTATGATAAAAGTGGTAGGAGTACGTTTCAGAACCGCCGGCAAGATATACTATTTTGATCCCGGCGATCTTGACATACAACTGGGCGATATGGTCATCGTCGAAACAGCCAGGGGCGTGGAATGCGGGAAGGTGGTCATCGCCCGGCGCGAGGTTGCCGAAGAAGAGGTGGTGCTCCCATTAAAATGCGTAATCCGTAAGGCCACCGAGGATGACATGGAGCACGTTGAGGAGAACAAGAAGAAAGAGGTCGAAGCCTTCGGGATATGTCTTGAAAAGATAAAGAAGCACGGCCTCGAGATGAAGCTTATAGATGTTGAGTATACATTCGACAATAACAAGATCCTTTTCTATTTCACAGCCGACGGCCGGGTTGACTTCAGGGAACTGGTCAAGGACCTGGCTTCGGTGTTCAGAACCAGGATTGAACTAAGGCAGATCGGTGTAAGAGACGAGGCGAAGATGATGGGCGCCATGGGCACCTGCGGCAGGCCCCTTTGCTGTAGCACTCATCTTTCCGAATTCCATCCCGTATCCATAAAGATGGCCAAGGAACAGGCCCTTTCCCTCAACCCTTCCAAGATATCGGGGACCTGCGGGCGGCTTATGTGCTGCCTGAAATATGAACAGGAGAACTACGAATACCTGCTGAAAAAGATGCCTAAGGTGGACGCGGTGGTTATGACCCCCAAGGGGCCCGGGGCAGTGGTTTATGTATCCCTTCTCAAGGAAAGGATCAAGGTAAAGCTGGATAATGAGCAGGGAGCCGATATCGTAGAATATCCTATCGATGAAGTGCAGATCGTGAAGGACGCCGAGAAGAAATCTGACCACGAAGACAAGCTGCTGGAAGAACTGGAAGAATTAAAGGAGCTTGAGGACTGACAGAATTCCCGGGAATAATAGGAAGAATTGGTTTATTGACATTGGAATTATGTTGGTATAGGATATTTCTGTGGGTTACCCACCAACAATCCACGTGGAGGTGTTACTAATGGCATATCATATCAACGAGGAATGCATCAGCTGCGGCGCCTGTGAACCGGAGTGCCCTGTGAGTTGTATCTCTGAAGGCGACGGTACATATGTGATAGATGAGGATGCATGCATCGATTGCGGCTCATGCGCGGATGTCTGCCCGACGGGAGCTCCGCAGCCTAAATAAGGATTATTATAAGAGCCAGGCCTAAGACCTGGCTCTTTGATCTCAGGCATCCTCCGGGCAGCGGGGCGGTCTAAACCCGCTTTTTTAATTCAAACTTCCGTGCCTTTGCCCCTATCCGGCAAGGCCCGACAGGAGTGAGCTCTTTGGGATTCCTGGTAAATGATGATGAGACGCTGGAAAACCTTTTGCTGGACAACCTGTTTATTATCCAAAAGAAGGACTCCTTCAGGTTCGGCATGGACGCGGTGCTGCTGGCCGCTTTCGCGCGGGCAAGGCCCGGGGAAACCATCGTGGACCTGGGAACGGGAACCGGCATCGTGGCAATCCTGATGTCGGCAAAAACCAAGGCGAAAAAGATCATCGGCATTGAGATCCAGCCTGATATAGCCGAAATGGCGAGGCGTTCGGTGGAGGGGAACGGGCTTTCCGACAAGGTCAGCATCGAGGTGATGGACATAATGGAAGCGTCCCGGCATCTTCCCGCCGGTAAGATCGATGTGGTTGTCGCAAACCCGCCCTACACAAAATGGGGCGGAGGGCTGCCCAACCCCGATGAATCCAGGGCCATATCCAGGCATGAGATTCTCTGTGCCCTGGAGGACGTGGTAATGGCCGCCTCATCCCTTCTAAGGCACCACGGCGAGTTCTACATGGTCCACAGGCCTGATCGTCTTTGCGATATCATGGTGGAGATGAGGAAGAACCACCTGGAGCCAAAGGAACTCAGGGTGGTATGCCCGAGGGTGGGGGATGCGCCTTCGCTTCTCCTGATCAAGGGATTGCGGAACGGAAACCCGGGCATGAAGCTTCTTTCCCCTCTTTATATCTACGATGCCAACGGCAATTACACCAGTGAGTTAAGGTCAATATACAACATGTCTGAAAAGGCAGATACGCCGGACGATGCGAGGTGAAAACATGGCCATACACCTGAAAGCCCCCGTGGACCAGGAGCAATTAATCAGCCTTAAAGCCGGGGATGAGGTGCTCATAAGCGGCACAATATACACGGCACGGGATGCCGCCCATAAGAGGATGATGGGGCTTATCGAAAGCGGAAGCCCCCTTCCCTTCGACATCAAAGGTCAGATCATCTATTATGTCGGGCCGTGCCCGGCGCCTCCCGGGAAGGTCATAGGGTCCGCAGGGCCCACCACCAGCGGGCGTATGGACGCCTATACCCCCAAGCTCATTGAAATGGGCCTTAAAGGTATGATAGGAAAAGGAGCCAGAAGCCGTGAGGTGGTTGAGGCCATAAAAAAGCACGGTGCTGTGTACTTTGGCGCAACCGGCGGAGCGGCCGCACTCATCGCGTCCTGCATAAAGAAAGCAGAGGTCATCGCGTTTGAAGACCTTGGCACCGAAGCGGTAAGAAGGCTTGAAGTGAAAAACATGCCCTGTACAGTCGTAATCGACACCTGGGGCAATGACCTCTACATAACAGGAAGGGCCAGGTATGAAAGAAAGGGGCAGGAATAGGAAGTGTTCGATAAGAGGATTAACATTTTTACAGGCCATTACGGCACCGGTAAATCCGAGATCGCGGTAAACGCTGCCGTCCGCATAAAACAGGGCAGGGAAAATGTCATCCTTGCCGATATGGACATAGTAAATCCCTTCTTCAGGAGCCTTGACGCCAGGAACACGCTGGAATCCATGGGGATAACTGTTTTGGCCCCGCTTTTCGCCAATACCAACGTGGATGTTCCCGCCCTGGTCCCCAAGATAGCCGCGGCCATAAAGAACCGGGACGCCAGCGTTATACTGGACGTGGGCGGGGATGAGGACGGCGCCAGGGTCCTGGGGCGCTACCGCAATGATATACCTGACAGCGAATATGAAATGTTCTTTGTGATAAACCGGGCAAGGCCCCTGACCGGCGGCCTTGAATACACCCTGGAATACATGGGAGCCATAGAGGAAGCCTCCCGGCTTAAAGTGACAAAGCTCATCAGCAACACCCACTATCTTGACCAGACCTCCCCTGATGATGTAAAACATGGCCTTGAACTTAGCCGCCAGGTGTCTGATAAGACCGGCATCCCCATCGCGGCGGTTTCTGTAATGGAAGGCATGGAACACCTGGCAAAGGATTTGGATGTCCCTCTTTTTGTCCTGAAAAAAAGCATCTGGCTGCCGTTTTGAAGGACGTGAAATGAGAGGCATTTATGATATTCTTGTGTTAACCGGAATGCAAAACCCGGGTATAACCTGCAATTGCGTTGCACTATGAAGGTATAACTATGAAGATACTGCTGGGTCCATACCTGGTTTTTGCGGTCATATTGCCCAGTATTTTAGTGAGTATTGACATAGCCAGATATTGTAATAGAATTGGAATAAATAAGTATTTCAAAGCCGCAGCCCAAGGAGGTCTTTTTTTATGAATACGGCCAAGCGTATTGTTATAGCCGCAATAATATCTGCCCTGGTATTTGCCTTTCTGCCATCCTGCGGCAGATCGTCGACTGGAAGGCAAAGGCCGGAAGACGATGAAAACGCTTCTTCAATATGGAGAAGAGATGATCAGGATGATAAAGATGGCATCGGAGAGCCTGGCAATGGTTCAAAACCAGGATACGATAATGAGGCGCCGGATGCGGCTGATGAAAATGATTCAGGTGATATAAACGACGCAGGCGATGAAAGTGACGCAGACGAAGCCGCTGATCCAATCGATGAATTCATCCCCGATTACAAGGATGCATCAGAGATCAACGAAATCGGCACCAATGCGATAGATCATTTCTTTTGGGGGACAAGTATTGTAAAGCAGGGCGGCTGGATCTATTATTCTTTTTCCGGGAAAGGCATTTACAAAATGCCGGTCAATGGCAGCCCGGACCAAATTGTCAAGTTAACGTCGGATTCACTTGCATATCAGATCCGTATCAACGTGGTTGGCGACTGGGTATACTATTTGCTTGACTGCCCGGAGGTCTTCACCGATAAACTGATAAGACTGCGCACAGACGGCAAGGTGAAAGAAATTGTGGCAGAAAACGTAGGAGACTTCATCGTAATACGAGATTACATATATTATCTGGAATACGTAAGGCTTGACGCGTCCACCGTTGCATCAACGATAAAAATGCTCAGCGTGAACGGTGGAGAGAGTGAAACCTTGATTGCTGAGGGGGGAATTAAAGCCGCAAACAAGCACCAGCTGCAAATAATAGATGAGAACGGCTACCATTTTATCTACGACCTGGAAAACAAGAGCATGACTAGAATTAATTTTCCTGAAGACATCTATTCATTCAGCGGAAAAATATGCGAGATTCCCGGAACAATGATGGCATCTGTAAAATTCGGCCCATACGAGATCGCCGATTATTATTTCGTAGCCGATACCCAAGATTGGCGAGGGTTCCTTATAGTTGAAGATGGCGGTATTTATACTCCCGCAATCCACGATTACTGGGCGTATTACCCCAAGGACGGCGAAGGCTTGTTCAGGAGAAACCTGCTTTCTCCCGACGAGGAACAGAAGATATGCAACGACTATAAAGTATTTGACGTGGTTGTACCGGGAGACGGATGGGTTTATTACAAGCTTCAGAATACCGGCAGGTATTGCCGCATAAAGCCCGATGGCACCGGCTGGGAGAAAATCGACTATTTTGAGCCAAGCCTTACCCCGCTGGATGAAGTTTACGGCGTTGAATAGGTTGTCATACTGCCAAGGGAAATGCCAGGGGGACATCTCCAAACCATGGGGACAGTCTGGGGTGACCCCCTGACGGTGTACACTTTGGGTACGGTTAGATTAGCTTGATTTTTTAAGTGTTTTTTATCCTATAGGCGCTTGGGGACAATCCCCCAAGTGCCTTTTGCGGTCTATGGTTCGTATAGTAATCCATGTACTCCTTTGTTATTTGCTTTACATCGCCAAATCCTTTATCTTGTTTTTCATTAGTTTTATTGC
>JAAYFY010000038.1 GCA_012728015.1 Clostridiaceae bacterium | reverse complement strand
GTAAAAGACATAACATACCGCTATTCTGACGAAGGAATACAGATAGAAGGCGGCGATACCCTCGTAAAACTTGGCTTGCATCACTATAAGGCCGTTATCATCACACCATGCATGTATATATTCAGGCTTGGTCCAAGATCTTACTGGGGCTTACCCGTTGATGCCATTCCTGACAAGTTTGCATTTGACAGGCTTATATATTCACAGAAAGAGAAGTCCGGGCTGAAGATAAAGGTTTTATAACCATAATAGCTGAAACGAATGAGAAAGGAGAATGATCATTGAAGCGTAATAATATGGCTCTTGCCATAACGGTGCCCATTCTTGTTCTCATTGATCAGGCCATTAAGATCGTTATCTCAAGGCGTTTTTTTGATCACGGGTTCAGCATTATTGGCGATTACGTTCTTTTCAGGCCAAAACATAATACCGATTTATCCTGGATAAATTCATGGCTTGGCCTTGGGGTGGGTTTTATCCCGCATGTTTTATTCAACGTAATTCTTATAGTACTTGCTGTTTTCATATACAGGTACAGCAACACAAGGCACAGGATCAGCAGGACCGCAGCTTTAGCCTTCATACTCTTTTTCGCCGCAGCGTTCTGTTCACTCATTGATAAGGTCTTCTGGCCCGGCAGCCTTGACTATATCTATCTGAAAGATCTTTTTACCTTTGACCTTAAGGATGTATATGCTACTGTATGCGAAGCGCTATTGATCATTCTCGTGATCAGGACAAACTCAAAAAGACCTGAACTTTTGGAGTATAAAGCGATAAAGCATACAGTTAAGGATTTTTTTAAATATGTGCGCGATGATATTGTCCGCTCCAAAAAAAGCGGAGAAAGAAAGACTGCATGAAGAACATAAGGAATAATTGAATGCGGTATGTATGACATGGCTTAAAAGAAGTTTGACTGCGGGAGGGAAAATGAAAGTTATTGTTACAGATCTTGACGGTACGCTGTTAAGGCAGGATAAGAGCATTTCGGACCGGACCCTGAAGGCAATGAACGAGATTGTTAATAAAGGGTTCAAATTCATAGTGGCTACGGCGAGGCCAAAGAGAGCTGTTGTGGGAATTATCCCGTCAAGATTCCTAAATTATTATTTAATCTGTTACAACGGCGCCGAGGTTTATTTCGGCGACCAGCTTATACACAGCAATTACCTTGATGCTGACACCGTTAAGGACACAGTCCTGTGGCTTATGGCCAACTACCCGGGAATAAGGATATCCCTTGAGATAATGAACCGGCTGTATGCCAATTTTGATGTCAGGATGATGACCGGCTGGCTTCCTGAATATACGTTTGTGGATTTTGGTGATTTTGAATTCAGACCCACTGCGAAGATTCTGGTAGATCTCAGTGAGGTAGATGACCCTGGCAGGATAAACAGATTTCTGCCCGATGATTTCAAAATGGTGGTTACCGATGGAGGAACCCTTGGCCAGATAGCCCATAAAGATGTTTCAAAGATGAATGCCATAAGGTCCCTTTCAAATATACTGGGGTTCAGTCTTGATGATGTGACAGCCTTCGGCGACGATTACAACGATATGGATATGATCAGGGAATGCGGAACGGGAATAGCCATGGGAAATGCGTCCGAAGAAGTGAAAAGAGCTGCAAAGCGAGTAGCGGAAACTAATGATAATGACGGGGTGGCAATCGAACTTGAAAGGATAATAGAGCAACTGGATTAAACCTTGATGCCGCGATCCGGGTTTATTGATAAATCAAAATGATGTGGGGAGATAGGTATGGGACTTGATAATGTCGAATTCAGGAATTCAATTTCTGTTGAGGACTATAACAGGCTGAGGAAATCAGCTGGCTGGAAGGAGATAGAACCCAACCAGGCCAGGGGCAGTATTGAAAACTCGGCGTTTCTGGTTTCGGTCATCATAGACGGTGAAACCGTGGGTATGGGCAGAGTGTTTACCGACGGCGGCCATGTCGTGGTTATTTCAGATATCGTTGTCCTGCCGCAGTATCAGCGTAAGGGTTTGGGAAAAACGATAATGAACACGATCATGGATTACATAAGGAACAGTATAAAACCGGGCGAGGCTGTTTTTGTAAACCTTATGGCGGCTAAGGACAAGGAGCCCTTTTACAGAAAATTCGGATTTGTTGAAAGGCCCAATAAAGAATTGGGCGCAGGCATGACCCAATGGATTACTCTAAAATAAACATGTTTTTATTATTGTGAGGTTGATGGATGGATCCATATCAGGTACTTGATCGGGTAGTAAGACGTTTCAAAGCCATACTTAAAGAAAATCTCGTCGGTATATACCTGCACGGGTCATTGGCCATGGGCTGTTATTCAGAGCATAGCGATATAGACTTCTTAGCTGTTGTAGGCTATCCCCTGAATTATAAGACCAAAAGGCTTCTTGTTGATGAACTTCTTAAGCTTCAGGACTGCCCGAAAAGGGTATTGAAATGAGCGTTATACTCCTGGAATATGCTAAAAACTTTAAATACCCCACTCCGTTTGAACTCCATTTTTCTGAAATGATCAGGGAAAAGTACGAAAAGGACAGGGAATATAAATGCGGCGACGATGTTGACAGGGACCTGGCAGCCCATATGACAGTAATAAAGCATCGGGGGATATGTTTATATGGCAGGGAGATATCCCAAGTATTCGGCGATATTCCACGGGAAAGCTATATTGATTCATTAATATGTGATATAAAGGATGCAAAGGAAGGGATCATACACAACCCGGTATATTATACGCTTAACCTGTGCCGTGTTTTATGCTGCATAAGACACGACAGCATTCTGTCAAAACTTGAGGCAGGCAACTGGGGCATTGAGCACTTGCCGCAAAAATTCAGCCTATTGCTGAAAAACGCTGTCGGCGCATACCAGGGGCAGCCGGGCTTTGAAGGCTGGGACCATGAAGAGCTTATCAGTTTTGCTGACTATATGCTAAACGAAATACACCGTTCTGCTAGTTCAAATCAGGGAGGAAAATGATATGGCCGGGCAAAGGTCTTTGATATTCTTGACAGGTCTTTAAGCGGGAGAAATGGGATATGAATATTCGCATTAATTCCCTGTATGTTTGCGTAAAAGATATGAAACGGGCTGTCAATTTTATGAAAAGCTTTTTGAGCAGCCGGTTTCGGTTATGGATAATGTGTTAAGCGTATTTATTGTTCATGGTTTCCGGTATTGCCTGTTCAATAACCGGGCGGTAAACGAGGATGTTAAGTGGTCAAAGCAAAAAAACCATAGGAGCACCATGAACAGTGGTGTTGCGGAAAATAAAAAGTAAAGGTTGTGAGGTCAATAATGAATTTGGATCAAATGCGGCTGGATAGTGCTGCAAAACAAAAGAAGGGCTTGCATTTTATTATTGCTTCAATTCTTATCTGGATGGCCATATCTGTTGTAAACCTTACTTCAGTTCCTGTACTTACGAAAAATCTCCTGACCTTTTGCTCCACAGCGCTGCTCATGCCGCTGTCTTATTTCATATCAAGGATCATTAAGGCTGAATTTACCAATAAGGGAAACCCATTGACCAGGCTTGGGATTCTTATGTCGCTAAATCAGCTGATCTACCTGCCAATTGTCATGTGGGCTTACTTTGCGGCACCGGACAAAATGGTTATGCTCCTGGCGATTGTTTTTGGAGCGCATTTACTCCCCTTCAGCTGGCTGTATCAATCCAGGAGCTACATGATACTGTCGGTTATCATTCCCGTTGCCGCATTGATTATTGGCATATATTACAGCGCGGCGATTGTTGCTTCTGTCATGGTCCTCTTTGAAATCATTTTCAGTTTTCTGCTGAATGCTGAGGTTCAAAAGCTCTCCGAAAAGCCGGCTGAATGATCCGGCATTTGACTGACAGGCATATAGGGGAGGATACAGATATTGAATACCTGCGCGGTCGTGTGCCTTCTGACGCATATGGCTGTCGGGGATGCACCGGATAGCATTTTTCAGGTAGTTGCCGTTATGGTATGCTCATGGTGAAGGAATTTACGGGCAAATGCATGGGGAGCCGTCTTTGTCTTCGTGTTTTTGTGGAATGCGTTTTGAAGCGAAGGGAGATCAAAGGATGAAAAGAGAAAAAGGGATTGCATACTGCGGATTGACCTGCTGTGTGTGCAGCGAGAACGAAACCTGTGTGGGATGCAAGAATCAGGGCTGCAGGCTGGTGGACAGGTGCAAGAACTTCAACTGCTGTACCGAAAAAGGACTTGCGGGATGCTGGGAATGCGATGAGTTTCCGTGTTCGGACAGCATATTGGATTCAGTCAGAATAAAAGCCTTCGCAAGATTTATTGGAGAATATGGGGAAGAGATGTTGATGGACTGCCTTGAGAGAAATGAGCGTGCCGGCATTGTTTACCATTATGAAGGCGAACTTACAGGAGATTATGATAAGCCGTCAACCGAAGAGGAGATAATCGCCATGATCCTGAACGGGAAGACAGGATAGCCTGAAAGGTATTTACAAGTATTGTAATCAGAAGTATAATTATCCGAGATTCTGATGGTATGCAAAGCCATTTATACAAGGGGGATGGCAGATATGAAAAAGCCGGGCATCGTGTTGCTGGCTGGTGTTATTATCCTGGCGCTTCTGGCAGGATGCAGCCTGAGTCGTCTGAATATCAATTTCTCTGATGGCGTGTTTCTCAAGCTGACCTATTATCCCGCGGGCGAATGTCCAGTTTATGAGTTGTTTAAAACCCATGCGGAATTTTCATCAGACGGAACGGTAAGAATCTATTGTGATGGTTTCAGAGAGGAATTCATCGATGAATACCCTGAGGAAATCATCCAGCTGTCCAAAGATGATATTAATGAGATAAAGGACGCCGTCCGGGAAAACGATATCCTGTCATTACGTGAAGACATCAGCTCAAAATCTTTGGACGGAGACTATTACTATCTTACTGTGTATACTGAGGAGGTCGAACACAGGACTGGCGGACTTAACGTCACAGATAAGAGTTTTTTAGAGGTTAAAGATCTTGCCTGTGAGATGGTGGAAGATGAATTCAACATGGTGCGGGCCTTGACGTTGAACATACAGGAAAAGGGTTATACCGAGATGTATAATACGGACTGAGGCAAGGTCCTGTGTGTTTTGCCAGCCGGCGCAAATAAAGCGAGGGGTTTGTCCTTCCTGGTCCGGTGCGATTGATCTCACACTGGACCTAATGCCGTGCTGCTCAATAATTAACTTCAGTCAAAAGGTCAACATGGAAGAGCTTCGCATGTACAGGATCGCGGTGGGAATAAGAAACCTGGATATCATATCGAAAGCTTGCGCCGGATGACCTGAAGGGTGGTTATTATATGATACGCTGAGTATCACCCCTTATATAACATAGTTATGTTATGTTTTGGCTAAAAAAGAGGTTTTCGGCGATGGTATACAGATTATTTGCAAATATCCGGCTAAGTTATAAAAACAGCAGGACGTTTGCCCTGCTGTTTTACTGATTTACTGCTGTTGCTGCTGGTTCTGCTGTGCGTCCATCTGTGGATACTGGTTTCCTGTGTATGACTGGAATACTTTCTTAACTATATTACCGCCGATGGTGCCTGCCTGGCGTGCGGTAATGTCTCCGTTATAGCCCTGTTTCAGGTTTATACCGAGCTGGTTGGCAATCTCATATTTCATGTTTGAAAACTGGGTTCTGCTCTTGCTGTTGTTAGTAGCCATTGTTTCACCTCCTCAACACTTATTATTGATGCTATCGAAGAATCTATAAGTAGAACCTTCTGGATAATTGGCAGATTATATAATCAGAATATGCGCAATCAAGCAATTCCAACGCAGTTCGAGGGATTCTGCGGAAGAAATCAAACAAGATTCAAAGCCGCATGCCATTCGCATTTCTTTTTTATTGCAGGCATTAATGTCAATCCTCTGAGAGATATTAAAGAATAGCGTGTCATTGCAAAGACGTGCCAAAGGTGTAATTCGAGCGGAGAACGAGATTGCTTCGCCGCGCTGCTCCTCGCAATGACATGCTTATAGTGAGAAGTGAGATGTTGGAAGTTAGAAAGGCAGGCAAGGCTTTATAGTTACCTTATTCTCCAATCTCCAGCTTCCTGCCTATAGCATCTGAGTATGAAAGGTGGATTGGATGAAGAAAAAGAAAATGCGCCATTATAAATACCTGCTTGACCATCACAGGGAAGACCGGGAAGAGCTCATTGACGACATGGAAGGGCTGCGCATGGGGGAATACGATAATTTTCACCTGGACGAACTGTCTGGCTACGATAACCATCCGGCCGAAATAGCTACAGAGCTTTTCGATATGCAGCATTACATGGCATTGAAGAAACTCCAGATGGACGAGGTGAAAAGCATCAAGCGTGCTGAAAAGAAGATGAAAGAAGGAACATACGGCATATGCGAGCATTGCGGCAAAGAGATTGACAGCAAGCGCCTTGAACTGCTTCCCCAGGCAAGGCTTTGCATCGACTGCGCAAGAAAAGAGGATAGGGAAACCATTGGCGTCAAGGAACAGACCATGAAAAAAAGGCCTTCGGAAGAGCAGGTGCTTGACGCCTGGGAGATGAACCGGGACGGCGTGCGAAATGAGGCGCTGGATGATCTCATGCATTACGGATCGTCATCAGACCTTGAATAATCCTGGGCTCGCCAGTCAGACGGGAAGGCGGATTGCGATAACGGCGGAAGAGGCGGCTGATAGCTGACAGCTAATGATGAATCCAGATAGCCCGATATCCGCGTGATTTTGCCTGCCTTGAACTGTGGGATAAACTGAAGTAATCTATAAACAAACCATGAAATATAAGGGCGGGAGGAAATAGTTATGAAATTCAGGATTGCGCACGCCAATATCAATGTCACAGATATCAACAGGTCTGTTGAGTTCTATGAAAAGGCGCTCGGGCTTCATGAAGTAAAGCGGAAGGAGGCCCAGAACGGTAGCTTCATCCTTGTGTTCCTGGCCGATGATACCAACACGTTCAATATCGAGCTCACATGGCTTAGGGATAAAGAAGGCCCTTATGATTTGGGAGACAACGAGTCACACATCGCCTTTGTCACCGATGACTTTGATACGGCCCATGAGCTGCATAGAGAAATGGGATGCATTTGCTATGAGAATGAGGCCATGGGGATATACTTTATTGAAGATCCCGACGGATACTGGCTTGAAATCATACCACAGCGCTGACGAATCATAAGCCGCGCTGGCAGGTAAAAAATCATTGCGCCCATGTGTTTACATTTTTCCGGGTATCATGTATAATTATCACCAAGTAATAATAACATATCATAATAGCATAGTGATAATTATAATTCGGTAAGGGTTGGTGAGCGCAATGAAAGATTTTGTTGTGGAATACAGCCAGTATGGCAGACGGATTGTAAAAGGCCTGGGATACTATGAGAAAAAACCTGTTGAAGACCTGAAGCAGCTGGTTAAAAACTGTGCCAGGGAATACGGGAACAAGGTGGGTTTCAAGTTTAAAACCAGCGACGGTACCATCGTGGAAAAAAACTACATACAGTTTGAGCAAGAGATTGACTGCCTGGGTACAGCCCTGGTAGCAAGAGGATTCAAGGGATGGCGCATATCCATCATCAGCGAAAACCGCTATGAATGGGCGCTTTGTTTCTTTGCTATCATTAACGGTACGGGGATCGGCGTACCTCTGGACAAATACCTG